>NZ_JARZHI010000022.1:0-167190 GCF_029946465.1 Polyangium sorediatum
GTTTGGGGGGCGTCTCGGCGCCCCCCATCGGAACTAAACCAGGGGGGTTTGGGGGGCGTCTCGGCGCCCCCCATCGGAACTAAACCAGGGGGGTTTGGGGGGCGTCTCGGCGCCCCCCATCGGAACTAAACCAGGGGGGTTTGGGGGGCGTCTCGGCGCCCCCCATCGGAACTAAACCAGGGGGGTTTGGGGGGCGTCTCGGCGCCCCCCATCGGAACTCGACAGTTCAGGCGGCATATCATGCCCACGCGGCCGCATGACGATGCTCAGGGCCAGCGTGAACAGGATCAGCAGAAGCACGAAGGCCATCGCCACGCCGAAGCGTTTGCCCTGCGAACCTCCGGCCGGGGAGGCAATGGGAAGTGGCGTGACCACGGCGACGCGGCGGCTCGCAGTATACCGCGCGAGCACCTCTTCCACGGGGAGGGAGACGGCCCGCGCGTAGGCGCGCAGGAACCCCCGGACGAACACTTCACCTGGCAAATCATCGAAATGATCCGCCTCGATTCGCTCGATCGAGGGGACGGGAATGCGGGTGGCGCGGGAGACTTCCTCCACGCTCATTGCCCTCGTCTCACGGGCATGTCTCAGGTAGCGGCCGATCGACTCCATCCCTACTTCACCCGTTCATTCAATCGATTCGATTGACTCCCTTTTGCACGTTTCAAACAAGCCGCGCAAAGACTCATTGCAGCGATCCGAGTTCTGCAGCGCAACGCTTGCCGGCCACTGTCGCCGGGGCCACATCGCGGCATCGTTCGAGATCTTCCCGGGCGAGATCCTGCTGCCCGAGCTTTCCCGCCACGCGAGCGCGGGCGGCGAACCCCTCTTGGAGATTCCGACACTGAGGTTTATCCGTCTCGAGCGCTTTCGTAAAGGCCTCTCGCGCAAGCGCAAGCTCGCCTTTTTTCTCGTAGGCCAGCCCGAGCCGGTAGTTCCCTACACAAAACAGCGGCTGCGCCGCGAGAGACCGCCGAAGTGCGTCGATCGCCTCGTCGAGGCTCCCACGCGAAAGATATGCCCAGCCAAGATTTCCCCACGCCTGCTCGGGGGAAGCATAAAGAATGTCCTCGGCCAGCGGCTTGAGGACGGACACAGCTTCGTCGTACTTTTTCCGATGCACGAGAATGACGCCGAGCGCGTTCTTCGCGTCGCGCATCTCGGGCGCAGACTCGAGCGCGGCGCGCGCGTGGCGCTCCGCCTCCTCGAAACGGCAGTCCGTCGAGGTCTCGTCCGACGCGCAGAATGCCAAAAGAATGACGGTGGAAAGGTAGTGCGCGTCGGGGTTCGTCTCGTCGATCCGGAGCGAGGCCTGCGCATGGCCGAGCGCCTCGCGCAGCCGCCCCCCCTCGAACGCCTCCCGCCCGAGGTCGTACTCGGCGCGCGCCTTCGCGTCGACGCCGTCCGCGCGCTCCTGCGCGCCGCTGCACGCTGGGGCGAACGTGAGCAACACAGGGAACAAGACCGAGCAAGCGAGCGCCGCAGGGCCGCGCACCTTGCGCGACCAGACGCCCGTTTTCTTGCCCGTTTGCCCCTGGATCATGCGTCCTTAACTGTTCGGGATCCCCTTGTTCCGTCGGAGAAGGGTTCTCCCGATCCGCCCCCGGGCTCGCCCGAGGCCCAAATCCGGGCCAGGCGCCCGGGAAAACTTGGGTAACCCAGGCTGGAAGAAGCGTCAACCCGCAAAAGACGCCCTCCCCCACGCACCGAGACAAAGAAACACACGCATCCCTGGAAAGGGTGGCGTGAGGAACACAAGGCGTGTTATGCGGGGAGATTTCGCGTTGCTTTGAGGCGAAACATTCGGCCCGGAGAAGGCCGAGATCAGGTCACGCCTCGCTCGCGACTTCGTCCTTCTGACCGAGCAGGCCGTAGAGCTTTCGCAGGCCCTCGATGTCCGGGACCTCGAGCCGCTCGTCGGCGACGCGGATGTACTGGCCCTCCCGGAGCTTCTGCACGCTGCGCTTGACGGTGTCGACGTCGAGGCCCACGCGCGTCGCGAGCTCCATCGGCGAGACCGAGAAGACCGCGTTGTTGCCCCCCGACTCGCGCGTCTGCTGCGCGAGCTTGAGGAGCGCGCTCACGATCTTCGACTGCACGTCCGTCAGCATGATGAGCTCGATCTGATCCTCGGCGTCCCGCAGCCGTCGCACGAGCTGCTTGACCATGCGCGAGGCGATGCCCGCGTTGTGCTCGAGCAAGTTCTGCAGCGTCGCCTGGTCGATCGCGAGCGCGAGGCCGGACGAGAGCGCGACCGCGGTGGAGGAGCGCTCGGCGCCGGGCAAGAGGGCCGACTCGCCGAAGAGGTCGCCAGGCTTGAGCACCATCAAGCTGCGCTCGGCGCCGCGCACCTTCTTGATGAGGCGCACGCGGCCCTCCTCGAGCAGATACGCCTCCGTGCCGGGCTCGCCCTCCCGGTAGATCACCTCGCCGGGCTGGAAGCTCTTGCCGAAGCGCGCGATGAGCACACGCGCCGCCTCGGCGGCCTCGGGATCGTCGTCGAGTAGGTCCATCCGGTCGCGAGTCTACCTAGCTGGGCCCGCCCGATGCCATCGGCTTCGCGTCGGGCGGACGAACGTAAAGCGGCTCGACGTGCTCGGCGTCGAAGTCGCCGCCGGCACCGAGCCGCGCGAGCGCGACGCGCCCCACGGCCGCAGCGTCGGGCAGGTCGGTCCCGGGGGATCGGAGGACGAAGGCCTCTAGCGCCGGATCCTCGGCCGCGACCTCACCGACGACACGGAGGAGCCCGCCCGGCGGAAGGGAAGAACCCGGGCCGGCGAGCACGAGCGCGGCCACGTCGACGCGGGGCACGTGGCGCGGGGCCCAGCAGACGGCGCCGCTCGCGTCGAACGCGGCGAGGAAGAGCTCCTGCTTCTTCGCGTCGAGGGCGGCGACGACGATGTCGTGGGGCCCAGCGCGTCCGCTCGCGAAGGCGTCGGCGGCCATGGCTTCGAGCGAGCCGACGCCGGCGAGCGGCGCGCCCTGGCCGATGGCCATGCCCTTCGCCGCAGCGACGCCGACCCGGACGCCCGTGAATGAGCCGGGCCCGATGTCGCAGGCGAAGGCCTCGATCGACGCCGCGGAGACGCCGGCCGCGGCGAGGGCCTCGGCGGCGGCGAGGAAGACGCGCTCGGCGTGGCCTGCGAGATCCGTGTAGACGGACGCGCCGAGGAGCTTGCCTCCGTCGAAGACGGCCGCGCTGCCGCGAGGCGTGGAGGTGGAGATGGCGAGGAGCCTCATGTAACCTGAAGGGGACTGGGAACGTGGGCGCGCGGGCGTTGTCCTGCCTGACGGACACTACGAGCGCGAAGGCGCGAGGACAACCGGGATGGCACGCGACGGATCCAGCACGACGTGGGTGATGCAGGGAGCGGTCATCGTGTCGATCCTGGCGCACGCGTCGCTGATCGCCGCCGCCGGGCTGCGGAAGGAGCACGCGCCCGAGGAGCTCGCTCCCCCGGCGGATACGTGGGCCGGGACGACGGCCGCGCCGATCGGCGGTGAGCTGCACGAGGTGGACGTGACGGGCAGCGAGATCGGAAGCGCGCCCGCCGAACCGCCGGCGCCCGCCCCTGCCCCCGCCGCCCCGAACGAGCCGCCCGCGGCCGCCCCGAACGAGCCCGCAGAGCCGCCGCCGCCTCCGCCCAAGGTCGACCCGCCCAAGCCGAAGGCCGATCCGCCCAAGCCTAAGGAGCCCAAGGAGCCCAAGGAGCCGAAAAAGGATCCGGACGAGCCAGTCCCCCCCTCCCACGAGCCAGTCCCCCCCTCCGAGGAACGATCCCCCAGCTCCGGCGAACGATCCCCCAGCTCCGGCGAACGATCCCCCGTATCCAAAAATACACCCCCCCGCACCAAAACGACGCCCCCCGTATCCAAAGACACATCCCCCAGCTCCGGGGACCAAAATCCCCCGGGGGGATCGTCTCCGGGAGGCGGGGGCTCGTTCGGCGCAGAGGGGGCGTCCTCGGTCCGCGACCTGGGGCGGGCGTTCACGCGCGCCCTGCCGATGGCCAGCGGCTCGGACGCGACGTGGGGGAAGCTGCCGGTCGGCGGCGGCGGGTCGATCGAGGTGGCCATGATCATCAGCGAGGAGGGCAAGATCACCGGCGTCGAGCCCCTCGCGCCGAACCCGCCCGCGCACCTGCTCAAGGCCGCCAAGAACACCATGGCCCTCCTCCGCGGCGGGACCTTCGCGCTGCAAGGCGGCTCGGTCACCGCGGGCAAGCAGATCCTCCGGCTCTCGGTCGAGCTCAGCGACACGGACGCACCGGAGGATCCGAGCGGCGCTGGTGCGTTTGGCTTGGCGCATCGCTGGGAAGGCAAGCGCGGCGTGGCCTCGTTCACGCAGACGAGCGGGCGTCACGTCGAGATCACCGTCGAGTTCCTACGCGTCGAGCTCACGCGGGGCTAGAGACCCGCTGCCACGTCGCTTGCGACCCAAGGGGACGGCTCTACGTGCCGTCCATGACGTCCTCCGCGCTGGCCTTCACGCTGGGCCTGGCCCTGACCCACGGGGTCCCGGCTTGCAGCAACCGCGCCGATGCGACCACGAACGACCGCGCCTTCACGCCCACGGCGGCGGCGGCGTTGCCCCCGGCCCCGCCGGGAGAGGCGGGGGTCGCGCTCGACATCTCGACCCTCGTCGAGCACGTGCGACCGACGGTGGTGAGCATCGCGGCCACACGCGGGGCCGAGGAGCGTGGGGACCCGCAGCGCGTGCGCGCGGGCGGGACGTCACGCTCGATCGAGCGGGCGGTGGGATCGGGCTTCATCGTGAGCCCCGATGGGCTCGTCGTGACGAACGCCCACGTGGTGCACGGCGCCGAGCGCGTGCGTGTGCAGCTCTCCGACGGACGCGAGCTCGAAGCGTCGGTGCTCGGCGAGGACGAGAAGCTCGACGTGGCGCTGCTCGCGCTGCGCGGCGCGGCGGGCCTCGCGGTCGCGCAGTTCGGGACGAGCGAGGCGCTCCGCGTGGGCGACTACCTCGTGGCCATCGGGAGCCCGTTCGGCCTGCGGCACACGGTGACCTTGGGCATCGTGAGCGCGAAGGAGCGCGTGCTCGGGCTCGGGCCCTTCGATCACCTCATCCAGACCGACGCGAGCATCAACCCCGGTTCGAGCGGCGGCCCGGTCTTCGACGGGCGCGGCCGCGTCGTCGGCGTGAGCACGGTCATCCACGCGCGCGGGCAGGGCATCGGCTTCGCGATCCCGATCGACGACGTGCGCGCCGTGATCCCGGAGCTGCGCGACGCGGGGCACGTCTCGCGCGGCGTGCTCGGGGTCGCGTTCCAGGCGATCTCGCACGACCTCGCGCGCGCGCTCGCGCTGCCGGGGCCGACGGGCGCGCTCGTGACGGACGTCGAGGCGGGCGGGCCGGCGTCGAAGGTGGGCATCGAGCCGGGCGACGTGATCCTGTCGGCGGACGACGAGCCGATCGATCAGGCGGCGGAGCTCGCGCGGCTGCTCGGGCACCGCAAGCCCGGCGAGTCGATGCGGCTCTTGATCCGGCACGGCAAGGACGAGCAGGTCAAGCGCGTGGTGCTGGCGAGACCGGAGGCCGAGGAAAAACCGGCGCAGAAGCCGGAGGACGTCGGCCCGCGCAAGACCCTCGGCGTGTCGGTGAGCGACGCGCTCGGCGGCGGGGCGCGCATCGACGGGCTCGATCCGCGCGGCGCGGCCGCGGGCGAGCTCGAAGTGGGCGACGTCGTGGTGGAGGTCAACGGCCAGCCGATCGAGGACGGCGCGGACTTCCTGCGCCTGGTGGACAAGGCGAAACGGCCGGGGACGCTGCTCGTGCGGTTGCGCCGCGACGGCGAGGCGCTCTACGCGGCGGTGCGGGTGGAGTGAGGTTCAGTCGGCGGGTTCGAGTCGGCGGCGGATCGTGCGGAGCAACGCGTCGACGGCGGGCTTGTACGCGAAGGTCGGCTGCACGGGCGAGCTCACCTTCTCGGCGCAGATCGAGGCGACGACGGCCTGCGTGCCGAGCTCCTTCATGACGGCGAGCGGGCGCGTGGCGGGCACGGCGCGGGCGAAGCGTTGCGTCGCGCCGTAGCTCCCGTCGGGGGCCTGGCAGACGGGGTTCGTCGTGACGTCCGTGCCCGCGCACTCGCAGTCGGCCTGGCCCGTGCACTCCTTGGGCACGCGCAGCGGGAAGATACACGCGTACTGGAGGTCGTCGCGGGCGGTGGTCGTGCGCTCGTGGCCGTTGATGGGGTTTTCGAGCGCGCTCGCCGAGGGCGGCGCGAGCGGGATGCCCGTGCGCGGGTGGATGCCTTCGCGCGGCTCGATCGAGGCGCGCATCAGCGGATCGGCGGGCGGCTCGCCGGTCTCGGGATCGCCGAGGAGGAGCGACCAGTCGAGCTCCGTCGCCGGCAAGAGGCCCGTCGCGAGCGCCTTGGGATCCACCGCGACGTCCTGCCAAGGCACGCCGAGGATGCCGGCGAAGAAGACGAGCTCCCGCGGGCGGTCGCCGACGAAGAGCGGGTTCTTCACGAGCTCGCCGGCGCGGTTGGAGACGACGTCGCGCGCGAAGCCTTCGACGTACCGCGAGGTCGGGTAGAGGAAGTCGATGCCGAAGCGACGCTTCTGTTCGAAGCAGCGGAGGTTGAGAGGATCCTCGATCGCCGTGAAAGGCGCGCTGCATGCGGGATCGAGCTCCGTGTCGAGGCAACCGGGCGGCGTGGGCTGCGCGCACGAGACGCAGCAGGGATCGTCCGGCGTCGCGGCGCACACGCTGCGGCCGCGTGGCATGCGGAACGGCTTGCCGTTGAGGTCGGTGCCCTGGTTGACGGCGAAGTACTGGCCGCCGTCGCGCGTCGAGCAGTCGTCCTCGTCCGTGAGGAGCAGGACGGCGACGAGCGAGTCGGGGCGGAGGAAGTCCGCGCGTTGCTGGAGGAGGACGTCGTCGATGCCGCTCGGAACGGCCTTGTTGTCGACGAGCGAGATGTCGAGGTACGGCTCGGGGTCGACGAGGAAGCGGTAGATGCTCTCGAGCTGCGCCTCGAAGCCGCAGCCCTTCGTGCGGACGCCGCCCACGATCTCGGCGAGCTTCGCGCCGAGCGCGCCGAGATCCGCGTCGCCCGGGGGGTTCGACGCCTGGCCCGGATCCCACGCGAGGAAGCCCTTGTTCTCCCAGGTGGGCACGGCGCCGCCGCTCGCCGCGCGGGTGAGCAGCCGCGCGCGATCGTTGGCGCTCGGGTCGAACGTGCTGCTCGCCGGGCTGCAGATGTCCGCGCCGTGGCCGCCGATGCTCGTGGAGATCACGCCGATGTGGATGTCCCTGACAGGCGCGAAGTCCCGCACACCAACGGGACAAGGCGCCTCGGGGCTCGCCGTCTCGGAGACGATGGTGCCGAAGCCGTTCACGCACGCGGGGCGCGTGAGCCTGTCGAGCAGGTAAGGCAACGTCTCGACGAGCAGGCCTTGCGCGGCGTCGAGGTTCCGGGAGTTGTCCACGACGAGCAGCAGATCGAGCTTGTCTGCGCGCGCCGCCGCGGGGGGCGGACCCGTGTCGATCGGCGGGACGGAAACATCGTCTCCGCCTTCGAGGGTGGTCTCGAGGTCTGCACGACCCGCACATCCGAAAGGCAGCGCCGCGGTGAGCACGAATGCCGCGGCTCGGTTCCACGAGCGCATGATGCCCCCGAGGCTACATGGTCGCCCGGGAGGCTGCTACGTTAGCGCCATCATGGGAGCATCCTCCCGACCGACTTGCCCGCAGTGCGGCCGCGAGGCCGTGCTCGGGCCCGAAAACCCCGCGCGGCCCTTCTGCTCGGCCCGGTGCAAGGTGCTCGACCTGGAGCGCTGGCTCACGGGTGCCTACCGTGTCCCCGGCCCACCGGTCGACACGAGCATGCTGGAGGGCGAGGGGACGCGCAGGGAGGACGATCCCGACGAACCGAAGGGAGACGAAGAAACGTGACGACGAAACGCACGACCCGGCTTGCCGGGATCACGCTCGCCTCCGCGGTCTTGCTCGTATCCTTGGCCTACGTACGGACCGCAGACGCACAGGACATGTCGGCCGGAGGGCTCTCGCCGCCGCCCCCGATGGCGCCCTCGGCGAGCCAGGCGCCGGCCGCCTCGGAGACGTCGCAAGACCTCGACGACGCGAAGAAGGGCGACTCGGGCCGCGGCCTCGAGTGGGTGTACCTGGAGGCCGAAGGCGGCTTCCAGCACGTGGGTCTCCGGACCTTCAACATCGACGAGCAGAGCTTCAGCGCGGGGTTCATCGAAACGCAGGCGAACGGCCCGGTGATCGGCGCGGGGCTCGGCCTGCGGCTCGTGTTCATCACGATCGGCGCGCGCGGCCGCGTGGGCTTCTTCAACACGTGGGACCTCTTCAGCGTCGGCGGCGAGATCGGCCTGCACCTGCCGCTCGGCAACCTGGAGCCGCACTTCGAACTCGGCGGCGGCTACACGGCGCTCGGCAGCTTCAAGAGCGCGCTCCAGAGCGGCGCGGCGGCGACGGCCCTGGAGAACACGCAGGTCCACGGGTTTTACGTGCGCGGCCAGGCCGGGCTCGACTACTACATCACGCCCATGTTCACGCTCGGCGTGAGCGCGAGCGCCGAGGTCCTCGGCCTCACGCGCCCGGGGCTCGATCCCTCGAAGGTCACGGAGATCCAGGGCGATCCGAACCTCACGACCCTCGAACGAGCACGCGCGGAAGTGCTCAAGGTCGAGGGGTCGAGCTACGGTGCCGCGGTCACCGGCTCCGCCGTGCTGGGGCTCCACTTCTAGAACGTTGCTCGCCCTCCAGATCCTCCTCGGCCTGCTCGCGCTCGCAGCGCCCGTCGCGCTGTACGTGGGGTTCGCCTCGCGCGACACGCTCCGCCCCTCGAGCCCGCGCTCGGTCGTGGCGACGTTCGCGCTCGGCATGCTCGCGTGCGTCCCGGCGGAGCTCTGCGAGCGCGCGCTCACGGGCGTGCTCGGGCCGCGCAAGCTCGGCGTGGGGATCGATCTCGCGGCGCTCGTGTACGCTTACCTCGTGGCCGCGCCGCTCGAAGAGGCGCTCAAGGTCGCGGCCGCGACGCCCGCGTTCCGCCTGCGCGTGGGGCAACATCGGCCGATCGACGCGATCTCGTACGCGGCGGCCGCGGCGCTCGGGTTCATGACGCTGAAGAGCGCGTTGTTCCTGATCGGCCTTCCGTTCTCGCTCATCGCGCCGGCACGCACGGCGCTGACGACGCTCGCGGCGACGTGCCTCGCGACGTGGTGGGGCTTCGCGCTCGGCCGGGATGGCCAGGGCCGCATGGGCGGCGGCTGGTTCAACGCGGCCTGGGCCCTCGCCACGGCCGGCAACGCGATCGCGCACCACGTCGCGTTTGCCCGGGGGCCGGCGTCGTTGCTCGCGACGATCCCGATCCTCGTGGTCGCCGGCGTCCTCGCCTGGATCGGCGTCCGCGACGTGCTCCAGCGGAGCGCGGAGGCGGGGAAGGTCGAGCCACGCGAGCGCGAGCACGAGCCGAAGAAGCCGCGCCTCTTGCCGCTCGCGCCGCCGTCGCTCCGGGCGATGCGCGAGGCGCTCCGGCGCTCGGAGCGGCCCCTCTCGTTTTTCTGGATCGGCCTCGGCATGCTCGTGACGACGGGCATGATCACGGCGATGCTCGTGGGCGCGGTGCTGCTCGGGCGAAGGCTCGGCTTCGAGTTCGCGTCGATCGATCGCGACGCGTCGAACGCCGTCGCGCCGCTCCTCCTCCTGGCGAGCGCGGCGCTGCTCTCGTTCCTGTTCGCGGGGTGGATCGTGGCGCGCGCGTCGGCGGCGCGGAGCGTGCTCGAACCGGCGATCAGCGCGCTCCTGGCGATCGTCGGGACGATCGTGCTGCTCGGGCTCGCGGCGCCGGTGGCGGTGGTGATCGCGCTCGCGTGCGCGCCGCTCGCGTTCGCGCTGGCTTGTCTCGGGGCTTGGCTCGGGCTGTCGGACGCGTAGGTCTACGCGGAGGCGGTCTCGTTCTCGTGGCCGAGCTCGGCTTGAAGCTCCTTCAAGAGCTCCTGCGCGCGGGCCGAAATCTGCTTCGGCACCTGCACCTGCACGACGACCTGGAGCGAGCCGCGGCCGCGGCCGTCGACGCGCGGCATGCCCTTGCCGCGCACGGTGATCACCTCGCCGGGCTGCGTGCCGGCGGGGATGTCGATGCTGACTTTGCTCTCGTCGGGCAGCTCGATCTCGGACGTGCCGCCGAGCGTCGCACTGGCGAACGACACGAGCGCGCGCGTGACGAGGTCGGCGCCGTCGCGCTCGAAGCGCTCGTCTTGCTGGAGGTCGACGTCGACGTAGAGGTCGCCGGGCGGACCGCCGAGCGCGCCGGGCATGCCTTGTCCGGGCACGCGGAGGCGCTGGCCGGCGTCGATACCGGCCGGGAAGTTCACGACGACCTTGCGCGACTTCTCGACCGCGCCGGCGCCGTTGCACGAAGGACACGGCGTCTTCACGACCGTGCCTTCGCCGCGGCACTCGGGGCACGTCTGCGTGAACATGACGAACCCGCGCGCCGTCGACACCTGCCCGGCGCCTTCACACACGCCGCACGTCTTGCGCTTCGTGCCGGGCTTGGCGCCGCTGCCCTGACACTCCTCGCAGGCGACGGGCGTCCGCAGCACGACCTCGCGCTTCGTGCCCGTCATCGCCTCGCGCAGCGTGAGGCGTTGCTCGACGCGGAGGTCTTGCCCGCGCGCCGGGCCGCGCGAACGACGTTGCCCGCCGCCGGCGAACCCACCGCCGCCGAACCCGCCGAACAGCTCCGAGAAGATGTCCTGGAAGTGCGTGAAGATGTCCTGGCCGCCCATGTCGGGCATGCCCTCGACACCGGCGTGACCGTAGCGGTCGTACCGCGCGCGCTTCTGGTCGTCGGACAAGACCTGATAGGCCTCGGTGGCTTCCTTGAAGCGCGCCTCGGCCTCCTTGTCGCCCGGGTTCCGGTCGGGGTGGTTCTTGAGGGCAGCGGCCCTGTACGCTTTGCGGAGCTCGTCGGTCGAAGCTTCCTTCGACAGCCCGAGAACCTCGTAATAATCCCGTTTTTGGCTCATGATCGCGGCGACCGGGGCGGCGGCCGCACAGGCCGCAAGGCCGTGAGACGATAAGTCGCCCCTAGGGGCTGTCAACCAAGCCAGCGCACCCGGCTTGGCCAGCCCCCCCTATCCGGATTTACTGACCCCGGCGCTGGAACGCCGGCGTATCCCAGTCTGCGTCGAGCGGCGGAACGAACGTCGCGCGCTCACGCGAGGGCGTCCCCGAGGCGCCCGACGCGAGTGAGGCCGGGGCCGGCTGCTGGGCAGGCGCGCCACGACCGCCGCGCACCGTGTAGGCCGGCTCCTCGCGCTGCGGCTGCGGCATGCTGCGCTGCGGCGCCGAGAGCGGCGGCGGGTTCGAGCGCGAGCCCCCGCCCGTGAGGGCGCCCGAGAGCGCGCTCGAGAGCGACGGCGCTGTCGAGATCGGCATCGCCTGCGGCGTCCGCGCCCCCGGCATCATCGCGCCCGAAGCTGCTTGCGCGGCGTCGGAGACGTTCATGTCGAAGCCCGTCGCGATGACGGTGACCTTGATCATGTCGCCCATCGTCTCGTCGATGGTCGCGCCGAAGATGATGTTCGCGTCCTCGTGCGCCTGCTCCTGCACGAGCGTCGCGGCTTCCTCGATCTCGCGCATGCGCATGTCGGGACCGCCGACGACGTTGATGAGCACGCCCATCGCGCCCTCGACCGAGATGTCGTCGAGCAGCGGCGAGGTGATGGCCATCTCGGCGGCGAGGCGCGCGCGGCCCTGGCCCTTGGCGCAGCCCGTGCCCATGAGCGCGCGGCCCATGTTGCTCATGACCGTCTTCACGTCGGCGAAGTCGACGTTGACGATGCCGTTCTGCGTGATGAGGTCGCTGATGCCCTTGATCGCCTGGTAGAGCACCTCGTCGGCCTTGCGGAAGGCGTCCACGAACGAGAGCTCCTCATCGCCGAGCGTCAGGAGCTTCTGGTTCGGGATCGTGATGAGCGTGTCGACGTGCTCGGCGAGCATGGCGAGGCCGAGCTCGGCGCGACGCGCCCGCTGCTTGCCCTCGAAGAAGAAGGGCTTCGTCACGACGCCGACGGTGAGGCAACCTTCCTCGCGAGCGAGCTGCGCGATCACCGGCGCCGCGCCCGTGCCCGTGCCGCCGCCCATGCCGGCGGTCACGAAGACCATGTCGGCGCCCTGGATCAGCTCCTTCAGGCGTTGCACGTCCTCGAGCGCCGCTTTGCGGCCCTTCTCGGGATCGGCGCCCGCGCCGAGGCCACGGGTGACGTTCGAGCCGATGTGCACCTTGATCGGCGCGATGCTCGCCGACAGCGCCTGGGCGTCGGTGTTCACGACCTGGAACTCGACCCCTTCGAGGCCGAAGTTGATCATCGTGTTGACGGCATTGCCGCCCGACCCGCCACAGCCGATCACCTTGATCCGGGCGTCGTAGCCCGCGTGCTCATCGGCAAACTCGATGGAGAAACTCATGAAACGCCTCCCGGGATTTCTTTCCGGCCGCTCGGGGCCAAGGGAGCCTCGCCTGCTCCCAGGGCGACTCCATGGGGTGCCTCTCCCCCATGAAACCGCCTATCAATCACTCACGCTTCGCTATCTCGACTTCGTTTTACGAAATTTACCCTCGTGCGTCAGCTCAGAAAGCTGCGCGCAACCAATTCCAGAACCGACCGCCTTGCCGTTTTTCGACGACCGGATCCTCGGAGAGGTCTCGTCGATCCGGCCTCGAAGGCGCCGTCACGCGCGGCGCAGTCTGGCGCGGCGGCGGCTGCGACTCCACGACGACGCGCGGCTCGCGCGCCTCGCGAAGCTGGTTCGCTCCGTAGTGGAGCAACCCCACGCCCGTTGCATATTGCGGGCCCGCCACGAGCTGCGTGATTCCACGCATCCCGACCGGTACGCCGAGACGAACCGGCATACCCAGGATCTCCTCGGCGAATTCGCTCATGCCTTCCATGAGCACCGCGCCGCCCGTCAGAACCGCGCCCGCCGCGAGCTGATCGAGCAGGCCCGCGTCCTCGATGCGCTTGCGGATCACCGCGAAGATCTCCTCGATCCGCGGCTCGATGATGTCCGAAAGCACCCGGCGGGGCACCTTGCGCGGCGGATGCCCGCCGACGCCCGGCACCTCGACCTCCTCGTCGTCCGCGACCATCCGTCCGAGCGCGCAGCCGAAATTGCGCTTCAGCCGCTCCGCCTCGGCCATCGGCGTGCGCAGGCCCGCCGCGAGATCCGCTGTCACGTTGTTTCCGCCCGCCGGAATGACGCTCGCATGCGCGATTCCGCCGTCCACGTAAATCAGCAAATCCGTCGTACCGCCGCCGATATCGATCACGGCGACGCCGATCTCTTTTTCGTCCTCGGAGAGAACGGCTTCGGCGCTCGCGAGCGGCTCGAGGACCACGTCCGCCACGGTCAATCCGCAGCGCTCCGCGCAACGGACCACGTTTTGCACGCAGGACGTCGCGGCCGTGATGAGGTTCACCTTCACGCCGAGGCGAACGCCGCTCATTCCCACGGGATCACGAATACCGTCCTGGTTGTCGACGGTGAACTCGCGCGGCAAGGCATGCAGGATCTGCCGATCGGCGTCGATCGGAATGGCGCGCGCGCCTTCGAGGACACGCGTCACGTCGACGTCCGTCACCTCGCCGCCGCCCACCGCGACCACGCCGTCCGAGGACTGGCCGCGGATGTGGTTGCCGGCGACGCCTGCATACACCGTGCGAATCTCGACGCCGGCCATCGTCTGCGCGGCCTCGATGGCCTCCGCGATCGACCGGACCGTCCAGTCGATGTTCGCCACGATGCCTTTTCGCAGCCCGCGGCACGGGACGTTGCCCACGCCGAGGATGGTGATCCCATCGGCGTCGACCTCGCCGACGACGGCAGACACCTTCGTCGTCCCGATGTCGAGACCAACGACAATCTCGCTCTGCTCCATCCTGCTCTTCATTCGCATCCACCCGATACGGAGGCCGTGCGCCTCGCGAAGCAGGGCGACGCTGACATGGCGAGCGGAGGCTGGCCAAATTTCGAGAACGACAACGAGCACGAGACGCGGCAGTTCATCGCATCCTCACGACGACCCGCTCGGGGTGCGCTTCGTTGTCCAGGAAGATCACCGAGGGATTCGCCTTGCGCTTGGCGAGCTCCATCAGAACGCGCGCGGCCTGCTCGATCTTCTCGCGAAACCGCGTCTGGCCCAGGTAAAGCGAGATGGCGTCCTTGCCGATCGTCATGACGATCGTGCCGTCGCGCTCCAGGTGGACCTCCTGGATCGGGTAGCGCTTGCTGATGCCCGCCCGATCCATGTCCTCGACCACGTCGAGCGCGCGGCGCAGCGCGTTGACGACGCCGGGACGGTCCGCCGCGACCTTTTCGGGCGTGATGCCGGTCACGACGGGCAGATCGATCGGGTCGCCGTCGGCGACGCGCTTGAACGGGTCGCCGTCGCGCGTGACGAGGTAGAGCTCGCCGCCGATCGTGGCCACGGCCCAGGCCTCGCGCTCGACGACCGTGATGCGCACGGTGGACGGGAGCGTGCGCGTCACCTGGGCCCTCTCGACCCAGGGCTCGGTGGTGATGGCGGCGCCCGCCGTCTCCAGGTCGAGCGCGAAGATGTTGTGGCCCACGGTGACGCCGCCCGCGCCGGCGACCTGCTCGGCCGGCAAGCGGCGGTTTCCATCGACGAGCACCGTGCGGATCGCGAAGCGCGGGCTCGTCATGATGTACCGGCGCGCGCCCCAGGCGACCGCGACCGAGGCCGAGAGGACCACCATCACGCCGAGGAAGAGCGAGAGCGCGCGCGGGAGCTTCGGCCGCGGGAGCGAAAGGCGCGGCTTGGCCTTGGGCTTCGGCGGGCGGATCGTGCTCGTCGTGGCCCCGGGCGGCGGCGGCGAGTCGTGCTGCGGCTCCGGGTCTTTTGGAGCAGCAACGATCGGCGGCGTCGAGGGCTTCTTCAGCCGGCGGTTCGGGGGCAGCGTGTCGCTCATGGACCGCCCTCCCGGCTCGCGGGCGGAGGCTCGGTGACGCCGTCGAGGCGCGCACGCAGGCCCTTCAGCATGTTGTTGATGTCGCCCGCGCCGAGGGCGATGACCACGTCGCCGGGGCGCGTGACCTTCGCGAGGACCTCAGGCAAATCGGCCTTGTTCGGCACGTACGTGGCGTCGTGATGGCCGTGCTCGCGGATCGACTGCACGAGCCGCTCGGCGTTCACGCCGGGCATCGGCGCCTCGCCCGCGGGGTAGATGTCCGTGACGAAGAGGACGTCCGCGAGGTTGAAGGCGCGCGTGAAGTCATCGAAGAGATCCTTCGTGCGCGTGTAGCGGTGCGGCTGGAACGCGACGACGATGCGGTGCGCGTCGTCGGGATACGCGCGGCGCGCGGCCTCGATCGTGGCGCGGATCTCGGCCGGGTGATGGCCGTAGTCGTCGACGAGCGTGACGCCCTGGTGCACGCCGACGACCGTGAAGCGACGCGCGACGCCGCCGAACGTGGCGAGGGCTTGCTTCGTGACGTCGAGCGGGACTTCGAGCTCGTCGGCGACGGCGATCGTCGCGAGGCAGTTGAGCACGTTGTGCGCGCCGGGCATCTTCACGGTGAAGCCGCCGAGCGGCTGGCCCCGGCGATACGCGTTGAAGCTCGTCTCCAGGCCGCGGAACTGGATGCCACGCGCGCAGTAGTCCGCGTGCGGCGAGACGCCGTAGGTGACGTGGCGGCGCGGGATGCGCGGCAGGATGTCCTGCACGTGGGGGTGATCGAGGCAGAGCACGGCGAGGCCGTAGAAGGGCACGCGCGCGGCGAACTCGATGAACGCGTCCTTGATCTTCTCGTGCGTGCCGTAGTGATCGAGGTGCTCGGGGTCGATGTTCGTGACCACGGCGATGGTGGGCGTCAGGCGCAGGAACGAGCCGTCGCTCTCGTCGGCCTCGGCGACGAGCAGATCCCCGGCGCCGAGGCGCGCGTTCGAGCCGAGCGCGGCCATCTTGCCGCCGACGACGACCGTCGGATCGAGGCCGGCGTGCCGGAGGACCGTGGCGACGAGCGAGGTCGTCGTGGTTTTTCCGTGCGAACCCGCGATGGCCACGCCGTACTTCACGCGCATCAGCTCGGCGAGCATCTCGGCGCGGCCGATGACGGGGATGCCGAGGGCGCGGGCCTCGACAAGCTCGGGGTTGTCCGCGCGGATCGCGCTCGAATACACGACGACGTCGACGCCGCGGACGTTCTCGGCGCGGTGGCCGATGTCGATGCGCACGCCGAGCGAGGCGAGGCGCTGGGTCGTGGAGCCGCTCTTCACGTCGGAGCCCGAGACGTCGAACTCGAGCGAGCGGAGGATCTCCGCGAGGCCGCTCATGCCGACGCCGCCGATGCCCACGAAGTGAATGTGCCGGACGCGCCCGCGGAACATCATGCCGTCTTTCCCCGGGCCTTCTCCCGGTGTTTCGATTCCCGCAAACGCGCGAGCTCGAGCAGATCTGCCGCCACGGCCTTCGCCGCGTCGGGCGCGCCGATCTCGGCCGCGGCGCGCGCCATGGAAGCGCGCCGCTCGGGCGAGCTCGCGAGCGCGCGGATCTCGGATGCGACCCGATCGGCCGTGGCGTCGGTCTGCGGCAGCGCGACGGCCGCGCCGCGCTTCTCCAGCGAGCGCGCGTTCTTGAGCTGATGATCGTCGGCCGCGAAGGGATACGGGACGAGGATCGCGGGGCGGCCGACGGCGCAGAGCTCGGCGAGCGTGGAGGCGCCGGCGCGGGCGATCACGAGGTCGGCCGAGGCGAGCGCGCGGGCCATGTCGTCGATGAACGGGACGACCTCGGCGGCACCGGACAAACCGAGCGACTCGTAGAGCGCGCGTGCCTCGGCCTCGCGCTCGCGGCCCGTCTGGTGGACGACGCGCAGGCCCGGGACCTGGTTCACGACCTGGGAAATCGCGCGCGGCACGGTCTCGTTCAAGGCCTTGGCGCCCTGGCTGCCGCCGAGGACGAGGATCGAAAGTTGGTCCTTCTGGACCTCGTACGGCGCGGGCGCGAAGGCCTTGCGCAGGGGCACGCCGAGGCGGCGCACGATGCTCGGCCGGAAGAACCGATCGACCTCGGGGAACGTGGTGTAGGCGCGCACGGCGAACGGCGCGAGCAGGCGGTTCGACAGGCCCATCACGCTGTTCGGTTCGAGCACGGTGACGGCGACACCGAGCGTGCGCGCCGCGAAGCAGACGGGGCCGCCCGCGTACCCGCCCACGGAGAGGACGGCCGAAGGCCCGAGGCGACGGACGAGATCCCGCGCGGCGGGGATCGAGGCCGCGGCGTGCTGCGCGCCCTTCAGGAACCCGGACAAACCGCCGCCGCGCAGGGGCAGGATGTCGAGGAGCTCGAGCTCGCCGCCTTGCTCGGGCACGACGCGTGCTTCGAGGCCGCGCGCGGTGCCGACGTAGACGACACGCGCCGAAGGGTCGGAAGCGCGAACCGCTTCGCCCACCGCGAGCATCGGGAAGACGTGGCCGCCCGTGCCGCCACCTGCGAGAAGAAGGGTCGTCACGCGCTCGCTCCCTCCGCGGCCGCGGCCCCGTCCTGGGCCTCCGTCGCGATGAGGGCCGACGCGCTCGGCGCGCCCTCGCTCGTGCGCACGGGCGCGGGTTTGTCTTTCGGAACTTCGTTCGTCCGCGGACGGCTGACGCTGAGCAGGACGCCCGCGCCGGCGGCATTCACGAGCAGCGACGAGCCGCCGTAGCTCATGAACGGCAGCGTGAGGCCCTTCGTCGGCAGGATGGCCATGGCGACGGCGAGGTTGACGAGCGCCTGCACACCGAAGAGCGTGGCGATGCCGAACGCGAGGAAGCTGCCGTAGTCGTCGTGCGCTTCGAGCGCGATCTTCACGCCGCGCGAGACGATGACGAGGTACGCGGTGACGAGGCCGAGGATGCCGAGGAAGCCGAGCTCCTCGCCGATGATCGCGCTGATGAAGTCCGTGTGCGCCTCGGGCAGGTAGAGCACCTGCAGGCCCTTGCCGAGGCCGAGCCCGGTCCACCCGCCGGAGCCGAAGCTCATGACGGACTGGAACGGCTGATAGGCGAGGTCCTGGCGGTGGTTGTCCATGTCGATGAACGCCAGGTAACGCCGATAGCGGTAGTCGCTGAAGGCCACGAGCGCAGCGGCGCCCATGCCGAGCAGGGCCGTGAACGCTGCGATGTACGGCAGGCGCGCGCCCGCCACGAAGAGCAGCGTGAACGTGAGGAACAAGAGCACGACGGCGCTGCCGAAGTCGGGCTGCTTCAAGAGCAGCATGATGAGGAAACCGACGACGATCAGGTGCGGCAAGAAGCCCACGGAGAAGCTCTTGATCGTGTCGGCCTTCTTCGAGAGCGAGTACGCGAGCCAGAGGACGATGCCGAGCTTGGCGGTCTCCGCTGGCTGGATGTGCACGGGGCCGATCGCGATCCAGCGGTAGGCGTTGCCGGCCTTGTGGCCGAGGCCGAGGATCGTCAGGCCCAGCATGAGCGTGACCGCGACGAGAACCGGGTACGTGAAGGGCTTGAGCTTGCGGTAGTCGAAGCGGCTCACGAGCCACATCGTGAAGAGCGCGACGAGCGCGTAGACGCCCTGGCGCTTCAGGAAGAACTGCGCGTCGTGGTACTTCACGGTCGCTTCGATCGCGCTCGCGCTGTAGACCATGACGACGCCGAAGCCGACGAGCGCGATGACCACGGCCGCGAGCACCGAGTCGACGGGGCCGGCCTTGCTCGACCGCAGGAGCGCGGTGACGCCGTTGCCGGGGCCGGCGCTCTCCTTGCGCGGCGCGCGCGACTCGTTCTTCGGCGGCGCGGGCGGCGGATCGCTCGGCGGAAGGAGGCGGTTCTTCGGCGGGGGCGCGCTCGAATGGCGGCGCTCGCCGATCGCATGGTTGCCCGAGAGGACGGCGCTGCTGCTCACGACCGAACCTCCAGCATGGACTGGACCGCCTGGGCAAATTGGTCGCCGCGATCCTTGTAGTCGCGGAACATGTCGAAGCTCGAACAGGCAGGGCTGAGCAGGACGGCGTCGCCGGGCTTGGC
Source organism: Polyangium sorediatum (assembly GCF_029946465.1). Classification (NCBI taxonomy): domain Bacteria; kingdom Pseudomonadati; phylum Myxococcota; order Polyangiales; family Polyangiaceae; genus Polyangium; species Polyangium sorediatum. Next base: position 19,050 of record NZ_JARZHI010000022.1, read on the forward strand.
GAACCTTCGCGCGACGCAGACCGCCTCGACCATCGACGAGGCACGCGCGATCGCGATCGCGCCCCGGGCGGCAGCCTCGATGCGATCGGCCGCCTCGCCGATGAGCACGAGGGCGCGCCCTTTCTGGCGAAGCGCGTCGACGAGCGGCTCGTACGCGCCGAGCTTGTCCTTGCCGCCTGCGATGAGGACGGCCTTGTCTTCAGTGAGGCCACGCAACGCGGCGACCGAGGCGCCGACGTTCGTGCCCTTCGAGTCGTCGTAGTAACGGACGCCGTCGATCACGCCGACGAGCACGGTGCGATGGCCGAGGCCGCGGAAGGTGCGGACGGCGCGCGAAAGCCATGAATCCGCGCTGTCGTCGAAGGGCACGTCGAACGCGGCGACGACGCCAAGCGCCGCGCACGCGTTCTCGACGTTGTGCTTGCCGGCGATCTGGAGCGCGTCGAGCGGGAAGCTGTGCCACGCGTCGCGATGCACGATCGATCCGCCGACGGGGCGCACGGTGGCGGCCTCGTCGGTCGCGCTGAACGTGACCACACGCGCGCCGCCGCGGGCGGCTTGCTTCGCGCAGAGCGCATCGCCGTGCGGGATCACGGCCGTGTCCGCGGGGCCCATGTTGACGAAGGGATTTCCCTTCGCGTCGGCGTAGGCCTCGAAGCTCGGGTACCGATCGAGGTGATCGTCGGTGATGTTCAGGAGCGCATGGGCGCGCGCGTGAAGCGTCGGCACGCGTTCGGCCTGAAAGCTCGAAATCTCAAGGACGATCGCGTCGAACGATTGCCCCACGACCTCGGCGAGCGGCGTGCCGAAGTTGCCGCCGATGAACACCTTCTTCCCCGCCGCTTCGAGCATCGCGTGCACGAGAGCGGTCGTCGTGCTCTTGCCGTTCGTCCCGCCGATCAGCGCGATGGGCGTGCCCGCGAAGAACCGCGCCGCGAGCTCCAGCTCGCCGATGACCTCGCCGCCCGCCTTCTCGAACGCTTCGAGCGCGGGGAACGAGGGCACGCCCGGTGAGATCACGACGAGGTCGACCCCATCGAAGAGCGAGTTCGGGTGCCCGCCCGTGGCGAGCGTCACGCCCGCGGCTTCGAGGGTGAGCGCCTCCTTGGACAAACGTTCGCGCGGGGCCGCGTCGGTCGCCGTGACGCGCGCGCCTTTCTCCAGGCAGAGCCGCGCCGCGGCCACGCCGCTGCGGCCGAGCCCGATCGTCAGGATCTTTTGACCTGCAAGATCCATCGGCCTCACCGGAGCTTCATCGACGCCAGCGAGACCAGCGCCAGGAGGATGGAGATGATCCAGAAGCGAACGATGATCTTGGGCTCCGCCCACCCCTTCTTCTCGTAGTGGTGGTGGATCGGCGCCATCAAGAACACGCGCTTGCCCGTGAGCTTGAACGAGGTCACCTGCGCGATGACGCTGATCGTCTCGACGAAAAAGACGCCGCCGAGCAGGACGCTCAAGAGCTCGTTCTTCGTGAAGATCGCCAGCATGCCGAGGCCCCCGCCGAGGGCCAGCGATCCCACGTCGCCCATGAAGACCTGGGCTGGGTAGGTGTTGTACCAGAGGAACCCGATGCCCGCGCCGATGACCGAGCCGCAGTACACGCTGAGCTCGCCGGCGGAGGCGATCTTCGGGATGTCGAGGTAGTTCGCGAGCGAGAAGTTCGCGATGGTCGCGCCCGCGACGTACGACCAGATGAGGTACGTACCGGCGTTGATCATCACGGGGCCGATCGCGAGGCCGTCGAGGCCGTCGGTGAGGTTGACGGCGTTCGACCACGCCACGACGACGAAGACCGCGAACGGGACGTAGAACCAGACCGGCAGATCGATCGAGTGCTTCGAGAAGGCCGCGAACGGCAGCGCGAGCCGCGTCTTGATCTCGGCCCAGTCGGCAGGAAGCTTGGACGAGAAAAGAAACGTGTACGAGATGGCCGAGCCGCCGATGAGGACCTGCCCGATCAGCTTGTACCGACCGGGCAAACCGCCCGTATTCTTGCGCTTGATCTTGAGGTAATCGTCGAGGTAGCCGATGACGCCGTAGCCCGCCGTCACCGCCGTCGTCGCGAGGACGAAGGGGTTGCGCAGGTCGGCCCAGAGCGCCGTCGGCAGGAGCAACGAGAGCAGGATCAGGGCGCCGCCCATGGTCGGCGTGCCCGCCTTGACCTTGTGCGTCTCGGGGCCCTCCTTGCGGACGACCTGCCCGATCTGCTTGCGCCGGAGCTCGCGGATGAACCACGGCGCCAGCACGAACGTGAGGATCATGGCGGTGATCGTCGCCATGATGGTCCGGAACGGGATGTACCGGAGGACGTTCAGCCAGGAGAGCGAGCTGTAGTGAAACTTGAGCGGGTAGAAGAGCTCGTAGATCACGAGGGCACCTCCGCGAGGGCACGCACGATTCGCTCGGTCCCAACGCCGCGCGAACCCTTCACGAGGACCAGATCCCCAGGCTGAACGGAGAGCGCGACGGCAGGGGCCGCGTCCACGCTCGTCTCGAAGAACCGCGCAGGAATGCCTGCTTCCGAAGCACGGTCGGCGATCCGTCGCGCGTCGCCGTTCACCGCGATCACGAGCGCCGCGCCGCTCTCCGCCGCGACACGCCCGACGTCGTCATGCCCGCGCGCCGACTCGTGCCCGAGCTCGTACATCGCGCCGAGCACGAGCACGAGCCTGCGGCCCGCATCACGCGCGAGCTCGGCCGCAGTGCGGATCGACGCAGAGGAGGAAGCGGGATTCGCGTTGTAGCTGTCGTCGATCACGACGACGTCCCGCGCGAGCTGCCGCGGGACGAGCCGACCGCCGCCCCCGCCCACGTCCGCGAGAGCGAAGGCTTCCTCGACGATCTGCGAGGTCAGGTTCTCCCCCGTGAGGGCCTCGGCAGCCGCCACGGCCGCGGCGCATGCGTAGGCGCCGGCCTCGCCGATGAGCGGGGTCCGGAACCAGAAGGACGAGCCGTCGGGGCGCGCGAGGGTGACGCGCGACGAGGAAAAACCGTCCGGTCGACGCTCGACGATCCGCAGATCGACCCCGTCGCCCGTGCCGTAACGGACACAGCGCGCCGCGGGCGTACCTTCCATCTCTGCGACGACACGCGCGTCGTCGCCGTTGCCGACGGCGATGCCCTTGGGCGAGAGCGATCGAAAGAGCGCCCCCTTCTCCCGCGCGACGCCCTCGATCGAGCCACACCCCTCCACGTGCGCGGCCGCGACGAGCGTCACGATCGCGACATCCGGCTGGGCCATCGCCGCGAGGGACGTGATCTCGCCGGGCCGGTTCATGCCCATCTCGACGACCGCGTACTTGTGGTCTTCGAGCCCGAGCAGCACCATCGGCACGCCGACCTGGTTGTTCAAGTTGCCCCGCGTCGCGTGCACCGCGTCCGGGAAGAGGCGATCGAGGAGCGCAGCGGTCGCCGTTCGGGTGGTGGTTTTCCCCGCCGAACCCGTGATCGCGACGATCTTCCGATCGCCCTTCCCGCGCGAGCGCCACGTCGCCACGTGGGCCCGCGCGAGCGCGCCGAGCGCATCGATCGTCGAGCGAACCCGCATCAGGGTGAGGCCCGGGACATCGTCGACGGGCTGCTCCACGAGCGCCGCGCGTGCGCCTTTTTCTGCGGCCTGCGCGAGGTAGTCGTGTCCGTCGAAGCTCTCGCCTTTGAGGGCCACGAAGAGCCCGCCGGGCGCGATCGTGCGCGTGTCGGTCGAGACGCCTTGCACCGATCCGAGCAGGAAGAGGCTCCGGTTGTAGAGGAGCTCTCCTTCGACGATCTGGATGAGATCGATGGCCTGGAAAAAGGCCTGGTTCGTGGGGATCGGCGTGCCCATCAGGCCTCTCCCCTGCGCAGGCGGAGCGCGCGCTCGGCCTCGATGCGATCGTCGAACGGCAGCGTGACCGCGCCGATGATCTGGTACGGCTCGTGGCCCTTGCCCGCGACGAGCACGACGTCGCCCGGCGCCGCTTCGAGCACCGCGCGCTCGATGGCCTTCGCGCGATCGAGCTCGATGTGGACGATCGCTCGGCCGCCCGCGAGCCCCGGCAGGATCGCCTCCGCGATGGCGCGCGGCTCCTCGCTGCGCGGGTTGTCGTTCGTGACGAACGCGACGTCCGCGCCGCGCGCCACGGCCTCGCCCATGAGCGGGCGCTTCGTCGGATCACGATCCCCGCCGCAACCAAAGACGCAGTGCACGCGGCCTTGTCCGAAGGCGCGCACGCTCTGCAGAACCCGATCGAGCGCGTCCGGCGTGTGCGCGTAGTCGACGAGCACGATGACCTCGTCCCGCGCCGGATCGTCACAACGCTCGAGCCGCCCCGGCACCCGGATCGGCCCCGAGAGAGCGCGCGCCGCCGCGTGGAGATCGATCTCCAGCAGCCAGCAGATCGCCACGGTCGCGAGCAGGTTCTGCACGTTGTGCGCGCCAACGAGCGGCGATCGGATCGAGAGTTGCCCCGCGGGCGTCCGCGCCACGAGCGAGATGCCCGACGCCGTGTGCTCCACCGAGACGGGCGCGATGTCGGCCTCCTCGGTCGAGATGCCGACCCGCGTGGAGAACCGCGCGATCGTCGCCGACGACGGACCCCCGAGGCCACGCGGCGCGAGCCTCCGCACGAGCGCGGGGCCAAACGGATCGTCGACGTTGATCGCCGCCGAGCCGGGGGCGAGGTCGACGAAGAGGCGCGCCTTCGCCTCGGCGTAGGCCTCCATCGTGCCGTGGTAGTCGAGGTGATCCTGCGTGAGGTTCAGGAACGCCGCGACACGGAAGCGCACGGCCTCGACGCGGCGCGCCGCGACCGCGATGCTCGACACTTCCATCACGAGGTGCGTCGCGCTGCGCAGGTGCATCGCCGCCGCGATCCGCGCGAGCTCGTCGGCCTCGGGGCTCGTGTGCGTGGACGGCAGGTCGAGATCGCCGAACCGATACCCGAGCGTGCCCACGATCCCGGGCCGCTGGCCCGCGGCCGCGAGGCACGCCTGCACGAGGTGCGTCGTCGTCGTCTTGCCGTTCGTCCCGGTGACGCCCACGACCTCGAGCGCGAACGTCGGATGCCCGTAGATGGCCGCCGACGCGTACGCGAGCGCGCTCGGCACGTCCGCGACCTCGATCCGCGGCAGGCCGTTCGTCTCGACGTTCACCCCCGACGCCGTCAGCACCGCGCTCGCGCCGCGCCCGATCGCGTCGGTCACGAAGCGCTCGCCGCTCGTGCGCGCGCCCGGCCGCGCGACGAAGAGATCCCCCGGGCAAACACGCCGCGAGTCGTGGTGCACGCCCGTGAGAAAGACGGTCGGATCCCCGGAAACGAGCTTCGCGCCCGGGATCTCGTTCACGAGATCGCCGAGCCTCCGGCCGAGCTTCGCCTGCTTGCACGAAGGTGGCGCGCCGTCGCTCACCTCCCGCGGGTGGAGGAGCTCTTCGTTCGTCCGTTCGTTCGTCATGACGAGGGCTCGAAGAAAAGCTTCACCGCCGAACCTTTGGGCAGCACCGTGCCCGCCGGTGGCTCGACCTTCGACAGGCGGCCCGTGCCGAACGCCGCGGGGGTCAAGCCCGCCGCGGTCGCCGCGCGGATCGCCTCGCGCACGGGTTGTCCGGTCAGATCCGGGACACGCGTCTCGCCGCTCTTCATCGGCGCCGACGGCGTCACGACGCCTGGCGTGATCGGAGCCACGGCCGCGCGCGCCTCCGTGAGGACCTGGTACGTACTCGACGCCGGATCCCCGACCTTCGCTCGATCCGAAACCTCGCTGAGCTTCATGGGCACACTGCCGCGAGGTGTGACACCGAGGTACCGCAGCGCCATCTCGCCGATGCGTCGGAACACCGGCGCGGCGACCGAGCCACCGCCGTAGGTGCCGCCGAGCGGCTCGTCGAGCACCACCGCGATCACGAGCCGCGGCTTGTCCGCAGGGACGAACCCGACGAACGAGGCGACATAGTGCGTGTCCGTATACCTCCCCGTCGCCGGGTCGATCTTCTGCGCGGTCCCCGTTTTCCCGGCCACGCGGAAGCCTGGAATCGCAGCCTCGACGCCCGTGCCTTCGCCCTCGGTGACGGCGACGAGCATCTCCGACATCATCTTCGCGACCGACGCCTGCACCGCCTCGCGCCGCACGCGCGGCTGCGTCTCCGTCAGCAACGTGCCGCCGCCGTCCGTCACGCGCTTGATCAGCACGGGCTCGAGCAGCTTGCCGCCGTTCGCGATCGCGACCATCGCCATCGTGAGCTGCAGCGTCGTCACGCTGATGCCCTGACCGAACGAGGCCGCCGCCGTCTCGACCGAGACCCACGGCCTCGCGCGCGGCCTGAGAACGCCCACGCTCTCGCCGGGGAACGGGAGGCCCGTGGTGTCGCCGAACCCGAAGCGACGGAAGCCCTCGTAGAGCCGTTGCTCGCCGAGCCCGAGCGCGATCTTCGACGTCCCGATGTTCGAGGACAAACTGAGGATCTGCGTGACCGTGAGCCACTTGGCCGGGTGCGTGTCGTGGATGACGACGTTGTCGATCGCCATGTTCCCCTCCTCGCAATAGATCGAGGCGGTGGGGTTCACGCTGCGCGCGGCGAGCGCGGAGGCGATCGAGAAGACCTTGATCGTCGAGCCGGGCTCGAAGCGATCGACGACGCAGCGGTTGCGACGCGCGTCGGGCTCGGCCGCGCCGTAGTCGTTGGGGTTGTAGCCAGGCGCGCTCGCCATCGCGAGGATCTCGCCGGTCGAGGGATCGGCGACGACGACCGCGCCGCCCGTGGCCTCGTAGGTCTTCATCGCGGCATCGAGCTCGCGCTCGGCCGTGAACTGGATCCCCTTGTCGATCGTGAGGAAGACGTTGTGGCCCGCGAGCGCGGCCTCGTCCTCGATCCCCTCGGAGAAGATCAGGCGGCCCGAACGATCACGCAGGCCGCGCACCTCGGAGCTCTTGCCGCGCAGCTCGTGATCGAGCGCGAGCTCCAGGCCCTCACGCCCCTCGCCGTCGGGCGAGACGAACCCGATGAGCGGGCCGCCGAGCTCGCGGTTCGGGTAAAACCGGTGGCCCTCGCCCTCGATCTGGAGCCCGCGCAGCGGGTAGCGCTGGTTCTTCTCGCCGAGCCCACGCACGGCTGCGACCTCGGCCTCCGAGACGCGCCGCTTCAGCCACACGAAGCGCCGGCGACGGCTGATCTTCTCGACGACCTCCTCCTGCGGGAGGTTCAAGGCCTGCGCGATGCGCTCGCCGTACTGCTGGATCCGCATCGGCAGGTAGCGGTCCTCGATGCCACGGAGCAGCTCGACCGCGTCGAGCGAGACGCTCGGCACCTCGACGCTCTCCGCGAGCGACGCGCCGTTGCGGTCGTAGATCGTGCCGCGCTTCGGCGTCACGTGCAGGCGCCGTTGCCGTTGCCGCTCGGCGAGGTCGAACCAGTCCTGCCCGTCCTCGACCTGGATGCGGTGCGCGCCCGACACGATCACGCCGAGCCCGAGGCCCATCATCCCGCAGAGGATCCCCATGCGGATGCGGATCCAGCGCGCGCGCTTGGGATCGAGGTTTTTCACGGAGAACCTCCGGCCGCAGGTGCCGCGGGATCCGCAGCGGGCGCCGCCGGATCCGGCGCGGGCGCCGCGCCTTCTTGGGCCTGCTCGTCCTGGATCTTCACGACCCAGCGCACCGGGATCACGCGCTCGGGCGGCGGCGGCGTCATGCCGAGCAGCGTCCGCGCGACCATCTCGACGCGCTGCGGGGTCTCGTAGCTCGCCGCCTCCAGCGAGAGCACGCGCTTCACCTCGCGCAGACGCCCTTGCTCGGCGCGCGCGCGGCCGAGCTTGTAGCCGAGGTCCACGATCCTGCCGCGCAGCCCGAGGTGCACGACGAACGCCGCCACGCTCGCGACCACCGCCAGCGACCAGAGCGCGAGGAACGGCCGCTGCTTCATGCGCTCGCTCATGCGCTCGCTCATGCGAACACCTCATCCCCCGCGAGCGCGACGCGCCGCGCCGCCCGGAGCTTCGCGCTCCTCGCGCGCGGGTTCTCCGCGACCTCCTCGTCCGACGCGACGAGCGGCTTCTTCCAGAGCGGCTCCCACACGCTCGCCTCGCGCAGCGCGTGCTTGACGATCCGGTCTTCCAGCGAGTGGAACGAGATCACCGCCGCGACGCCGCCCATCTTCACGACACGGCTCGCCGCGCGGAGCAGCGCTTCGAGCTCGTCGAGCTCGCCGTTCACCGCGACGCGCAACGCTTGGAACGTCCGCGTCGCCGGATCGACCCCGCCCACGCGCGACGGCCCCACGGCCCGCACCACGGCGCGGCGCAGATCCAGCGTCGTCTTCAGCTCCCCGTTCGCCAGCGCTTGCTTGATGCAGCGCGCCACCCGGCGGGACCTTCGCTCCTCGCCGTAGTGGTAGATCACGTTCGCCAGCTCGTCGTCGTCGAGCCGCTCGATCAGCTCGAGCGCCGTCTCGCCGCTCGACGGATCCATCCGCATGTCGAGCGGACCTTCGGCGCGGAAGCTCATGCCGCGCGTCGCGTCATCGATCTGCATCGACGACACGCCCACGTCGGCGACGAGCCCGTCCACCGGCCCCACGCCCATCTTCGCGAGGTGGTCCTCGACGTCCGAGAACCGCCCGTGCACGAGCGTCACCCGATCGCCGAACGGCGCGAGCCGCGCCTTGGCGAGCGCGAGGGCCGTCTCGTCGCGATCGACCCCGATGAGCCGGCAGCCCGGGGCTTCTTCGAGGATCGCCTCGGCGTGGCCGCCTGCGCCGAGGGTCACGTCCACGTAGACGCCGCCGGCGTGGGGCGCGAGCGCCTGGACCACCTCGCGGCGGAGGACGGTCACGTGGGGCGCCTTGTGCAGCTCAGGGGGCGGGGGGGCCTTGTCTCGCATCGGCACGACGTTCACCACGTTCATAGGCGGAACTGCTCCGCGATCGCGGCCTTGAAGCTCGCGAGCTCGGCTTCGCTCATCGTCTGGGCGGCCTTCCACCGCTCCTTCGACCAGAGCTCGGCCGTCGCGCCCATCCCGGCCCACAGGACTTCCTTGTGCAGGTCGGCGTGCTCGCGCAGCGAGGGCGGCACGAGGATCCGGCCTTGTTTGTCGAGCTCGCACTCGACGGCGGCCGACAGGTACTTCCGGCGGAAGGCGACGACGTTCGGCTCGAACTGGGGGAGCGCCGCGATCTTGGCTTCGAGCTCCTCCCAGGCGCGCAGCGGGTAGCAGTGCAGGCAGGGGTCGAAGAGAGCGGGCGTCAGGATGAGACAGACCTGTTCGGCAGGCACTTCGAGCACGTCGCGAAAACGCGCGGGCAGGCTGGTCCGCCCTTTCGCGTCGATCGCGTGCTCGAAATGACCGCGAAACATGGTTCCCACCGAGTCGGCTCCGCTCGTGCCTGCCAGCCAGGCGCTTTCCCCGCGCCGGAGGGACCCGGCAGGTCATGGGCATCTTTGCCACTTTTCCCCACGGGGCACCGCCACGCTACGGAGAGGGCCCTTGGGTGTCAACAGTTTGCATTTTTTGTGGAGTTTGGCGGATCCCAAGGAAGGTAGGAATCCTCCCCTCTCCTACCTTTCCGGACCAACCTCGACGCGACGAACCGGCCCGCCGGAGGCGAGATCCAGGCTCCGGTGGGAAGAGGTGGTGGAAGCTTTCGTGACCACCGCATGGACGGCGGACGATCCGGAACCGATGCGCCTCTGCACGAGTGCGCAGGTATGCCCATAACGATGAAAATGGCCAAAAAAGCGGCGCCGTTTGGCAAGGCCGCTTTCCTTGGGTTCGGCGCGTCGGTGAGGGAGGAGCGCGCAGCGGCCGCACCGCAGTCGAGGCCCCGAGGTCCAGGGGGCCCGACGAAGCGCGCGCGTTATTGCGCGGCGAACACGAAGGGGATGTTCACCGGGGTCGAGCCCCCAGAGACCGGGAATTTCCACCCTTTGATGCGGGCCGCGATGCAGCTCGACAAGCCCGGGTAGTCCTTTTCCGCCCCGCTCGCGCTCACCGATTGCACGGCCCCCGACGGCGCGATCACGATCGAGGCCGAGACCCGCGCCGACGAGCCGCCCATGCCCTTCGTCGCGTCGAGGGCCGGCTGCCAGCAGCGCCGCTTGACCATGGGCCGGTTCGCCTCGACGACGCCGCTGATCTCGCCCGCGGAGAGCTGCCCCGCGCCCGCGGCCTGCGCGCCTCCGGCGGGTCCGCTCGTCGGCCCGGCGATGCTCGGGCCCTGAAAGCCGGACATGTCGATGGAGGCAGCGGGCGTCCCCGTCTTGGCCGTCGTGGGCCAGGGGCCGCCGAGGGGCCGGTTCGAGGCGCCGGCCTTGGGGGCTTCGGTCGGGTCGACGGCAGCGGCGGAGGCCTCGATCGTGGGCCCGGCCAAGGACGAAGGCGCGGCCGCGGCGGCGCTGGCGGAGGCGGTGACGTAGACGATCTGCGGGGCCGGCGGGGCCGGGCGGAGGAGGAGGAAGGCCGCGACCCCCCCGAAGACGGCGCCCGCGGCGATCAGCGCGAGGGCGGCGGGGTGGAGGGAGCCTTTTTTGCGGCGGCCGAGGAGGGCGTCTTCGTCGATGTCGTCGGGGACCTCGGGGGCGACGGTGCCGAACGAGGTGGCCGGGGCGCGTGGGGCCGGGAAGGGCTCCGGGGCGGGCGCGGGGGCCGGGCGGACGAGGGTCGCGGCCGCGTCGCTCGTGGTCGCCGCGCCGGGCGAGACCTGGGGCGCCTCCGCGAAGGGGTCGCGCATCGCGAAGGGGTCTTCGAGGACGTCGAGCGCAAAGGGAGCGGCCGCGGCAGTGGCAACCGGAGCGTCCGCAAGCGTTGCGAACGCCTCCTTTGCTTTCGAAGGCGCGTTCGCAAGGGTTTCGGACGGGCCCCCTACGTCCCGACCCACGTTCGCAAGGGTTTCGGGCACCTCAGGGACCCGCGGAGGGGGGTTCGCAAGGGGTGCGGACGCCTCGGGGACCGGCGGAGGCGCGTTCGCAAGGGTTTCGGACACCTCTTTCAAATTGAAAGAGGCACCTGAAAGCGGCTGGGGGGACCTCGGGGGTGCGCCGGGGGGCTTCGGCGCGGAAGGACCGAGGGCCGCGGCGCCGATCCCGGCGGGCCGCGGCGGCAGACCTGCGGCGGGCCGCGGCGGCAGGCCTGCGGCAGGGCGCGGCAGGAGGCCCGGGGCCGGGCGGATGTCGTTCACGTGCCCGCAGGAAGGACACGTCACCCGGCCGGTCGCGCCGGTGCCGAGAGGAGATTTGCACTTCAGGCAGGAGGAAGTCATCAACGCCGCCGCGGCAAGCCTGGGATTCTACTCGACTCGGCCGCGGGACGAAACTTCCGGGAGCCAAGCGGCCGCAACGTGGTTGCGTTGCACGGAGGAGGGAGTCCATTCATCTGTGGAGCTGGAGGAGCCTCCTTGGAAACGCCGAACGACGATTGGATCTACATCGGGGCGCACCTCATCCGCTTCGAGCCCCCGGACATCGTCCTTTGCCGGCCCATCGGATACATCTCCGCCGCCGACGCGCGCGGCATGCTGAACTTCACCGAAAGGAGCGCGGCAGAGCTCGGGAGCCGCATCTTTTATCTGGGGGATTCGTCGCGGATCACGGGGTACGCGATCTCCACGTCGCTCCAGATCTTCAATTCGCGGCCGACGGAGTACATGCGCGGCACGGCGATCTTCGGCGAGAACTTCCAGCAGCGCGTGCAGAACAGCGCCGTCCTGCGCGCGGCGCGTCGGCTCGGGCTGCCGATGGCGCGTCTGCCGATCGAGACGTTCCCCGACGAAGCCTCGGCCCGCGCCTGGATCGACGAGATCCGAAGCAAAGGATAGACATCGACGATGGACACGCCGAGCGACGGTTGGGAAGCCCTGGGCCCCCATCCCATCCGGTTCGACCCCCCGGACATCGTCCTTTGCCGGCCCACCGGCGTCGTCACGGTCGACGACGTGCGCGCGGGGATCGCGTACATGGAGAAGGCGTCGCGGCAGATCGGGCGCGGCGTCTACTACATCGCGGACCTCACGAGGCTGACGCGGTACGCGCCCTCGGTGGCCGTGCAGGGCTTCAAGGGTTTCCGGGCGGGCACCCTGCGTGCTTCCGCGATGTTCGGCGCGGACCTCTACCAGCGCGCGGTCGCCGGCATGATCCTGCGCGCCACCCGGCTGCTCGGGCTGGAGATTGGCCGCATCCCGGTCGAGTCGTTCCCCGACGAAGCCTCGGCCCGCGCCTGGATCGACGAGCTCCGCCGCAAAGGCTAGAGCAGGCCGACGAGGATTTCCTTGATGGATTGGCGCGTCGGTTCGTCCGGCGCGGCCCGGAGCGCGCGCTCCCATACCTCGACGGCTTTGTTGCGGAAGCCGGCCTTCTGGTAGAGGACCGCGAGGTTCTTCAAGGCCGGGAAATGCCGGTCGTTGATGCGCAGCGCCGTTTCGAGCTCGCTGATCGCGTCGTAGATCTGGCCACGCTTGCCGAGCAAAAGGCCGAGGTGGAAGTGCAGGCGATACGCGAGCGGGTCGATCTTCGTCCCCTCGCGGAGAAACCCGATCGCCTCGTCGAACTTGCCGGCCTGGTAGGCCGCGATCCCCGCCGCGAGTTTCTTCTCGGCCTCCGCCGAGATCCGCTCCGGATCGACCGGCGCCGCCTTGCCCTGCCCCTGCTCGATCGCGCGCTCGAGCGCCTCGATCACGTCCGTCACGCGGAACGGTTTTTCGACGTACGCGTCGACCTTGTAACTCGCCTTGAGGTCCTCCGCGAAGCGCCAGCCCCGGTACACCGCCGAGACGATCACGATCGGGATGTGCCCGTACCGCTCCGATCCCTTGAGCTGACGCGCGATGTCGAACCCGTGCAGCTCGCCCGGGAGCATGGCGTCGAGGATGATCGCGTCCGGCACGTCCTCCTTGAGGATCCGCAGCGCCGCCTCGCCGCGGTCGGCTTCGAGGACACGGTAGCCGCGTTGTTCGAGGACGAGGCGGAGGATGTTGCGGATCTCGACCTCGTCGTCGACGACGAGCACGGTGCGTTTGCCCGGCTGGCGCGGCGGCCGGAGCGCGCCCGGGCCCGCGATGACCGAGAGATCCCGCGGCGCTTTGCCGAAGTCGGCGTCGGAGACGTCGGCGTCGGCCGCCGCGCGTTGCATGGCGTCGTCGACGATCGCGCCGATCTGGCTCTTGGTCGTGACGCGCTTCGGCGGCGGGGTCGCGGCCTGCGAGGCGTCGGCCGCCGTGGGCATGGGCGCGAGGATGCTGCCTTCGAGCGGCGGCGCCTCGGCGGCCCCGCCCTGCGTGCGCGTGGGCAACGGGACGCCGGCCTTGCGGCGGACCTCGGGCGGGCAGTTCGGCCCGACGTAGTGCGATTCGCCGCGCTCGCTCATTTCGTACGCGGCCGGAATGACCTTGAGGAGCTGGCCTTCGAGCGCGACGTAGGGGAAGACGCGTTTGCCGGTGGTGAACTCGATCTCGTCGATGATCTTGCGGTTCGTCGGCGCCGCCATCGCGAGGTGGACCTTGTCGTCCCGCACGAGGACGGGGAGCAACTTGTGTTGGATCGCGACCCCGCGCGGCACGATCGCGAGGTCCGTGAGCTTCAAGCAGACCTGCTTGAGGTCGACGCCCGGCACGCCGTTCTGCTCGCTGAGCGCCTTCAAGGCGGAGAGCTCGCTGATCGTGCCGGCCTCGGTCAGCCGTGACGCGAGGGGGACGGGCGAGCCCTGACCCGTCGCGAGCGCCCGTTCGAGCTGCTCTTCGGAGAGCGCGCGTTGCTGGACCAAGATCTTGCCGATCGGCTTTTTCGTAGGAATTTCCACGCCGTCCCGCGCCTCGGCCTCCACCGTATCCGAGGGGGAAATTCCGGGCAAGATGCGCACGGGCGCGCCGGGGCCGAGCAGGAGGGTGCCGCGCCGAGCCCCACGTTTTCCGGGTTTCCAGGCCACGACGGGCAGCGAGCGCTGGTATGGCGCTCGCTCGGGTCCGCAGGGTGCGACTCGATGCGCTGCTCAAGCGGTATTTTCCGGTTGTCGTGGGTCTGCTGCTCCTGGCATCGGCGTATTTTCAAGCCAAGGGGCTCGGCTACCTCGTCGGTGCGACGATGACCAACGGCGCCCCGGTGACGAAGCGGCCGGGGCCGAAGATCGCCGCGCATCACGAGGAAGAGCCCGGCCGGCCGAGCGGTAACGTGATCCTCGAGCGCAATCCGTTCGACTCGATGACGGGCCCGCTGGTCATGCCCGAGCAGCCGCAAGGGCCGCCGCCGACGCATCCGCTCGACGATCCACCGTGCGAGGTCGGCCTGGTGACGCTGATCGTGTGGTCGGAGGAGGATCCCGCATGGTCGTTCGCGGCGATCGCAGGGCCCGAGGGCGTGCATCTGCATCGCCAGGGCGACCAGCTCGGCGGCTTCCACGTGGCGCACATCGGGCCGGATCGGATCTGGCTCTCGCGCGAGGGGCGGTTCTGCCAGATCGAGGTGCACGACGCGGAGCGGCGCAGGGCGATGCAGGGCATGCCGCCGCCGATGAACCAGCCGCCGATGAACGGGGGGCCGATGAACGGGGGGCCGCAAGCAGCGCCGCCCGCGACGCAGGGGAAGAGGCCGAAAGGGCAGCTCCCGCCGCACATCGCCGAGCGGATCCGGCAGACGGGGCCGAACCAGTACGACATCGACCGCACGGTGGTGGACGAGATCCTGACGAACCAGGCGGAGTACCTGCAGAAGGTGCGCGTGCTGCCGGCGAAGCAGGGCGATCAGACGACGGGCATGCGGCTGATGGGCGTGCGCAAGGGGACGGCGCTCGACGCGATCGGGCTGAAGCACGGCGACCAGCTCCAGCGCATCAACGGGTTCGAGATGACGAACCCGCAGAGCGCGCTGGAGGCCTACGCGCGGCTGATGTCCGCGAACCAGATCCGCGTGGACGTGGTCCGCAACGGTCAGCCGACGACGCTGGAGCTCAACATCAAGTAGCGATCACGTCGCGGGCGCGTTCTCGGCCGCGCCCGCTTCGAGCCCCGCGAGCCACTCCTTCGCGAACGCGTCGTAGCGGCCCGCGAGGATCGCCTCCCGCGCCTCGCGCACGAGCGTGCCGTAGAGGTGGAGGTTGTGCACGGTGATGAGCCGCAACACGAGGAGCTCGCTCGCGATGAAGAGGTGGCGCAGGTAGGCGCGCGAGTAGCCCGCGGCGCAGGTGGGGCAGGTGCAGGTGGGATCGAGCGGCGAAGGGTCGGTCCGGTAGCGCGCCTGCTTGATGACGACCTTGCCGGTGCGCGTGAGGGCCTGGCCGTTGCGCGCGTTGCGGGTCGGCAGGACGCAGTCGAACATGTCGACGCCCGCGCCGATGGCGCGGACGAGGTCGTACGGCGTGCCGACGCCCATGAGGTACCGCGGTCGCTCGGGATCGAGCGTGTGCGCGACTTCGAGGAGGACCTCGTGCATGCGGGCGATGGGCTCGCCGACGGAGAAGCCGCCGAGCGCGAGGCCGTCGAAGGGCATCGCCGCGAGCTCCTCGGCGTGCGCGCGCCGGAGCGCGGGATCGGTGCCGCCCTGCACGATGCCGAAGACCGCCTGATCCGGCCGTTTGGCCGCGAGGCAACGCCGCGCCCAGCGCGTGGTGCGCGCGCACGCGGCCTCGAAGTCGGCGCGCGAGGCGTCGCCGGGCGGGCAGATGTCGAGCTGCATCGCGATATCAGCGCCGATCTTCCCCTGCACCTGCATCGCAACTTCGGGCGTGAGGACCTTCTTCGCGCCGTCGAGGTGCGAGCGGAAGACGAACCCGTCTTCACTCGTCTGCCGCCGCTCGGCGAGCGAGAAGGCCTGAAAGCCGCCCGAGTCCGTGAGCATCGCGTGGGGCCACTTCGTGAAGCCGTGCAGGCCCCCGAGCTCGGCGACGACCTCGGGGCCGGGCCGGAGCCAGAGGTGGTAGGTGTTGCCGAGGACGATGCGCGCGCCCGTGGCCGCGACCTCGTCCGGGCTCATCGTCTTCACGCTGCCCTGCGTGCCGACGGGCATGAACGTCGGCGTGGGGACGTCGCCGTGTGGCGTGGTCAGGACGCCTGCGCGCGCCGCGCCGCTCGTGGCGAGGGTGCGGAAGGCATATCCGGGCGTGCTCGGCCCGCTCATCGTTGTCTCCTCAGCAGCATCGCGTCGCCGTACGAGTAAAACCGGTACCTCTCCTCGATCGCGACGCGGTAACTCTCGAGGACACGCGGCAGCCCCGCGAAGGCGCCCACGAGCGCGAGGAGCGTGGACTCCGGCAGGTGAAAATTCGTCAGCAGCCGATCGACCACGCGAAAGCGATAGCCCGGCTGGATCAAGAGGCGCGTCTCCCCTTCCCGCGCGACGACGTGCCCCTCGCGCGTGAGGTCCGCGGCGCTCTCCAGGGCGCGGACGCTGGTCGTCCCGATCGCCACGATCTCCCGGCCTTTCTGCCTCGCGCGCGCCACGGCGTCGGCTGTCTCGGGCGGCACGCGGTAGGCCTCGGCGTGCATCGGGTGATCATCGAGATCGGACACTGTCACCGGCTGAAACGTGCCAAGGCCGACGTGCAACGTGACCCGCGCGAGCTCCATCCCACGCGCGGAAAACCGCTCGATCAGCGGCTCGGTCAGGTGCAGGCCCGCGGTCGGCGCGGCGACGGCGCCGGGCTCGCGGGCGTAGACGGTCTGGTAGCGCGCGCGGTCCGAGGCGTCGTCGTCGCGACGGATGTACGGCGGGAGCGGGATGTGGCCCGCGGCCTCGACCGCGTCGGGGACGGAGCGGCCCTCGGGCGAGAAGAGGACGACGTCGAAGAGGCCTCGTTCTGCGCTTGGGGGCTTCGCTCCGGCAAGCGGAGCTGCGCCCCCAAACCCCCCGTCGCGACCTTCGATCCGCGCGACGAGCGAGGCGGGGCCGTCGATGGTGATCTCGGCGCCTTCGCGGAGAGGCTTGGACGAACGACCGAGGGCGCGCCATCGCTCGGCGGGGAGGCGCTCGCCGCTTCGATCGACGTGCGCGTCGGCGACTTTCCGGACGAGGAAGATCTCGACCTTGCCGCCGCTCGACGCTTTGCGGCCGAGGAGCCGCGCGGGCAGGACACGCGTGTCGTTGACGACGACGAGCGCGCCTTCGGGCAAGCGGTCGGGCAGGTCGCGGATGAAGGCGTGTTCGAGGCAGCCGGGCGCGTCGTCGACGACGAGCAGGCGCGCGCTTTCACGATCCGGGGACGGATGCGCGGCGATGAGCTCGGGCGGTAGATCGTAGGCGAGGAGGTCGCGGCGCACGCGCGGCTGTTAGCACGCGACTTGCGCAGGCGCCGGGGTCTTGGCTTGCAGCAGGCGGCTGAGCTCGGAGAGGGCGTAGGGCTTGGGGATGAAGCCGGCGGCGCCGCAGTCGGCGCGCTCCATCTGGCGCGACGAGAGGTGGTAGGCGCTCGCGAGGTAGACGCGCACGTTCGGGAACATGCGGCGGATCTGACGCACGAGGTCTAGACCACTCATGCCTGGAAGCATCAGGTCGACCATCGCGACGTCGACGGCCTTCTCGCCGAGCAAGCGCAGCGCCTCTTCCCCGGACGCGGCGCCGACGACCTCGAACCCCTCCAGCCGAAGCCCGATCGAGAGCGTCTTGCGTTGATTCTCCTCGTCATCGACGATCAACACGCGCGGCATGGGTAAGGACCCCTTCAGAGACGACGCCGACACGAAAGCGCTCGGGTTCGTCTTTGCCGTTTTTCGAAGCAACACACGTTCCATCGGCGGATCCCGGGGAAAACCCCCGGTGATCGACGCCGCAACGCATCATCCGGGGCAGACGAGGTGCGCCTCGAACATTGCATGTCGGAAAGGTGCTTCGCTCGGGACCTTGCACATTTGCAATGTCCCGGGGGCGGGCTCCGGAAGCGGGGGGCGGGTTCAGACCGGCGGATACGTGATCGCGAGCCGTGTCATCTTGCGCCAGAGCGTGGTGGCGCTGATGCCGAGCACCTCGGCGGCGCGCTCGCGGCTGCCGTCGCACTCGCGCAGCGCGGACTCGATGGCTTGACGTTCGGCGGAGTCGACCACGTCGGAGAGGGCGCGGCCGCCGCTCGTCGGGGCCGTCTTCTGCGAGGGGCCGGGGGTGAGGCCGAGGTCGTCGATCGTGATCATGCCGCCGCCCGAGAGCGCGACGGCCTGCTCCACGAGGTTCTCGAGCTCGCGGATGTTGCCCGGGAACTCGTAGCCCGACACCGCCTCGAGCACACCGTCGCCGACGCGCGCCTTCGTGCTCATCTTGCGGTTGTACTTGTCGAGGAAGAACTCGAAGAGGACCGGGATGTCCTCCCGACGCTCGCGCAGCGGCGGCAGGATGAAGCGCGCCACGTTGAGGCGGTAGTAGAGGTCCTGCCGGAAGCGACGCTCGGCGACGGAGGTCATGAGGTCCTGGTTCGTCGCGGCGATGATGCGCACGTCGACGCGGATCGGCTTGTTCTCGCCGACGCGGCGGATCTCGTTCTCCTGGATCGCGCGGAGCAGCTTCGCCTGGAAAGTCAGCGGCGTCTCGGCGATCTCGTCGAAGAAGAACGTGCCGCCGTCGGCCTCCTCGAAGAGGCCCTTGCGCGCCGAGACCGCGCCCGTGAACGAGCCACGCGCATGGCCGAAGAGCTCGCTCTCGAGGAGCGTCTCGCTGATCGCGGCGCAGTTGACGGGGACGAACGGGCGATCGGCGCGCTTCGAGTTCGCGTGGATCGCCTTGGCCACGAGCTCCTTGCCCGTGCCGCTCTCGCCCGTGATGAGCACCGTCGCGTCCGTCGGCGCGACGCGCACGATGCGTGCGAGCACCTCGCGGATCGCGTGCGAGCGGCCGATGATGTTCTCGAACTTGTAGCGCTCGCGGAACTCGGTCGCGAAGAGCGAGACCTGGCCCGTGAGCCTGCGGTTCGCGATCGCGCGCTCGACCTTCACGAGCAGCTCCTGCTCCGTGAAGGGCTTCTGGATGTAGTCGAAGGCGCCGAGGCGCATGGCCTCGACCGCGCTCTCGATCGTGCCGTACGCGGTCATCACGATGACCTCGGTCATCGCGTGCGTCTCTTTGACCGCGCGCAGGACGCCGATGCCGTCGTTGCCGCCCATGCGCAGGTCGGTCAGCACGAGGTCGTAAGCGCCCTTCGATCCGCGGTCCGCGCCTTCTTTTCCGTCGCTCGCCTCGTCGACTTCGTAGCCCGCGCTCCGCAGCATCATCGCGAGCGTCGTGCGCATGTTGCGCTGATCATCGACGACGAGAATCTTCGCCATGGGTTCCCCCGGCCTCCGTCTGGGGGCCTTTGCACGTGCAGTCGATCGCGCGGCCCGCCAGGGACCTGGTGCCGCGCGACCCTATCATCGCCACGATTGCCTCGCGCGTCAGCTCTTGCAGTGCGAGAGCTGCCGCGAAAGGTAGAGCGGCTCGCCGAGCTTCTGAACCAGATCGATCTGGGTTTCGAGCCAGTCGATGTGCTCCTCCTCGCCTTCCAGGATGCTCCGGAGCAGCGCCTCGCTCTGATGGTCACCCTTCTCACGACAGAGAGCGATCGAGCTGTTCAGGCGCGTCACGGCTGCGTACTCGAGGTCGAGATCACTCTTGAACTGCTCGGGCACGGTCTGGCCAACGTTCAGCTTGTCGAGGCGCTGCAGGTTCGGCAGGCCTTCAAGGAAGAGGATCCGCTTCATGATCGCCTCGGCGTGGCGCATCTCGTCGATCGACTCGTCGCGGCTGCGCTCGGCCAGCGCCAGATAGCCCCAGTTTTCGCACATCTTGGCGTGCATGAAATACTGGTTGATCGCCACGAGCTCGGCAGCGAGCACCTCGTTCAGCGCGTGGATGACGTCTCTGTCGCCCTTCATGGAAACCTCTAGCCTGCAAGGGTTACGGCTCCGGCGATACGGTGGCCGCGATGTCCGCCTAGCACGCTATCGGAAAAATGGGCAGGCGAGAGAGAGCTCTCGAAACAAAACGACACCGTCACGCGACAAACGCTGCCGCGCGCACGGAACGTTGGAGATGTCGAAAACCGTTATCGAGAACCGAACGAGCCGAGCCGAACCCTCAGGCAGCCGACGAGGCGGATCGAAGCATGCGGAGCCGACGAACCCCGCAACTCGGGGCGGAATCAGCGCCCTCCGTGGAGACCGGTCCATCCCCCTCGACGAGGGACATCACGGTCGCCCGGCACGAGCCGCAACGAGTGCCGGCCCGCGTTTTTTCCATGACTTCATGGGCCGTCGAGGCACCAGCGCCCACGAGGTCCAAGATGTCCTTCTCCGAAACCGCCTCACAGATGCAGACGTACATAGGTGCTGATCCGACCGTCCGGCGTCCTGTTGATGTTGAGAATAGCTTTCAACATCATCGAGGTCAATACCGTCGGCCAGGATCGATCGTCTGTTCGAGGCGGAGTGGTCACATGGCGAGGCCGCCGTCGACGTCGATGGTGCGGCCGTTGAAATACTCGCACTCGATGACGAAACGAACGGCGAGCCAGAGGTCTTCGGGCAAGCCGATGCGGCCGACGGGAATCGCGGCGACGAGCGCGTCTTTGGCCTTCTGGTTCATGCCCTGGGTCATGGGCGTCTCGACCATGCCCGGCGCGACACAGCCGACGCGGATGCCAAAGGGCGCGAACTCGAGGGCCCAGGTCTTGGTGTTGGTGGCGAGCGCGGACTTTGCGGCGCTGTAGTTCGACTGTCCGCGGTTTCCATGGCGCGCGATCGAGCTGATGTTGACGATGACGCCCTTCTCGCCGCTCGCCGCCATCTTGGCGACGACGTCGCGGACCATGTACGTCGCGCCCGTGAGGTTCACGTCGATGACCGCCTGCCACTGCTGGGCGGAGAGCTTCGTGATCGCGCCCGTCGTGCGGTCTTTCTTCACGAGCAGGCCGTCGCGCAGGATGCCGGCGTTGTTGACGAGGCCGTTCAGGCCGCCCATGGCCTCGTGCGCGAAGTCGACAAACGCGGAGACCTCGGCCTCGCTGCCGACGTCGATGCGCTTCGGGTGGATCTTGCCGCGGAGATCCTTGGCCTCCTCCGCGAGCGAGGCGAGCGCGGCCTCGTTCACGTCGCCCGCGACCACCTGTCCGCCCGCCTCGGCGAGGCGATAGGCGTAATGACGGCCGAGGCCCGAGGCGGCGCCGGTGACGATGAACTTGGTGTCTTCGAGTCGCATGGTCTCCTCCAGGAAGCGAGGGCGCGAAAGCCCTCGGATGCCGGGTGATACACGGGCGGATGGAGATCGGGAAGGCCACGCTTGCGCCGGGGGGCCCCGGTGATATTTCCCGAGCCATGCTTCGCCGCGCGCTGCTCGTTTTGTGCATGGCCCTCGGCTCCGTGGCCGCATGCAACCGCGACGTACCCGTCCCCGCCGCGTCCGATCCCGACGGCAAGGACCTCGTGCAGGGCGCCGTCGTCGCGGCCACCGAGTCGAGCGGAGGAATCCGGCTCTACAAGATCGTCCACGTCGACGACTACCCGGAGCCCGCAGGCCCCGAGTACCACATGATCGCGTACAACCCGAAGGTGCCGACGTTCCAGGACGCGGCGAACCTGTGGAAGCACAAGCGGAGCGAGGTGACGGTCGCGATCGACCACATCTTCGTGCGGCTCGTGAGCTTCGGCAAACGCGACCACCGCGTGCTCTTCGTCGAGCCCGTGACGGACGAAGAGAGAGCGCCGTACCTGAAGGCGAAACGCTAACGCGTCCGGGCGGCGATCGCGGTCGCGAGCGACTGGATCGCCTGCGTGTGCAAGCGGCTCGCCCAGCTCTTGCTGATGCCGAGATCCGCGGCGATCTCGTCGAAGTCCTCTCCCTGGAAGTAGTGCCGCTCGACGAGCTTGCGCTCGCGCTCGGGGAGCGCGTCGATGGCGCGGCGAAGGGCGTGCGCCATCTCGGCGCGCGAGATGTGCTCCTCGGGCGTGCTCGCGCCGGAGACGAGGCCAAGCGCGAGGGCCACCGCGTGCGCTTCGAGGAGGCGATCGAGCGCGGAGACGTGGTCGTCCTCGGAGAAACCCGCGTCGTCCGATGTGGAGGCGAGCCCGATGGAGAGGCGCTCGGCGCAGAGGAGAGCCGTGGCGCGGGCGAGGGCCCGACGAAAGCGACGCTCCCGCTTGATGCCGTCAAGGATGGCCCAGCGGACCTTGCGAGCGACGTACGTGGGGAGCGACGCGCGGGCCGGATCGAAGGTGCGCGCGGCTTCGAGCAAGCCCTCCTGGGCGCTCGCGCGCATGTCCTCGATCGGGACCACGTGCCCGAGCCTGCGCACCATCCAGCGCAGGACGTGCTCCAGCACGGGCTTGCCCTCGTTGTAATGACGCTCGATCGCGGGGTCTTCGCCGAGCGAAGCGACACGAAGGGTCACTCGTCGGCCCCGGATCCGGCGCGCCGCGAATGAATGCCGCTGGCCCGACGAACCTCGGGCGCCTCGTCGGGCCCGAGGGCGTCCCCGACAAACGCCTCGCCGCTCTGCTCGACGTGCCTCGGCGCGGCCCGACGAAGGAGGCGCGCGGCGTGTTCGTCGGTCGCGAGCCTCTCGGCGAGCTCATTCCGCAGGAATTCGAGGTCTTCGCTGGCGAGGAGGCCGCGGTACGGGGCGACGGCAGCGTCGATGCGCGCCGCGACCCAGGGGTCGGCGAGGAGGGGGTGCATCGGTAAGGAAAAACCTAGCACCCGAAGGAGCGGCGAAACAAGGAGAAAGAAGGGGGCCGAGGTTCGATGGGACGAACCTGGTTGTTCCGCGGAGTTTTTCCGGGGGGCGGGGGCGAACCGGGCGCCCTCGACTTACTTCGGCGGGTCTTCCCCGTTCAGACACTCGTCGAACGCCTTCACGCTCTTCGCGGCCATCGCACATTCGAGCCGCTTCCTCTCGGCCACCTTGCCGACGAGGCTCTCGATACAGCCGTTCGCCCACGGCTCGCCCATCTTCCCGACCACCGCGTCGATGTTCTTCACGGCCTGCTCGCGCTGCTTGTCCGTGAGCCTCTTGTCGAGCCCGGCGATCTGGTCTCCGCGTTGCACCGCGACGTACTGCTTGCCGAGCTCGATGCAGTCCTTCTCCGTCAACGTGTAGTCGTTGGCGGCGCCGTCATCGGTGATCTTCTTCGCACCGTGCGAGAGCGGCTTCGGCTCGGGCGCCGCCGCGACCGCCCCGGTGTCCTGCGGCTCGCTCGCCCCATCGTCCGGGGCAGAGTCGTTCTGGTGCGTGGCGTCTTCGGGCGGCGGCGTGGAGGCGCCGCAGCCGAGGGCCCCGAGCGAGAGGAGCGTGACGAACGTCGTGGCGGGGACGTTCGCGGCGAGCGTGGACAGCAGGGAACGGCCGTTCATGGACCGGGAAGCGTACGCCTGCTCCTTTTGGGCTGTCCATCCTCGCCGGTACGCCGGTGCACGGCCCGAGGTCGCTTCCCGGGGGGATCGCCGTTGGCAAAGCGTGTGCAGGCAGGTCGCACGGGGCGGAGACCAATGCGATCGTTCTGGGTTTACATCCTGCTCGTCGTGGGTGCGGTGCTCCTGCTCGGCTCGCTCGAGGGGAGCGAAGAGCGAATTCCTTACGCTCGGTTCCGGGACATGGCCGAGCAAGGCGTGCTCACCGAGGTGCAGATCAAAGGGGATACGTACATCGGGCGCACGGCGCCGAACGCGCCCGTCGGCACGTCGCAGACGTTCCGGACCGGCCGTATCGAGGGAGCCGAGACCGCCCTGCTCGCGACGCTCGACGCGAAGGACGTCCCGTACACCCGGGTCTCCGACGGCGGGCCGTCGCTGTCGATGATGCTGCTCTGGGCGCTCCCGCTCGTAGGCGTGCTCCTGCTCGTGGGCTCGATGTCGCGCAAAGCACCAACGCCGAACATCACGAACCCTGCGTTGAACTTCGGCAAACACAAGGCGCGGCTCTACGTGGACAAGGGTGCGCCGATCACGTTCCGCGACGTGGCCGGCAGCCACGAGGCGAAAGCGGAGCTCACCGAGATCGTCGAGTTCCTGAAGGCGCCGGAGCGATACCGCAGGCTCGGCGGGCGGATCCCGAAGGGGTGCTTGCTCGTGGGGCCGCCCGGGACAGGCAAGACGTTGCTCGCGCGGGCCGTGGCCGGCGAGGCGAACGTGCCGTTCTTCAGCATCTGCGGCTCGGAGTTCGTCGAGATGTTCGTCGGCGTGGGCGCGGCGCGTGTGCGCGACCTGTTCACGCAGGCGCGCGAGAAGCCGGCCGCGATCCTGTTCGTCGACGAGCTCGACGCCGTCGGGAAGGCGCGCGGCGCAGCCGGGCCGATCGGCGGCAACGACGAGCGCGAGCAGACGCTGAACCAGCTCCTCACGGAGATGGACGGCTTCGACGGCGCGACGGGGCTCGTGGTGATCGCCGCGACGAACCGCCCCGAGATCCTCGACCCGGCGCTCACGCGCGCGGGGCGCTTCGATCGGCGCGTGTACGTCGATCGGCCAGACCTGCGGGAGCGGCGCGAGATCCTGGAGGTGCACGCACGAAGGGTGCTGCTCGGGCCGGACGTGAACCTCGACGACATGGCCGCGCAGACGACGGGGCTCGTGGGCGCGGATCTCGCGAACCTGCTGAACGAGTCGGCGCTGCTCGCGGCGCGCAGGCACGCGACCGCGGTGAGCAAGCTGGATCTCGACGAGGCGATCGAGCGGGTCATCGCGGGGCTGGAGCGCAAGAGCCGAAGGCTCGGGGCGCACGAGCGGGTGGTCGTGGCGTACCACGAGGCGGGGCACGCGATCGCGGCGGAGCTCTTGCCGACGCAGGATCCGGTGCGGAAGGTGTCGATCGTGCCGCGTGGGATCGGCGCGCTCGGCTACACGCTGCAGAAGCCGCGCGAGGACCGGTACCTGATGAGCCGGCAGGAGATCCTCGATCGGCTCGTGGTGCTGCTCGGCGGGCGCGTGGCGGAGCAGCGGACGTTCGGCGACGCGTCGACGGGCGCGCAGGACGATCTCGTGAACGCGACGGACATCGCGCGGCGCATGGTGCGCGAGCTCGGGATGGGCGGCTCGGCGCTGGGGCTCGCGTCGTTCGATCCACGGCGAAGCGTGACGTTCGAGCGCGGCGGCTACGACTACAGCGAGGAGACGGCGCGTGTCGTGGACGCCGAAGTGGGGCGGCTGCTCGCAGACGCAGAGGCGCGGACGAAGGCGCTCATCAACGAGCACTTCGACGCGCTCGAGCGGATCGCGCGGCGGCTCTTGGATGTGGAGACGTTGTCCGGCGAGGAGGTACGCGCGCTGCTCCACACGCCGTCGGCGGAGAAGCCGAAGGCGGAGGCGGAGAACGTCGACGTGTCGATCGAGGACGTGCCGACGAGCGAGGCGAGGCCGCGGGCGGCTTGTCGGTAGGTAGGGGGGATCAGGACGCGGGCGTGGAGATCGTGCCCCACGCCCCCGCCCCCGCCCCTCACTGAATCGCGCGAAACACCCGCTCGAAATCGAGCCCTTCTCCCCGGAACATCACCCCGAGCACCTGCCCTCGCACGAGCGTGTTCGGCACCGCGCCCATCACGCGGCTGTCGAGCGACGCGGGCCGGTTGTCGCCCATCACGAAGAGGTGATCCCTGGGCACCACCGCGGGGCCAAAGTCCTCGAAGTCGCGACCGCCCGACTCGTGCGCGAGGCCGCCGAGGTGCTCCAAGAACCGCCCGTCCGGCAGCCTCTCGATGCGCTGCGGACGACCGTCGATGTAGAGGATCCCCCGCTTCACCGCGACCGATTGTCCCTCCGTCGCGACCACGCGCTTGACCAGCGGGATCGCGCCGCCGCGTGGATCCGCGAAGACCACGACGTCGCCGGGACGCGGGCTCCTGTGATGGAAGAGCCACGCGTCGGTGAAGGGCACGCGCAAGCCGTAGGCGGCTTTTGCCACGAAGATGCGATCGCCGGGCTCGATCGTCGGCCACATCGAGCCCGTGGGCACGTGGTACTGGTCGGCGAGCGAGGCGCGCGCCGCCGTCAGCACGAAGACGAGCGCGACAAACTTGAGGGTCCGCTTGAAGAGGGCCGCGAGCAGGCGCTTGCGTCGCGACGCGACGGGCGGCGTTGCCTCTTCGGAAAGCGTCAGGGAAGGCTCGAACGAGGCCATCGCGTGATGCTCGGTAGCATCACGGTCGAGGTCGATCCAGCCTGCGGACATGACGAACGCCCACGCCTACGCGGCGAAGCTCACGTTGTGTGGATCGATTTCGCTTTATCCAGTTTCGCTCGGCGCAGCGATGCACCTCGCGGGCTACCGCGCGCTCGGCTTGCCGTTCACGTACGTGCCGTTTCGCGTGACCGATCTCGGCGGCGCGATCACGGGCATGCGCGCGCTCGGGATCCGCGGGCTCGGCGTGTCGATGCCGTACAAGCAGCAGATCCTCCCGCTGCTCGACGGGATCGATCCGCTCGCCGCGAAGATCGGCGCGGTGAACACGGTCGTGCAGGAGGACGGGCGGCTCCTCGGGTACAACACCGACTGCGTGGGCGCGGTGCGCGCGATCGAGGAGATCGCGCCGGTGAAGGGCGCACGCGCGCTCGTGCTCGGGGCCGGCGGGGCCGGGCGCGCCGTGGCGCACGGGCTCGCGGATGCAGGCGCGGAGGTTGTCGTGACGAACCGGAGCCTCGACAAGGCCGAGGCGCTCGCCGCCGAGATCGGGGGACGCGCGGCCGGCGTGGAGGAGGCGCGGAACGCGGGGCGCTACGACGTCGTCGTGAACGCGACGTCCGTGGGCATGGGGGAGATCGCGGCGGAGAGCCCCGTGCCGGAAGAGGCGATCCCCGCGGGGCTGCTCGTGATGGACATCGTGTACAAGCCGATCGAGACGGCGCTCGTCCGCGCGG
This sequence comes from Polyangium sorediatum, assembly GCF_029946465.1. Lineage (NCBI taxonomy): Bacteria > Pseudomonadati > Myxococcota > Polyangiales > Polyangiaceae > Polyangium > Polyangium sorediatum. Next base: position 45,800 of record NZ_JARZHI010000022.1, read on the forward strand.
CGACGCGGCAAGGCGCGCGCGTGATCCACGGCGGGCGCATGCTGCTGCACCAGGCGGCGCGGCAGTTCGAGCTCTACACGGGCGAGCGAGCCCCGCTCGACGCCATGGATGCCGCGCTGCGGGAGCAGATCGCCAAGCTCGGGTGATCGCGGCCCGAGCTCGCCCGTTTTGTTTGCAGAGCATCGTCGTCTGCCGGCATGCTCCGCGCCGTGGATCGCCGGGCCCAGTTGATTCCGCTGCTCGCCGTCGTGGCCCTCGGATGCAGCGGCGAGGCGTCCCCCGCCCCCGCGCCCACCTCGACGAACGTCGCGGCAGCCGCTTCCGCTTCCGCAGCCGCTTCCGCTCCCGCTTCCGCAGCCGCTTCCGCTCCCGCTTCCGCAGCCGCTTCCGCTTCCGCTTCCGCTCCCGCTCCCAAGCCTCCGCCCGAGGGCATGAGCGCCCTCCCACCGGCCATCTACCTCATGGGCTCGCGCGCGACCGAAGGGTTGCCCGAGGAGCGGCCGATGCACGAAGTCGTCCTCGCCGGCTTCTACCTCGACAGCACCGAGGTCACCGTCGCCGCCTACCGCGCCTGCATCGCCGCCGGCACTTGCACCCCTTCGCACACCGGCGAGGCCTTCTGCCCCCGAGACGCCGAGGGCCACGCCGATCACCCCATCAGCTGCATCGACTTCCACCAAGCCGAGGCCTACTGCACCTTCGCCAAGAAGCGCCTGCCCACCGAGCGCGAGTGGGAGTACGCCGCCCGCGCCGGCAACGAGCATCGCAAGTTCTCCTGGGGCGACGACCCGCCCGACGAAAAACACGCCTGCTACGACCACCCCGGCACCTGCCCCGTCCGCTCCTTCCCTGCCGGCGCCTTCGGCCTCTACGACATGTCGGGCAATGTGTGGGAGTGGACGTCCACCGTCTACGGCCCCTACCCGGACGAGGCCACCACCGGCACGCACCGCGTCTACCGCGGCGGGAGCTGGAGCCGCCGGTTCCCCAAATGGCTCCGTACGGCCCTGCGCAATCGTTACGAGCCGCACAAGTGGAGCGCTTCCCTCGGCGTGCGTTGCGCGAAGTCGCAAACCCCCCTCACCTGCCCTCCCGAGACCGAGGCCCGCGGCGATGCCTGCGTCCGTGTGAAGGGCGATCCCCTGTGCGAGCCCGGTTTCTCGTGGAATGGCAGAGCTTGCTCCCTCGGCGGCGTCGCCCTGCCCACTCCCGCCGAGGGCGCCCCGCCCCCCGCCGCCACGGCCGCCACCACCGCCACCGCCGAACCCCTCGCCGCCGAGCCCGCACCCGTGCGTCGCAGCCGCACGCCACGATTCGACGACGATTGCAAGGCGCATTACGCTGGACGCCCTGCCGCCTATCGGTACGAGGGAGGCACGTTTTACAGCCGGAACCCGGTCATCGCGGGCGACGGCTGCACGAAACGGGATATGGGAGAGAGCTGGACGAGCGCATGCTGTCCGGGCTAACGCATCCCTCCGCGGCTCGGTTTCCACGGGGCCACGGGCGCTCGCTCGCCGTCCCTGGTGGCCCAAGGCCGCTCGCCCATCTAGGCTGTCCGCCTCTGGGGGACCCGCTGCGCTCGGACGAGCCGAGCCACCGCGCCCCAAGGCCTCTGTTTTCCCATGCTGCCCTACGAGATTCGCGCCGCCACCCTCGGTGATGAGGAGCAAATGCTCCGCGTCGCGCGACACCTCAACTCGGTCAACCTGCCGCACGATCGGGACGAGATTCACGAGATCGTGAGCCTCTCCCACAAGAGCTTCACCGGCGAGATCAAGGACCCGCGCCTCCGGCAGTACGTCTTCGTGCTCGTCGACCGCGCGAAGGAGCACATCGTCGGCACCTCGATGATCATCGCGCAGCTCGGCCGGCGGGGCGCGCCGTACATCTACTTCGACGTGCTCGACGAGGAGCGCTACTCGGCCACGATCGACCGGCACTTCCACCACACGCTCCTGCGCATCGGCTACTCGTACGACGGCCCGACCGAGATCGGCGGCCTCGTGATCATGCCCGAGTACCGCCGCGCCAGCGACCGGCTCGGCACGGCCATCTCCTACGTCCGGTTCCTCTACCTCGCCGCCCACCGCGATCTCTTCCAGCAGGAGGTCCTCGCCGAGCTCATGCCTCCGCTCGAACCCGACGGCACGAGCCACCTGTGGGAGGCCCTCGGCCGCCGCTTCACCGCCCTCTCGTATGGCGAGGCCGACCGGCTCTCGAAGAAGAACAAAGAGTTCATCAAAGGCCTGTTCCCCGAGGGCCCGATCCACGCGACCCTCATGCCCGAGGACGCGCAGAAGGTCATCGGCAAGACGGGCTTGCAGACCCGCGGCGTCGAAAAACTCCTGCGCCGCATCGGCTTCCGCTACGCCCACCGCGTCGACCCCTTCGACGGCGGCCCGCACTACACGGCGCGGATGGACGAGATCAGCCTGATCGCCGACACGAAGCGCACCCGCGCCGATCGCCCCTTCTCCCCGACCGCCGGCGACCGCAAAGGCATCCTCGCCATCGAGATGCCCGAGCCGCCCTTCTTCCGCGCCGTCCTCGGCAACCTGCGCGAGGGCCCCCGCGGCGTCGCCGTCGACGACGAGGCCTGGGAGTCGCTCAGCCTGCACCACTCGAGCCCGCTCATCGTGCTCCCGATCGAGTGACGCCACGGCTCGGCACGCCGAGCCGTCGTGCTCGTCCCCTTGTGTTCTGTGCATTCTTTAGCTACAGAATTTTTAGTACACAAGGGAGGCACGCATGGTTGCGCACCTGGACCCTCTGCTCTCCGTCCCCACCGAAACGGGTCCTCGTTCGAGTGGGCACAGGAACAAGGCGCCGGCACACGCGCGGGACGACCGAGACCGGTGGCTCTCCGCGCGCGAGCTCGACATCCTGACGGCGGTCGCCGAGGTCGCCCTGCCGCCGGGGCGTTTCCTCGAAGGGGCTGGCCGAGGAACCGCCGAGGCCACACACCGCTATCTGTCCGACATCCCGCGGGAAGGGATCCGTGTCTTTCAGGCCGCCCTTTGGGCCGTCGAGCTCTCCACGTTGCCGACGAAACGAAGGCCGTTCTCCGAGCTTTCGCGCGAGGCGCGCCTCGCGGCCCTCGGGGGCTTCGAGCAATCGCGCGTGCTGCCGATCCGCGAGGTCCTCCGGGTCCTGCTCACACCACTGAAGGCAATGCATTTCGACCGGCCCGAGATGTTCCGCCACGTCGGTTGTCGCTACGAACTCGAGACGGTGCGCGACGAAAAACCCCGCTGGCTCGCCCGCGTGACCGACGGGCGCGAAATCGAGGAGGATCTCGACCTCGAATGCGAGGTCGTCGTGGTCGGCACGGGCGCGGGCGGCGCGGCCGCGGCCTACGAGCTCGCCTCGCGCGGGCGGGCCGTGCTCATGCTGGAGGAGGGCCATTACCATAGGCGGTCGAGCTTCAACGGCAGGCCCTCCCGCGCCTATCGCGACCTCTACCGCGACAAGGGAATGACCGTCGCGCTCGGCAACGTGAACATCCCCGTCTGGGTCGGCCGCGCCGTCGGCGGCAGCACGGTCATCAACTCGGGCACCTGCTACCGCGCCCCCGCCCGCACCTTCGCGTACTGGCGTGATCGCCACGGCCTGCCCCGCGACTTCTCGCCCGAAGGCCTCGGCCCCTATTACGAGCGCGTCGAGGCCATGCTCGGCGTCGCGCCCGCGAGCCCGCTCCACCTCGGCAAGATCGCCGGCATCATCGCGCGGGGCGCCGAGCACCTCGGCCTGCGCCACCACGCGCTCACCCGCAACGCCCCCGATTGCGATGGCCAGGGCATCTGCTGCTTTGGCTGCCCCACGGGCGCGAAACGATCGACCGACGTGAGTTACGTGCCCGCCGCGCTCGCCCGCGGCGCCGAGCTCGTGACGGCCGCGCGCGCCGATTTCGTGGACATCGTGGCCGGCCGCGCCCGCGGCGTCACCGCGACGCTCGGCGCCGAACGGACGAAGGGCCGACCCCCGCGCCTCCGCGTCCGCGCGGATGCCGTGATCGTCGCCGGCGGCACGCTCATGACGCCGCTGCTCCTGCGCCGCAGCGGCGCTTGCCTCTCCTCGGGGATGCTCGGGAAAAACCTCTCGATCCACCCCGCCTCGAAGGTGATGGCGCTCTTCGACGACCGCGTCGATCCATGGAACGGGATCCCCCAAGGGTATTCGATCGACCATTTCGCCGAAGAAGGCCTGCTCTTCGAAGGCAGCTCGCTCCCCTTCGACGTCACCGCGCTCGGCGTGCCCTGGTCCGGCCCGCGGTACATCGAGCTGATGGAAAAATACCCTTACCTCGCGTCATTCGGCTTCATGGTCCAGGACCATAGCCGCGGCGAGGTCCGCACGGGCCCCGGCGGCCGCCCGCTCCTGCTCTACCGCATGAACGAGCGGGATACGCGCCTCCTCCAGCGCGGCGTCGAGATCCTTTGCGAGGTCTTTCAAGCGGCCGGCGCGCGCCGCGTCTTGCCGTTCGTCACGGGCCACGACGAGGTGAACACGAAGGACGCGCTCGCGCGCCTCCGAGCGAGCCGCATCCGCGCCGGGGACATCGAGGTCACGGCGTACCACCCCCTCGGCACATGCCGTATCGGAACCCATCCCGCCCGCTCCTGCCTCGGCCCCGACCACGAAGCCCACGACGTCGCGGGCCTCTATGTATGCGACGGCAGTGCTATCCCTTCCTCGCTCGGGGTGAACCCGCAGATGACCATCATGGCCATGGCCCTGCGCGCCGCCGAAATCCTCCATCAGCGCCTCGGCTAGACAAATGGCCGCTTGAACAGACGCTTCCAGGCAGGACGCATCGCATTGCTAGACGAATTGCCGCTTTAACAGACGACTTTCCGGCCTTTCGGACATTTCTCGTCCGTCCGATAGCTGTCCCAACGCTTCCACGTCCGTCCGAGCGGTGGTAAGGTCGGTCGCCCGAGGGACGGTCCCCGGGGCGATTCCAGCGGATCTCTTCCTTCCCAAAACTGCGGCATGGTCGCCTGAAAAAATACCGCGCGTGCGGCGCCAATGCCGACGAACGCGGAAGACCGTGAGGCGGGGGACGGATAGGAAGCACTCGAATCGCGGATGTGCCTGCTTACAGGAAGGTTTCAACAACAATGAGCAACAAGGCGCAGGCCCCCCGAGGGGGGTGGCGATGGGCGCTGACGGCGGCTTTCATGAGTCTCGCCGTGGCCTCTTGGACGGGGTGTAGCGACGGCGGGTCGAACACGACCGCCGGCGAAGGCGGCGCTGGCGCGACCGGCGGCATGGGCGGCATGGGCGGCGGCAACGGCGGCACCGGCATGGGCGGCAGCGACCCGTGTCCCGCCGGACAAACCGACTGCGACGGCACGTGCACGCTCACCGATATCGATCCGAACAACTGCGGCGCGTGTGGCGCGGCCTGCGCGGCCGGCGAGGTGTGCGCGGCGGGGATGTGCGGCCTGACGTGCGCCGGCGGCACGACGAATTGCGATGGCAAATGCGTCGACACGAATCTCGACCCGGCGAACTGCGGCACGTGCGGCACGGCCTGCGCGGCCGATGAGGTCTGCTCGGGCGGCCAGTGCGGCACGCAATGCGTCGGCGGCACGACGAAGTGCGGGAGCGAGTGCGTCGACACGACCCTCGACCCGGCGAACTGCGGCATGTGCGGCACGGCCTGCGCGGCCGGTGAGGTCTGCGCGAACGGCCAATGCGGCCTCGCCTGCGTCGGCGGCACGACGAACTGCAATGGCAAGTGCGTCGACATCACGATCGACGCGCTGAACTGCGGCATGTGCGGCACGATGTGCCCGGCCGGTCAGGCGTGCTCGAACGGGCAGTGCGCCACGCAATGCGTCGGCGGCACGACGAACTGCAATGGCAAGTGCGTCGACACGACCATCGACCCGACGAACTGCGGCATGTGCGGCACGGCCTGCGCGGCCGGCCAGGTCTGCGCGAACGGCCAATGCGGCCTCGCCTGCGTCGGCGGCACGACGAACTGCAATGGCAAGTGCGTCGACACGACGGTCGACCCGCTGAACTGCGGCATGTGCGGCACGTCGTGTCCGAACGGCCAGGTCTGCTCGAATGGCATGTGCCAGCTCGCCTGCGTCGGCGGCACGGCGAACTGCAATGGCAAGTGCATCGACCTCTCGCTCGACCCGCTGAACTGCGGCGCCTGCGGCGCGGCATGTCCCTTCGGCGAGGTCTGCACGGCCGGCAAGTGCCAGCTCAACTGCGTCGGACAAACGACGAAGTGCGGCTCGCTCTGCGTCGACATCAAGACGGACACGGCGAACTGCGGCATGTGCGGCAAGGCCTGCGCGGCCGGTCAGGTTTGCTCGAACGGCGCCTGCCAGCTCACGTGCGTCGGCGGCACGACGAAGTGCGGCAGCACCTGCGTCGACACCAGCACGGACGGCGCGAACTGCGGCATGTGCGGCAAGGTCTGCGCGGCCGGCGAGGTCTGCGCGGCCGGCCAATGCAACCTGAACTGCGTCGGCGGCACGACGAAGTGCGCGAACACCTGCGTCAACACGAAGAACGACCCGGGCAACTGCGGCGCCTGCGGCAACGTCTGCGCCGCCGGTAATGTCTGCACGAACGGCCAGTGCGCCGCGCAATGCGGCCCCGGCACCACGAAGTGCGGCAACGTCTGCGTCGACACGAAGCTCGATCCGAGCAACTGCGGCACGTGCGGCAACGCCTGCGCGGCCGGCCAGGTCTGCTCGAACGGCACCTGCGGCACGACGTGCGCGGCCGGGACGACGAAGTGCGGCAATGAATGCGTCGACACGCAGACGGACGAGGCGAACTGCGGCATGTGCGGCACGGCCTGCCTGGCCAGCGTCGCCTGTTATGCCGGCGTCTGCCAGCCGCCCGGTGGCTGCGATACGCTCGGGAGCTGCGGCACCTGCCAGCAATGCGCGTTCGACGGTATCTGCTCGGACGAGCTCGCGACCTGCGCGAACAGCCAGGATTGCGTCACGCTCTTCAACTGCCTGAACCCTGCCAGCGGCGTCTGCGACGCGACCTGCCAGCAGATGTGCGTGCAGCAAACGACGCAGGCCGCCATCGATGAGTACAACAACATCATCGAGTGCCTCTTCTGCCAGGAGTGCGGGACGAGCTGCGGCGTGGACCCGGTGGCGAACGGCTGCCCGGCGAGCTGCGACAACAACGCCAATGGCTGCGCCGGCTGCTACGCCTGCGCCGCGGGGATGGGCGGCAACTGCGAGGACGACCTGCAGATCTGCCTGAACAACGCCGAATGCGTCGCGCTCGACGACTGCTTCGTGGCGTGCCCGGCCGGCGATCAGCAGTGCCAGCTCGACTGCGAGCAGGCGCACGTATTCGGCATCGCCGACTACAACGCCATCGTTCTCTGCGGCTTCTATCAGGAATGCCCGAACGACTGCCTCGGGCCGTGAAGCCCTGAGCGTATGTCCGGATCCCGGAAAAACCGGGATCCGGACATGACGCGGTACCCGGGCACACCTCGGGTGGAGTAAGCTCCGCCCATGCCGAAGACCCCTCCCCCAAAGCGCGGCCCTGGCCCGAAGAAAAAGCCGACCAGCGTCGAGCTTCCCCCCGCGCAGCGATTTGCTCCCCTCGCGATCGGCCTCGGCATCGGCATGATGGTGATGATCACCGTGACGGCGCTGCGAAAGCGGCCCGCCCCGACGACCGCCCCCTCGGCCGACCCCGGGCTCGAATCCCCCCAGCAGCGAACCGACAGGCTCGCCCGCGCCTGCGAGGCCGCGCGCGCGATGCTCTGGACCGGCGGCGCCTGGGGCGCGATGCCGCTCGAAGGATTCACGGTGCGGCTCTGGCTCGGCCCAAACAACGGGAAGATGGTCACGCACCCGGTGATCGATGCCGCGAGCCAAAAGAGCAAGCTCGGCGAAGACGTGGACGCGCTCCTCGCGAAGGTGAACGACGGGTCCGTCTCCGTCGTGCGGTACGAGCCGCGGGGCGAGGTCGAAGTCGCGTTCTCGGAAGGATACGCGCGGGCCTTTTTCGAGCTCGAAGGCCGCAATCGGTTCATCGGGCTGGGCGAGCGAATCGCCCGCGAGACGGGCGCGGACGGGGCCGCGCTTTATGCCGGTTGCAGCCACCTCGACACGCGCGACGTCGGCGCCTGGTTCCACGGCAAGGACACGAAAAAGGCCGCCGCGGCCCTGGTCTACGTGATGGGCCGGCCCGGCGACGTCCGGACCCCGAAGTACGTGCCCGCCGCGAAGGACCTCGCCACGATCCAGGCCGGCACGGCCCCGCTCGCCGACGCGACGATCCTCGAAATCGTGCGCGACGACGGCGCACGCACCATCACGACCGACGGCGTCTCGATCACATTCCCCTACGCGAATCCGGTGCGCGCCGCGCAATCGAGCGCGAAGATCGCGGAGAAGCTCGTCCTCCCCTGAAGAATGGTGCGGGGAGACAAACGCTCCCCGGCCAAACCCTACGCTTGGGCCTCGGCCCTCGCCTCCGGCGCCGCGCCGGCTCTTTCGGCCTCGAACGGGGATTGGCCGCGACGAACGTCGCTCTCGATCCGCCCGTCGGTCACCGTCACCATCCGCGGCATCGACTCGGCGAAGCTCGGGTTGTGCGTGACGACCACGATCGTCGTGCCGTGCTTGCGGTTGATCTCGAAGAAGAGCTCGTGCATCGCCTTCGAGGTGCTCGAATCGAGGTTGCCCGTCGGCTCGTCGGCGAGCAGGAGCTTCGGCGAGAGCACGAGCGCGCGCGCCAGCGCCACGCGTTGCTGCTCGCCGCCCGAGAGCTCGCCGGGCCGATGCGTCACGCGGTGCGAGAGGCCCACCTCGTTGAGCAGCGCCGTCGCGGGCGCCTCCATTTCCTTGCGTGACTTGCCCTGGATCAGGCCGGGCATCATCACGTTCTCCAGCGCATTGAACTCGGGCAGCAGGTGGTGGAACTGGAACACGAAGCCAATCGTGCGGTTCCGGATCGCCGCGAGGCGCGCGCTCGGCAGGCCCACGAGGTGCTCGCCCGCGAGCTTGATCTTCCCGCTCGTCGGCAAGTCCAGCGTGCCGATGCAATGGAGCAGCGTGCTCTTGCCCGCGCCCGAGGGGCCGACGATCGCCACGACCTCGCCTTGATCGATGACGAGGTCGATCCCGCGGAGCACGTCGAGCCGACGCCCCATGTGGACGAACGACTTTTGCAGATTCTCGATGACGATGAGCGGCTCGCTCATGGGCTCACTCGTAACGGAGCCCGTCGACAGGCGAAAGCCTCGACGCCGCGCGGGCCGGATAAAGGGTGGCGATCGTGCAGATGATGAGCGCGGCGACTGCGACCATCGCGTAGTCGCTCCCGTTCACGTTCACCGGCAATCGGTCGATATAATACACATCGGGATCCAACCGGACGCCGAAGCGCGCGAGGCCCGAGCAGGCGGCGAACGCGGTGCCCACGCCGAACACGGTGCCGATGCCGCCGATGATGACACCTTCGAGCATGAAGATGCGCATGATCGCGCCGTCCGACGCGCCGAGCGCCTTCAGGATCGCGATCTCTTTGCCCTTCTCGGTCACCATGAGCAGCAGCGTGCAGACGATGCAGAAGCTCGCGACCGCGATCGCAATCGAGAGGATGATGAACGTCGCGATCTTCTCCAGCTTCAGAGCGCTGAAGAGGTTCTTGTTCATCTCCACCCAGTCGCGGACCCGGAGCGGCTCCTTGCCCGGCCCCATGTCGAACTTCGCGGCCGCGGCCGCCACGAGCGGCGTCACCTCCGCGACCCGCTCGGGATCCGGCACGCGCACGTCGATCTGGCTGATGTTGTCGCCCATGCTGAAGAAGCTCTGGGCCACGTCGAGCTTGATGTACGCGTGCGTCGCGTCGTACTCGTACATCCCGCTGTAGAAGATCGCCGCCACGCGGAACCTGCGCGTCCGCGGCATCACGCCCATCGGCCCGAGCTCGCCCATCGGCGAGAGCAACGTGATCTCGTCGCCCACGAGCACGTGCAGGCTCTTCGCGAGCTCCTTGCCGATGATCACGCCCGGCAGGACCTTCACGTCCTTGCGCAGCGCTGCCTTCACCGCCGGATCGAGGTCCGCCGAGGCGCGCAGGTCCGGCCCCTTGAAGTACGGCTCGCCCCCGGGGCCCCGGCCGATGATCGTGTCGGCTGGCAGATCCGCGAGTTTCTCTGGATCATCGAGCCACTCGAAGTTGCCGACCTCGATGTTCTGCTTGAGGTCGATCACCTGCGCGATCGTGTTCGTGTCGATGCCGCGCACGAGCGCGCCCGCGGTGTTCGACGCCGACGAGCCCATCGCGTCGCCCGCCACGACCGGCGTCGCCGCCCCGCCCTTCGGCGCGACCGCGAGCCGGATGCCGTCGAGCTTCTCTTCCCAGTCGCCGTAGCCGCCGGGCTGCGTCACGTCGACGACGATGTGCGCGTTGTTGCCCAGGATCTTGCGCTTCAGGTCGGCGCCGAAGCCGCCCATGATGCTCGTCACGGAGCAGAGCGCGCACGAGCTCACGGCGACGCCGGCCATGCTGAGCACGCTGATCACCGTGAGGAACCCGCTCTTCGTGGCGCGCACGTGCCGCGCGCCCACGTACGAGCTGAAGCCGCGACGCTCCAGGATGTCGAGGATCACCGGCAGGAACGCGGCGAGCACGACGAGCAGGAAGATCACGCCCGTGCCGAGCGCGGAGAACCCGACGATCTCGTCCCGCAGCCGGAACGGCGCGAACCGCTCGCGCGTGGTCTTCGCCGCGAGGGTCGAGAGCCCGACGAAGGCGAACCCCAGGAGCGACCCGAGGAGCCACGCGACGCCCCGCGGGGAGCCCGCTTGCAGGCGCCGGAAGCCGAGCACGGCGATCCACACCGACGCGAGGACGGAGAGGATACGCAGGACGAGGAAGGGAAGCTCTGCGATCAACTGCCGCTCGCCTCGGGCCGGAGGAGGGGGAACAGGATGACGTCGCGGATCGACGCGGCGCCCGTGAGCAGCATCGTGAGCCTGTCGACGCCCATGCCGAAGCCTGCGGTCGGCGGCATGCCATACTCGAGCGCGCGCACGTAATCGGCGTCGTAGTCCATCGTCTCCTCGGCGCCCTTGGCCTTCTTCTCGACCTGCGCCCGGAAACGCGCGTCCTGATCCTCGGGATCGTTCAGCTCGCTGAAGGCGTTGCAGAGCTCGCGGCCGTCGACGAAGAGCTCGAACCTGTCGACGAGCGCTTCATTCCCGTCCTTCTTCCGCGCCAGCGGCGAGACCTCGAACGGGTAGTCGATGATGAACACGGGCAGGCTCTTCGAACCGTCGTCCGTGCGGTAGTCCGCGGTGAGGAAAGGCTCGGCGAGGTACTCGTAGGCGCAGAAGACGCGCTCGCCGGCCGAGTCGCACTTCTTCATGCCCGAGCGGAAGTTCGCCCAGTCGATCTCGCGCTTCTTCTCCTTGGCGGCCTTCGCCCAAGCCTTGATCGGCGCGTCGTCGTCGGCGACCTTCGTGGCGACCTCCGGGGGCAAACCCGAACGAGTGAGGGCGTTCTCGATCGCCTTCGCCATCGGGACCCGGACGAACCGCTCGAAGGACCAGGTGCGCCCCTTCGCCCACGCCGCATGCTCCTCGGGCAGCGCCGCGGCGAGCGCCTCGTCGACGGCGCGGAGCATGGCCTCGGTCTGGTCCATGAGCGTCTCGTACGTGGCGTAGGCCTGGTAGTACTCGAGCATCGTGAACTCGGGGTTGTGCCGCGTGGAGAGCCCCTCGTTCCGGTAACACCGCGCGATCTCGTAGACACGCTCGAAGCCGCCCACGACGAGGCGCTTCAAGTAGAGCTCCGGCGCGATGCGCATGAAGAGCTCCATGTCGAGCGTGTTGTGGTGCGTCTTGAAAGGCCGGGCCGCGGCGCCGCCGATGATCGTGTGCATCGTGGGCGTCTCGACCTCCAAAAACCCTTTGCCGTCGAAGAAACGGCGCAGCGCCGAGATGAGGAACGTACGCGCCCGGAAGACCGTGGCGACCTCGCGGTTCGCCACGAGGTCGACGTAGCGCATGCGGTAACGCGCCTCGACGTCCTTGAAGCTCGTCTTCGTGGGCAACGGGCGATAGGCCTTCGTGAGCAGGCGGAAGCTCGTCGCCTTGACGCTGAGCTCCCCCTTCTGCGTGGCCATCGCCGTGCCGCTCGCCTCGATGATGTCGCCGAGGTCGATCTCCTCGTGCAGGCGCGCATACGCCTCGCCGAGCACGGCCTCGTCGCAGTAGAGCTGAAGCTCGCCCGTGCGATCGCGGAGGCGCACGAACGAGACGCCGCCCATCTGCCGCAGGAAGAGGACCCGGCCCGCGATCCGCAAGGGCTCGGGCGTGACCTTCTCCGCGTCGTACCGGCCCGCGGCGTTCTTCGCGCCGTCGAACCGCGCGCGGGCCGAGGCGAGATCCACGAGCGCCTCGCCCGACGTGACGTCGTTGGCGAAGGGGTTTTCCCCGCGCCCGCGGATCTTCGTGGCCTTCTCTTTCCGAACGGCGATCAGGGTCTCCTCGGCGTGCGGTGTCGCCGCAGCCGCCGAAGAGCCTCCCTTCTTGTCCTGCTTGTCCTCGCTCACGCGTCGTCCTCTGCGACCACTTGGCCGCCCTTCTTCAGCGTGCCGCCCGCCGCGGCCAAGAGGTACGCCTCGATGAACGCGTCGAGATCCCCGTCGAGCACTGCATCCACGTTGCCGGACTCCGACGCGGTCCGCACGTCCTTCACGAGGCGGTAGGGCGCGAGCACGTAGTTGCGGATCTGGCTGCCGAAGTTGATCGCGGTCTTCGAGGCCTGGTACGCGGCGTTCTCGGCGTCGCGCCGCGCCAGCTCACGCTCGTAGAGCTTCGCCTTCAGCATCTTGAGCGCCATCGCCCGGTTCTGATGCTGGCTGCGCTCGGCGCGGCAAACGATGTTGATCGTCGGATCGGGCAGGTACCGGAGCCGGACCGCCGTCTCGACCTTGTTCACGTTCTGCCCGCCCTTGCCGCCGGCGCGCATCGTCGTGATCTCGATGTCCTTCTCGTTGATGTCGATCTGGATGTCGTCCCCGACGTCGGGCGTGATCTCGACCGCGGCGAACGCGGTTTGTCGCGTATGATCCGCGTTGAACGGGCTCATGCGCACGAGCCGGTGCACACCGGTCTCCGAGCGCAGATACCCGTAGGCGCCCGGCCCCGACACGGTGAACGAGACAGCGTCGATGCCGGCCTCGTCGCCGTCCTGGTAGTCGATGATCTCCGTCTTGTAGCCGCGCCTCTCGCAGAAGCGCAGGTACATGCGGAGCAGCATCGACGCCCAGTCCTTGGCATCCGTGCCGCCAGCGCCCGGGTGAATGCTGACGATGGCATTCGACTGATCCGCGGGCCCGCTCAGCATCCGCTCGAGCTCCACCTTGCGCAGACGCGCGTCGAGATCGACGACCTGCTTCTCGCAGTCGGCCATCGCGGCTTCGTCGTTCTCGGCGGCCGCGAGCTCCAGGTACTCGGCGGTGTCGTCGATCGCGCGGCCGAGCGTCTGCGCGACTTCGAGCTTTTGCTCGACGTCCGCGCGCTTGCGCAGCGTGGCCTGCGCCTTCGTTTGATCGTTCCAGAAACCAGGCTCGAGCGACTTTTGCGTCAGCTCGGCGAGCATGCGCGTGAGCTTGGGGACGTCAAAGATGCCCCCTTAGCGCAGCATAGCGCCTTTTGAGGTCTTCGATTTTCTCGCGGGTCTCGGACAGCATGGGCGGCGGTTTATTCGATTTCCGCCGCCCACGCCAGGGGGTTTGGAGCTTCGGGCTCCACGATCACGTGGGATCGGGGCCCGGCGTCTTCTCGCCGTTCGCGGGCAGCTCGGGCTTCTTGATGTACTCCAGCGGGATCTCGCCCGTCAGCGATTTCAAGAAGGCCACGATGTCCGCGACGTCCGCCTCGGGCAGCTCCTTGCCGAGCTGGTGGTAGGCCATCGCCTGCACCGTCGTCTCCAGACGATCGAAGGCGCCGTCGTGGAACCACGGCCCCGTCTGCGCCACGTTGCGCAGCGTCGGGACGCGGAAGACCATCTTGTCCTCGTCCTTCTTCGTGACGTCGTAGCGGCCGAGATCCTTCTGGTTCGGGTACGCCTTGATCAGGCCGAGCTTCTGGAAGCTCGATCCGCCGAGCGAGCTGCCGCTGTGGCACGAGGTGCAGCCGTTCTGCACGAACTTCGTGAGGCCCGCGCGCTCCTGATCCGTGAGCGCCGTCTTGTCGCCGGCCATGTACTTGTCGAAGCGCGAGGGCGTCACGAGCTGCCGCTCGAACGCGCCGATCGCCTTCGCCAGGTTGTCGTACGAGATCGGCTCCTTGTCGTCGGGGAAGGCCTTCTTGAAGGCGTCCTCGTAGCCCGGAATCGTCTCGAGCACCGCGACGACGCTCGCCTCGTCCTTCATGGCCATCTCGACCGGGTTCAGGATCGGGCCCTTGGCCTGGTCTTCGAGCGTGCCCGCGCGACCGTCCCAGAACTGCGCGACGTACGCGCCAGCGTTGTACACGGTGGGCGCGTTGCGGCCGCCGAGCTGGCCTCTGTGGCCCTTCGAAACCTTCGTGCCGTCGACGCCGAACTTGTCGAGCAGGTGGCACGAGTTGCACGAGAGGTCCTGGTTCTTCGAGAGCCGCGTGTCGTAATAGAGCATGCGGCCGAGAGCGACCTTCTCGGTCGTGATCGGGTTCATGTCGGTCTCGCCGCTCTTCGCCTCGTACTTGGCGGGCAGCGTGCCGAAGTTGTTCTTCATGTCCGCGAGGTCGAGCTCCGCGAGCTTCGCGGCCTCGGTCGCGGCGTTCGCCCCCTTCTTCTTCTGCTGGAACGGGAGCGGCGTGGCCTCACGCTCGCCGCAGCCGGCGCCTGCGAACGCCGCGGCAGAGACCAAGAGCAGTGGCAGGAACAGGGCGAAGCGCATCGGTGACGTGTCTCCTCGCAAGACGGAGCCCAATTGCATGGGAAGCGGCTCCTCGGCGCTTCTCTCTAGGTGACAACACCACGCGGCGTCAACGATCGGCTGAAAGGACGACGGATCGAACCGAAGGTGCCCCAACGGAAGCGGTAGCCCCGCGCCCTCGGTCGGGCTCGCCCGCCGCAGCGTCGCCATCGGGATCGCGCAGCCGCAGTCGGGTCGGGTAGGATGCGGAAAAACGCGGAGGAGGCGCCGTGGGAGGGATGCGGACGACGTGGGGGAAACGAGCGTGGCGGTTCGGAGGGGCGTGGCTCGTCGCCCTCGCGGGTTTGCTCACCTCCGGGGAGGGAAAGGCCGCTGACGAGGCGGCCTTCGAGAGGGAGCTCGCCGCGCAGATCCAGAAGCTCGATCCCGAGGCGGCGACGCTGTTCGCCGAGGCCAACGCGGCCCGCGAGCGGAACGATCTCGCGGGCGCCGCGGGGCTTTACGAGCAGGTGCGCGCGCGGGTGCCGAAGTTCTCGGCCGCGACGCGGCGGCTCTGCACGGTGAAGCTCCACCAAGGCGCGCGCAACGAGGCCATCGCGCTCTGCCGCAAGGCGCTCGAAACGGAGGACGTGGCCGAGAACAAGGCCGCCCTCGCGCAGGCGCTCCTGATGCGGCCCCAAGGCACGGCCCCGAACACGTTGGATGTGCGCGAAGCGTTCGAGCTCGCGAGCTCCGCCGCCGCGCGAAAACCCGACGACAAGTTCGCCCAGCTCCTGCACTGCGAATCCGCGCTCCAGTACAGCCGCTTCGATCAGCTCCGCACTTGCTCGCGCGCGCTCGAGCGCATCGCGCCGGAGTTCGCCCCGACGTACCTCTACGCGTCGATGGTCGACGCGTCCGAGGGCCACCTGGACAAGGCCCTCGAAAAACTCGAACGCGGGAAATCGCTGGGGATCGACGAGGCAACGTACACGTCGCTCAAGGGCCAGTACGAGGAGGCAATGCCGTTCCACGAGCGATACGGCGCGACGATGCTCTACGGCTTCCTCGGGTGGCTCGCGGGGCTCGTCGCGCTGCTCGGCCTCGGGGGACTGCTGAGCAAGCTCACGCTGCGCGCGGCGACGGCCGTCCCGAAGTCGGCGGACGAGAACGCGACGGGCGCGGACAAATGGCTGCGGCGTATCTACGGCGTCGTGCTCTGGGCCTGCTGCGCCTACTACTACATCAGCCTTCCGATCGTGATGTCGCTCGTGCTCGTCGCAGGCGGCGGCATCATCTACGGCTTCCTCGCGATCGGTCGGATCCCCGTGAAGCTCGTGGCGATCGTCGCGATCTTCACGCTGGTGTCGCTCTGGGCGATGCTGAAGAGCATCTTTTTCCGGCGGAAGGAGGGCGAGCCGGGCGACAAGCTCGACCTCGCCGAACACCCGAAGCTCCGCGCCGTCCTCGAAGAGGTGGCCGGGCGCATCGGCACGCGGCCCGTGGACAACGTGTACATGACGCCGACGACGGAGGTCGGCGTCTTCGAGCGCGGCGGCCTGCTCCGTCAGCTCACGGGGCGCACGGAGCGATGCCTCGTGCTCGGCGCGGGCGTGCTCGACGGTTTCTCGATCGGCGCGTTCAAGGCCGTCCTGGCGCACGAGTACGGGCATTTCCACAACGAGGACACGGCCGGCGGCGGCTTCGCGCTGGCCGTGCGGCGGAGCGTGTTCACAATGGCGCTCTCGCTCGCGCAGGGCGGAGCCGCGGGCTGGTACAACCCGGCGTGGCTCTTCGTGAGCGGGTTCCACAAGATCTTCCTGCGGATCTCGCAGGGCGCCTCGCGCTTGCAGGAGGTGCTCGCAGACCGATGGGCGGCCTTCGCGTATGGGGCGGATGCGTTCACGGAGGGCCTGAAGCACGTGATCGAGCGGTCGATCCGCTTCGACGTGCACACGCAGGTCGCGCTCTCCGAGGTGATCCAGGAGAAGCGCGCGCTCGCAAACCTCTACCGCTACCGCGTCCGCGGAAAAACCCCGGAGGACGCCGAGATCGAGAAGGCGGTCGACGAGGCGATCCACGCCGAGCCTTCGCCCTACGACAGCCACCCCTCGCCCGCGGATCGTTTCGCCTGGGTGAACGCGCTGCCGAAGCGCACGATCGAAAGCTCACCCGACGACACGCTGGAAGTCTGGGCACTGTTCGGTGACCGGGCGAAGCTGGAGAAGCAGATGACGCAGAAAATCCGCGAGGCCGTGGCGATGAACCACGGTGTCGTCATTCCTGCGGGCAAACCGAAGGCGAAGGCGAAGAAGGACGAGGCCGGAGAGGAGACGGACGAGGCGGAGGAGCAAGCCCCGGAGGCAGCCGGGGCCGCTTGATCTCCCCCGCCTGAGCCCTCCCTCTCCACGCGGTGGAGAGGGAGGAGAGGCTCACGCCATCTCGAGGAACAAGCGATCCGGGTTCTCGAGGTACCCGATGATCTCGTAGGCGAACGCCGCGCCGATGTGGCCGTCGATGATGCGGTGGTCGAAGGACAAACTGAGCAGCATCACGTCGCCGATCACGATCTGACCGTCGCGCACCACCGGCTTCTGCTTCATCTGGTGGATGCCGAGGATCGCGACCTCGGGGAAGTTCAGGATCGGCGTCGCGAAGAGGCCGCCCTGCGCTCCGAGCGAGGTGATCGTGAACGTGGAGCCGCCGAGATCCTCGGCCCGCACCTTGCCGGCCTTCGTGTCGTCGCCGAGGCGCTGGATGTCCTTGGCGACGTCGAGGATGCTCTTGCGATCGGCGCGACGCACGACGGGCACCATGAGGCCCGCCTCGGTGGCGGACGCGATGCCGATGTCGTAGTAGCGCCGCTGCACGATCTCCTGCGTGGTCTCGTCGAAGGCGCTGTTCAGCGAGGGGTGCTTCTTCAGCGCGGCGACGACGGCCTTCACGAAGAAGGGCAGGAACGTGAGCTTCACGCCGGCCTTCTCCGCCGCGGGCTTCAGGCGCGCGCGGAGTTCCTTCAGCGCCGTCACGTCGCACTCCTCGACGAACGTGAAGTGCGCCGCGGTGTGCTTCGAGCGGGCCATCTGATCGAAGATCCGCTTGCGCACGCCGCGCAGCGGGGTCCGCTCTTCGAGCGACTCCTCGCCGGCCGGAGGCGGCGGGACCCGCACGGGCGCGGGGGCCTTCGCCGTGACCGGCGCCGCGGGGTGCGGCTCGGGCGCGGCAACGGGCTTCGGCAGAGGCGCGGACGCCGTCGGGAGCGACTCCGGCACGTGCGAGGCCGCCGCCGTATGCATCGCGAGAGGCGCCGTCGTGGGCGCGGCGATCGCGCCGCGGACGTCGTCCTTCGTGACCCGCCCGCTCGCGCCCGTGGGCGTGACGCGACGCAGATCCACGCCGAGATCCCGGGCGAGCTTGCGCGTGGCCGGCGTGGCGAGTGGTTTATCGTTGTAGTACGCGGCCACGGGCGCCGCCGTGATCCCGTTCGTCGTGTGCGAGGTCCCGAGCGGCATGAGGTTCATGCCGGGCAGGTCCTCCTTGATGTCGCCGACCGCGGTCGCGGCCGGGCCATCACTCTTCGCGGCAGCCTTCGGCGTGCTCGCCGCCGTCGGCTCGGCCGCTGCGGCGGGCGCGAGCGCGGGCTTGTCGCCGTCGAGATCGAACACGACGAGCACCGAGTGCACGGCGACGACCTGGCCCTCTTTGGCGCGCGTCTCCAGGATCTTGCCGGACTTCGGCGCGGTGATCGTGACGGTCGCCTTGTCCGTCATCACCTCGACCATCGGCTGGTCTTCCTTGACGACGTCGCCCGGCGCGACGAGCCACTTGACGATCTCGCCTTCGGTGACGCCCTCGCCGATGTCGGGCAGCTTGAACTCGAAGCTTGCCATCTCAGTACCTCGCGGTCTCGATGATCGCCGGCAGGATGCGGTGGGAGAGCGGCAGGTACTCCATCTCGAGCGTGTACGGGAAGGGCGTGTCGAAGCCGGTCACGCGCTTCGGCGGCGCCTCGAGGTGGAGGAAGGCCTTCTCGTTGATGAGCGCGACGATCTCGCCGCCGAGCCCGCAGCTCTTCGGCGCCTCGTGCACCACGACCACGCGGCCCGTCTTCTTCACCGACGTGATGATCGTCTCGATGTCGAGCGGCCAGAGCGTGCGCAGGTCGATGACCTCGCAGTCGATGCCCTGCGCCGCCGCCTGGTTCGCCGCGTCGAGCGCCTCGTAGAGCATCGCGCCCCAGACGACGATCGTCACGTGCTGGCCCTTGCGCACGACGCTGGCCTTGCCGAGCGGCACCGTGTGATCCCCCTCGGGGACCTCGCCCTTCGCCGCGCGGTAGATGCGCTTCGGCTCGAAGAAGAGGACCGGATCCGGGTCGCGGATCGAGGCGAGCAGGAGGCCCTTCGCGTCCGCCGGATTCGACGGACAAACCACCTTGAGGCCCGCGACGTGGATGAACTGCGCCTCGGGCGACTGCGAGTGGTAATGGCCGCCGCGGATGCCGCCGCCGGTCGGCGTGCGGATCACGAGCTTGGCCGGATACTCGCCGCCCGAGCGATACCGGTACTTCGCCAGCTCGGAGACGATCTGGTCGTACGCGGGGAAAATGAAGTCGGAGAACTGGATCTCGGGGACGGGGACCAGGCCGTAGAGGGCCATGCCGATCGCCGTACCGATGATGCCACCCTCGGACAGCGGGGTGTCGATCACGCGCTCGTCGCCGAACTCGTCGAAGAGCCCCTGCGTGACGCGGAAGACGCCGCCGACCTTCCCAACGTCCTCGCCGAGGACGACGACGCGGTTGTCGCGCCGCATCTCGTGGCGGAGGGCGTCGTTGATGGCCTGGACCATGTTCATCTGAGGCATCGTGCTATCTCTCCGTGACCTTCTCGAAAGGAGGGCGGGGGCTTTCCCCGAGGATCAGTGGCCGTGCCCCTTGGCGCGGGGTCCACGCAAAAGCTCGTCCCGCTGCTCTTGCAGGTGCCAGGGGAGCTCGCCGAAGACGTCCTCGAACATCGACTCGAGCGCGGGCAAAGCCGTCTTCTCGGAGACCGCGATCGCAGCCTTGAGCTCGGCGTCGAGCTCGGCCTCGAGCTCCTTGTCCTGCGCGTCGGTCCAGCCCGTCGTGCGCTCGATGTACCGGCGCAGGCGCGGGATCGGGTCGAGGCGGCGCCAGGAATCGAGGCCGGCCTCGGGCCGGTACGCCTTCGGATCGTCGCTCGTCGAGTGGCCTTCGAGCCGGTAGGTGAGCGCCTCGATGATCGTCGGGCCCTCCCCTCGCGCGGCGCGCGCGACCGCGTCGCGGGTGACCTTGACGACGGCGAAGAGGTCGTTCCCGTCGCAACGAACGCCGGGGACGCCGTACGCGATGCCCTTTTGCGCGAACGTCTCGCTCGCGGTCTGGCGCTCGGTGGGCACGCTGATGGCCCAGCCGTTGTTGCGGCAGAAGAACACCGTCGGCGCCTTGAAGACGCCCGCGAAGTTCATGCCGTTGTGGAACTCGTTCGAACTCGTGGCGCCGTCGCCGAAGTAGACGAGGACCGCCGCGTCTTCCTTGCGGATCTTCGCGGCCCAGGCGAACCCGACGGCCTGCGTGATCTGGGTGCCGATGGGTGAGCTGACCGAGCCGAACTTGCCCGTCTTCCACGTGTAGTGGTCCGGCATCTGACGCCCCTTCACGGGGTCGTTCGTGTTGCCGAACATGTTGTCGACGTACCGCTGGAGCGGCATCCCGCGCCAGAGCGCCGCGGCGAACTCGCGGTAGCACGGGAAGATCCAGTCGTTCTGCCGCATGGCGAAGGCGCTGCCGAGGATGCTCGCCTCCTCGCCCTTGCAGCCGATGTGGAAGCCGATGCGCCCCTGCCGCTGGAGGAGCACGAGGCGCTCGTCGAGCAGGCGCGCGCGGACCATCGCGCGGTAGAGGGTGAGCACCTCGTCGCTGCGAAGACCAGGATCGTTCGCCGGATCGAGGGTGCCGTCGTCGCGGAGAACACGCACGACGTCAGGCGCGTGCGCGTCGAGCGGATGCCGCGCGACCGGGTGGGCGGAGCCGTCCATGCTGCCCCCTGAGGCAGAGGAGGCGAGGCTCGATGCGGGTTGGGTGGCGGTGCTCATGATGGCGCCCGGACCGTAGTCAAAGGGCGACAGAATGGCCAGGGGACAAGCGCAGATCACGCCATTTTACAACACGCCGCGTCGTGATTGTTGCATCCGCGAAAAGGCCGCAGAACGACCGGCAATCATTGCGCGATTTCGTGCTGCACCCGCAGCATGACGAGCCACGCAGGAGAGACGCGTGCGCGGCCGCGCGTGCACGCCTCACGAGCGCGCACCGTGCGTGATGGACCAAGCACGAGCGCCAACGTTCAGACGGCGCCGAGGGCCTCGGTGGCCTCGGTGATCGCCGCGTCGACCGCCGCAGAGCCGAGCGTGAAGCGCTGCGCGAGCCGCTCGAGCAAGGCGCGCTCGGAAGGACGGATGCCGCCCGACGCGCGCGCCATGATCGCGGCGATGCGCAGCACCTCCTGCTGGTGATCACGATGCGTGATCATCTGCGCGATGTGCGCGACGCGCTCTTCTTCGCTCTCGCGTTGGTGCGCCGAAGCGAGTTCCCCGAAGAGCGCCTCGATCTGCTCGGCCGAGACCTTGCCATCGCAGCCGATGCCCACGATGGAGCGGAGCACGGCGTCCTCGGTCGTGGTGAGCGGACCATCGGAGGCGGCCACGAGGTACGCGCTCTCGACCGTGCCCTCGAAGAGCGCGGCCGCCGCAGGATCGAAGCCGGAAGGGGCCGTGGCCTCGTCCCCCATGGGGCGGCTCTGCGCGAGGCGCGCCGCTTGCGCCAGGATCGAGTGCTGCACGCCGCGCGGGGCGTTCGGCCCAGGCCGTGCGATGCACTGCGTGACGCGCTCGATGAACTTCTCGTCAGGGGAGCTCATGCCGGGATCCTTCCCTAAGACGCCCCTTTTCACACACTCCGACCGAAACGCCAAGCCCCGGCGCCCAGGACGTCAGCGCCGCACGAGCGACGCCGCCGAAACGAGGCCCGCCGACGCAGCACGGGCGCCGAGCGGAACCTCGACGCTCGCAGGCGCGCCGAGCTCCAGAGCGACCCGTGCAGCTTCCCGACGCGCGACGTCGAGCCGCGCATCGAGCTCGGCCTGCACGTCGCCGCCCTCACCGCCCTTGCCTCGCAAGAGGCTGCGCAGGAACACCTCGGCGGCGCGGTAACTCGACCGGACGAGCGGGCCCGACGCGGCGTAGAGGAAGCCCATCGCGAGGGCTTCTTCCTCGTAGCGCGTGAACGTCTCCGGCGGGACGAAGCGCAGGACCTCGTGATGCTTGGGCGTGGGCCGGAGGTACTGGCCGATCGTGACGACGTCGACGCCGACGCCGCGAAGATCCCGCATCGTCTCGATGACCTCGTCGTCCGTCTCGCCGACGCCGACCATGATCGAGCTCTTCGTCAGTTGCCCCTCGATCCCCTGCGCCCGCGCGCGCGTCTTGGCGCGCTCGAGCACGGCGAGGGACTGATCGTAGCTCGATCGCACGTCGCGCACGGTGCGCGTGAGGCGGCGGATGGTCTCGACGTTGTGCGCGAAGACGTCGGGCCTGGCGTCGACGACGGTGTCGACGGCGGAGAGATGTCCGCTGAAGTCGCCGACGAGCGTCTCGACGAGGATGTCGGGGCGGAGCGACTTCAAGCGCTGCACGGTGCGGCCGACGTGCTCGGCGCCGCCGTCGAGGAGGTCGTCGCGGTTGACCATGGTCATGACGACGTACTGGAGATCGAGCCGCGCGATCGCGCGCGCGACGTGCTCGGGCTCGCGCGTGTCGACGGCGCCGCGCGGGTTGCCGGTGGTGACGGCGCAGAAGCGGCAGCCTCGGGTGCAGACGTCGCCGAGCAGCATCACCGTCGCCGTGCCCTCGCGCCAGCACTCGCCCACGTTGGGGCAACGCGCTTCCTCGCAGACGGTGTGGAGATCGAGCTCGCGGAAGGTCTGCTTGAGGTGATGGTAGGTGTCGCCGCCAGGCGCGCGGACTTTCAACCAGGGAGGCTTGGGGACGAAGCGGGAAGCGGCGGTCATGGATTCCGTTCTGGAGCCGAGGGGAGATGGCGGCAAGGGACTCGCGTGGCCGGCGAGCGTACGGTCACACGGAGCTGCGTCGAACCCGCGCGCGGGTCTTTGTTGCTGCGCGCGGGGTGGAAGAGGAAGATGCGCGCGGGGTGGAAGAAGAGGATGCGCGCGACGGCGGCGCGGCGCGGCGGACCTCGCCGAACACCTCGTCCAGGGTTTCGGCCGTGAGCAGACGGACGCCCCAGCGGCTGAGCGTGGCCTCGTCCGCGTCGGCGATCTTCGTGCGGGCGGAGGCCGGCAGAGCGCCGAAGCGCGCCGTGAGGAGTTTCCGCAAGAGCCGCGCCTGTCCCTCCATGCGGCCTTCGACGCGTCCCCGCTCCTCGACCTTGTCTAGCCAGGTGATGATCACGTCTCGCACCTCCGAACCCGTCGCACGTTCCAGGATCTCGCCGACCTTCTCCGCGCCGATGCGCTGGTGGGTTGATGCAAGATACCGCAGCAACACGCCAAGTGCAGCAAGGCCGTCCTTGGCCAGTAGCACCTCGTCGAGCGCCTGCCCGATCCGCTCGATCTCCTGCTCGAACCGCGCGTCGTCGCCCGCCACGGACAGACACCACAAAACGACCTGCCCGAGCGACGTGAGCGCCCGCTCCACGAGATCCCCCGCGCGCCCGCCGCCGAGGTCGATCAGCCGGAGCTCGAACTGCGGGACGAACGGGGAAAGCCGGGGACGAACCGTCGCGTCCATCGGCACGAGATCCTGGAACGCCGTCGCCGCCGTCCAGCCCGCCTCGCTGTGATGCACGACGATGGGGATGATCGGCGGCAGCTCCTTCAGCTTGGGCTCGTCGCGGACGAGCTGCTCCCAGAGCCGAAACATGTAGACGCCCATGCGAAACACCATGAGCGGGTCGACGTCGCGCTGCTGCTCGACGAGCGCGTGGAAGTAGACCTTTTTCCCGCGAATGCGCGCCGAAAACACGAGGTCGCCGTGGCGGTGGCGGAGCGCGCGGTCGACGAAGCTGCCCTGTTCGAGCCGCAACGTGCCCCAGTCGATCCCGTCCGCGAGCTCCTTCGGCAAAGCTGCCCGGAGCAGGCCGACCGCGTGCTCGCGCTGGGAAAACGCCCACTTGAAGAGCGCGTCGTGTGGCTGGGACAAGGGATCCGGACGGCGCGGCTTTGGCATGCCCGGGACGTTTGTCCCGGGTTCCCTCGGACGAACAAGTTTTGCGAGATGGAAAGCCCGGGCGACCCCGGACGAACCGACTTACGCCCCGCTCGCCTCGCCCGCCCGTGCGATCTCCCCCGCGGCAAACTCGCCCCGCTCCGTGAAGATCGCCGTGATCAGCTCGGCCGGCGTCACGTCGAACGCCGGGTGCCGCGCCGGCACGCCTTCCGGCACCAGCACCGCGCCTCCCACCCGGACCACCTCGTCCCGGCTGCGCTCCTCGAGCGGGATGTGATCCCCGTCCAGCGTCGCGAGATCGACCGTGCTCCACGGCGCGGCCACGTAAAACGGGGTGCCGTGGTGCTTCGCCAGGCAGGCGAGCCCGTACGTGCCGATCTTGTTCGCGATGTCCCCGTTCCGCGCGATCCTGTCCGCGCCCACCACGATCGCCGTCACCTCGCGCCGCCGCAGGAAATAGCCGGCCATCGAGTCCGTGATCACCTCGACCGGGATGCCGTCTTGCGCGAGCTCCCACGCCGTCAGCCGCGCGCCTTGCAGGTACGGCCTCGTCTCGTCCGCCAGCACCCGCACGCGCTTGCCCGCCTCCGCCGCCGCGCGGATCACGCCGAGCGCCGTGCCATACCCGCCCGTCGCCAGCGCGCCCGCGTTGCAATGCGTGAGGATCGTCGCGCCGTCCGGGATGCGCGCCGCGCCGACCCGACCCATCCGCCGGCACGCCTCGAGGTCCTCCACGTGGATGCGCCGCGCGAGCGCCGCGAGCTCCGCCACGCGCACCTCGGCCGCGTCGCTCGCGTGCGCCTCGGCCGACGTGAGCATGCGCGAGACCGCCCAGGAGAGGTTCACCGCCGTCGGCCGCGCCGCCACCAGCATGCTCGCCGCGGCGCGCAGACCGGCGACGTACCGCTCCGCGACCGCCGGGCGCAGCGCGCGCGCCGCGAGCACCATGCCGTACGCCGCCGCGATCCCGATCGCCGGCGCGCCGCGCACGACCATCGCGCGGATCGCCTCCGCGACATCCTCGACCGAGCGCAACGTCACGTAGACCTCGCGCGCCGGCAGATCCCGCTGGTCGAGGAGGAACACGCGGTCGCAGCTCTCCGCGAGCTCGGCCGCCGAGTACCCCGCGCCCGAGAGCGCCGGGGCCGGATACCAGGGCGGGGGCGCCACCGTGGTCACGAATGCCCCCCGTGCCCGTTCTTCGGGCCTTCCGCGGCGCGGGCGAGCTCGAGGCGACCCCGGATCTCCTCCGCCACCATGGCGAAATCCTCGGCCGCCTCGGCCTTTTTCCCTTCCAGGTAGGCCCGGAGCCCCTCGATGGCCGTGAGCGCGATGCTCGCGTTCACGCCCCTCTGCGAGAGGGACTCGATCACGTCGCCGTTCTTCAGGAGATCCTCGAGATCGTCGAACACGCTCGCGATCTCCCGGGTCGGATCCACGGCGAAGGTGGTGCCCGATCCGATCGTTCGGTCGTCGTCGTCGCTCGAAGCCATGGCTTCACTTCTTCTTGTCGGTCGTCTCGGTCGTCGTCGGGAGCGCCGAGAACGGGAAATGCGGCGGCTCGTGGCCAGGCGCGCACTGGTACTTGGAGAAATCGGTGACGCCTTCGCTGCGCAGGAGCGTCTCGTCGATCCAGGCCTGGCCCTGCCGCGCCGAGGGCTCCTTCGTGATCAGCGCGAGCGTCGCGTCCGCGAGGATGTCGGCCTTGCGCCAGAACTCCGGGCCGCCGAGGCCGAAGTTGATGGTCGCGTAGCTCTCGATCGCCGTCGCCGGCCAGAGCGCGTTCGCCGTCACGTTGTGCGCCTTCGCCTCCTCCGCGATCGCCAGCGCGATCATCGTCATGCCGAACTTGGAGACCGCGTAGGCCCCATGGTGCGCGACCCCGTTCGCGTCCACCGGCGGCGACATCATCACGATGTGCCCCCACTTGCGCTCGATCATGTGCGGCAAGGCCGCCTGCGCGAGCGCGAACGACGCCCGCACGTTGATGCCCATCACGAGGTCGAACTTCTTCATCGGCGTCCCGGTGACGTCCGCCCACCAGAGCGCGCCCGCGTTGTTCACGAGCACGTCGAGCCGGCCGAAATGCGCCACCGCTTCGGCGACCGCCGCCTGGCACGCGTCCGCGTCGCGCACGTCGAGCTTGATCGGCAGCGCCCGGCGGCCGAGCCCCTCGACCTCCTTGGCCACGCTGTGGATCGTCCCCGGCAGCCGGGGATTCGCCTCGACCTCCGACTTCGCCGCGATGACGACGTCCGCGCCCTCCCGCGCACAAGCGAGCGCGACCGCCCGACCAATGCCCCGCGAGGCGCCCGTGATGAAGACAACCCTGTTCTCGAGCCGCATGGCGGGTTCCATACTGCACGCTGGCACCCTCCGCGACGGATTTCGTCGCTCGAAGGGCACGCGCCGTCAGCGCCGCCCTTTGCTCCGCTTTCGCGTCCCGGAGACGATGCGCGCCGCGTCGCGGGGCGGCTTCTTGCTTGCCTCCAAGAGCCCATCGATCCGCGCGGCCTCCGCGTTTTTCAGGCCTCCCCGGCGCAGGGCCGTGATGGCCTGCGACACGACCTCGCGCGTCTCCGGGCGCTTCGAGGCCGTCTTCGCTTCGACCCACGCGACGACCTCGGGGAAGCGCGCTGCGAACACCGCGACCTCGGCCGGCATCGCCTCGCGGAGGGTGCGCAGGCCCTGCGATCGCTCCGCCGCGCGGGGGGAGACGTCGGCGAGCGAGAAGGCCTCGTCGAGCCGCGCGATCACCTCCTCCGGCCCGCGCAGCCGATCGAGGACCTCCCGATCCGCGAGCGCTTCGAGCACCACGTGCGCGTGGAAGTAGCCGTCGGTCCACGACGCGAGCTCGGGCAACGTCTCCTCGCCCCGCTCGCGCAGCACCTCCCGCAGCGCGGAGACGATGCCCATGCGGACGAGGTGCCGCGGCTCGTCCGCGAGGTCGTGCAGCGTGCCCATGGCCCCGCGCGGGTCGAGGCCCACGAGCGCGCGCTGGGCGAGCGCGTGCGCCGCGACGATCACCGGATACTCGCCGGGGCATCCGAGCAGCGCGCGGACGAGCGCGTCCGCTTTGCCGCGGCGTGACGCGATCGCGATGCCCACGGTGCGGGCGAAGTCGAGGTTCGGGCGCGTGCCGGGCAGGTTCGAGTGCCGATCGAGCACGTCGAGCAGGCCGCGCAGGGGTCCCCCCGCGAGGACCAGATCGAGGGCCGCGTCGAGCTTGCTGGGTTGTGCTTCGGGCATTTCTCAGAATCCGATCGTCGCGCCCACTTCGGGCGTCAGCACGAACGTGACCACGGGGAGCGTCACGTTCGCGCGCAGGCCGACGCTGATCGCGACCCGCTCGAGCGGCGCATACTGCAAGCCGCCGCCGAGCGCGAGAAATCCCTGCCCGGCTTGCTTGTACGCCTTCAAGGACTGGACCCGCTGCTCGACACGCGTGCCCTCGTACGCCGGGTTGCCTGGCTTCGTGCAAGGGCTGTTCTGGTCGGCCGGGTTCGCCGCGCCGCAGGCGACGCCGTCTTCGAGCACCTCCACGTTGACGGGCGTGTCGATCTGCGCGAGCCCGGCCGCGGCGAAGACGAAGGGGCGCGCGCCGATGCTGGCGAACGGGTTCTTGCCGATGAAGTAGGTGCCGCGCAGCTCCGCGTGCACCGGCAGGAAGCTCGCCTCGTCGGCGCTCGACGTGCGGAACGCGAAGCCGATGCGCACGCCCGCCAGGATGTTGTCGAGGAAGAGCCGGTCGTAGCCGGCCATGACGCGGATCGTGGAGAGCGCGAGGCCCCCCGAGACGTTGTTCGCGACGCCGGGCGTGGGCGCGCCGAGGTACCGGCTCCCGTCCTCGCGCACGCACACGAAGTGCTCACGCTCCTGCCCGTCGACCGAGCAGACGTCCTGGCCCGAGAAGATCGAGATGTCCGGCGCGATCGTGAGCGAGACCCAGTTCTTCCGCGGGCCCGTGTCCTTCGGCTCCTCGAAGGCGTCCGGCCTCTTCGTGCACTCGCCGCTGATGCACGCGTACCCCGCGTTGCACTGGTTGTCGTCGAGGCACTGCTTCGGCCCGGACTCGACCTTCACGCAGAGCTCGGGCGGCGCGAAGCCGGGCCAGCTCGGCGGCTCGCCCTCGATGCGCGCCTTGATCGCCGTGCTCAAGGGCTGCGCGCGCGAGCCCGCGCCCGTCACGATGGCGCCGTCCGCGTCGGTGATCGTGATGTAATAGTCGAGCTTGCCCTCTTTCGTGACGTCGGTGCACGGCACGTTGATGCCGAAGCCGAACTCGCCGACCTTCTTCATCACGAGCGTCTTCCAGTCGCCCGCGCCCGGGGCGAGGAACGTGACCGTGACCTTCTTCGCGTCCTGCAAGAGCTCCGGCGCGAGCCGCACGTAGAGCGGCAAGGGCGTGTCGACGCGCTGCTCGACCGGGGCCGTATGCGTGATGCCCTGGCCGGAAGGCGCGGCTTTTCCCCCTGCCCCGGGCGCGCCGTCGAGCTTGAGCTGCTTGCGCGCGTTCTCGTAGGCGTACTTCACCTCGCCCGAGCTCATGTCCTCGTCGGGCTTCGCCGACTTGTCGAGGGTGAGCGCCTCGACGAACACCTCACGCGCGTCTTCGAGCTGCTTCTTGCCACCCGCGAGCACCACGCCCAGCGCCACGAGGGCCCGCGCCTTCACGCTCGGCGTGCACTTGTCCGCGCCGCACGCGTCGATCGCCGCTCGGAGTCGCTTTTCAGCCTGATCGAACTTCGTCTCCAGGTAGTCGACATCCATCGCCTGCGTGATGGCCTTCTCGGCCTGCGCGTCCTTGGGCGCCGCCGCATGCGCGGGCAAGGCGCAGAGGAGCGGGGAGCCAAAGGCGAGCGCGAGCAGGGCGCGAGAGAAGAAACCCAAGGGACGCATCGGGCGAACTCTACCTTAACGGCGCGGGAGGGGGCGAGATCGGTGCGCGGAGGCGGCCGAGGATGCGTTCGTCTGCGGGGACGAGGCGATCGCGCGCGTGGGGGATCACCTTGCCCGTCGCCACGTGGCGACCCCCTCACGTCACGATGACGCGTGCCTGTCGCCGCGTGGCGACCCCCTCACGTCACGATGACGTGTGCCCGTCGCCGCGTGGCGACCCCCTCGCGTCACGACGACGTGTGCCCGCCGCCGCGTGGCGACCCCCTCGCGTCACGACGACGCGTGCCCGTCGCCACGTGGCGACCCCCTCGCGTCACGACGACGCGTGCCCGTCGCCGCGTGGCGACCCCCTCGCGTCACGACGACGCGTGCCCGTCGCCGCGCGGCGACGGGGGCGGGGCGGGGTTTCGGGGTGGGGAGAGCGTGTGAATGGGGATGAGTGGAGTGCTTCGGGGCCCCCCCTGCATCACACCAACGTGAAAGCCGGTCGATAACCGAAACCAACATCCTTGGCCAGCTCCACCACGCTCGCCCACAGCTCGCTCACGGCGCGGGTGGAAGCGCTCAAATCCGCCGGAGTCTCCCCCAGGCGGGCCAATATCCTCGACAACTGCTGCACGTACCCCGGCGGGACCAGCGGCGCGTCCGCATGAAAGCCCGCGGCAATCTCGGCCATCGCCGTCTTGTCGGTCATGAAATAGGTCTCGTTGAGTGCAAACAGCACCTGGGTCAGAAAAGCCCCCGTGCGGGTCAGTGCGCCGGACACCGCATATACGTCGCCGCGCTCGGCATACGCAGCGGCATGCACGAGCGAAAACTCGGCCAGCCACAGATTCGAAAGAACGAGCTTCTCTTTCAGCAGCGGCGGGTAGACCTCCACCTGCCGTTTCAGGGATGCGATATGCCCGGCCGGATCATGCAGCGGCAAGCAAACGCGCGTCTCGGCCAGGTAGGTCACGCTGTAGAAGCCAAAGGCGGGCTGCTGGTCGAAATGATGGTGCGTGACGCCCCGCGCCGCCTCGTCGAGCGTGCGCCGAACCTGATCGAGGTTGCGGTAAATGAAGTCCACCTTGCCGGCGGTCGTCCGGATCCAGGCGCCGCCATTGACCCACGGTCCCCAGCCGTAGAAATCGGTCACGTCGGGAGGGCCGGCGATCGAAATCTCGGCCGCGACGCGGCGGATGTCCTCGATCCGGAACGGGCTGTCTTCCGCGTAATACATGGCCACGTCCAGATCCGAATCCGGACGGGCCATGCCGCGCGCGTACGAACCGCCGAGCACCACGGCGACGACGCCTGGCACGGCCGAAAGGCGCGTGGTGATCGTATCGAGCAGGGCTTGTTTCTCCGCGGGGAGTGTCATAGAGAGTGCCGATCTTGCTCGCAGGCGACGCGACGGTCCAGTGCGATCAACGGGTTAGCAGCCTGTGGAATTATCGTCGCGAGCGCCCCGAAGCTAGGGCGACGGAGCGAGGAATCCTGAAGGATTTCGAGCGATGTCGACCGACGATTCGGGGCGCGCAGCAGATAAGTCCACAGGCTGCTAGGCCGGCGCGTGGAACGGACCCGTGACCTCGTACGTCACGCCGCCGCTCCCGTCGCCGCGCTGCGAGCTGAAGTAGAGCCGCGTCCCCGACGGGTCAAACGCCGGCCCCGTGATCTCGCTCTTGTCATGCCCCATCACCTGCACGAGGGGCTTGAGCTCGCCGTTCGGCAAGATCGCCACAATCTGCATGTCCCCCGTATCCTCGGCCACGAGCACGTCGCCGCTATGCGAGACGGTGATGTTGTCGACGCCCGTCAGAATGGGCGTCTCCGCTTCCTTCGCGTCATAGATCACGGCGAGCGTCTCCGTCATCGTGTCGTAAGCGTACACGCGCCCTTCGCCCTTGGCCGAGAAGTACACGATCCCCTCGTGGTACCAGATCCCCTCCGAGCCATCGAAGAGCGTCGCGCCCGCGACCTGCTTTCGCGTCGGGGTCAGGCCTTCGTAGAGCGGATCCGGCACATCGAGCCACTTGACGCTCCCCTCCATCCCGACCTCGGCCACCTGGAGCTTGCCGCTCGAAATGTCCGCGAAGCCGTGCCGATTGAGCTTGTCGGGTACGAATCGATAAAAACACCCGTCGTCCTCGTCCTCGGTCAGGTAGACGTGGTGCTTCACCCGATCGATCGCGGCCGCCTCGTGCTTGAAGATGCCGAGGGCCGGGCGGACGACCGCCTCGTGTTCGCCGCGCGGATCACACTCGAAGACGCGCCCCCGCGAGGCCTCCTCGCACGAGAGCCACGTGCCCCAGGGCGTCGGCCCTCCGGCGCAGTTGATGTTCGTCATGCTCAGGATCGGATACGCGTCCACGAGCTTCCCCGCGGCGTCGAAGCGGAGCGCGCCCACGCCGCCGGCGATGGGGACCTCCGAGTTCGATACATACACATGACCGCCGTCCTCGAGGAGGAACGTCGCCCCGCCGTCCGGCGCGATGTGCCAAACGTACTCGGAGGTATCGAGGGGCTTCGTGTTCGTCTTCGCGACGATCCGCGCGGAGAACCCCGGCGGCAGCTTGACCCCATTCGCGTCCGGATCGCCGAGCGGCCCGATCTCGGCGATCCGTGACACGAGCTTGGGCCCGTCGATGGGTACACCAAACGGCGGCTCGCCGGGCGTCGCCGGCGGCGGGGGCGCGCCGCCCTCCGAGGAGCAGCTCGCGAGCAGGGAGGGGCTCATCATCGCGGCGAGACCTGCGAGGCCTCCCCGCAGGATCACGCGGCGAGAGAAGAGAGGGCGGGCTTTGTCCATGGGCGGAGGATACCCGCCTTTGGACGTGACGTCATTGCGACTTCATGACCTTGACCGGCCGGCCGTCGCCATCGACCTTGTTCTCCCCGGCCTGCGCGCCCTTGGGCTGGCTGCCCGTGTTGATCGTGAACGACTGCACCTTGGCCTGCTCGCGGCCGCCGAAGGTGCCGCGGACGCGTACCGCAAGATTGCTCTCGGCCGTCGGGGCGTCATAGGTCACGGGCACTTTCAGGGATTGCCCGCTCCGCACGGAGGGGGCCGACACCGGGGAAGCTCCTCCGGTGAGCTTCAGCCCGTCGACCCCCCATACCTCGATCGTGATGCCCGCGCCGTCCGCGCCGAAGACGACATCCAGATCGGCCGCGCCCGGCCGAAGCGTCGCGCTCACGTTCACGGGGGCGGAGGGCTTTGCGGTGGGCTCGGACGGGCCTGCCTTCTCGGCCGCGGCCGTGCTTGGTTCCGCGGCTCGGGGCTCACCCGAGGCCGCCTCCGCCGGAGGCCGCGCGCCGTCGGTGCCGCACGCCGCTGCCGCGAAAAGAACGACCATCCCCACGATGCTGATGTATTTCATGTTCGATTCCTTCTTCAGTCTTCAGTGCGAGATGGTGATTTCGGCCCCGTACGACACGGGCATGGTGTTGAACCCACGCACG
The DNA here is from genome assembly GCF_029946465.1 of Polyangium sorediatum. Classification (NCBI taxonomy): domain Bacteria; kingdom Pseudomonadati; phylum Myxococcota; order Polyangiales; family Polyangiaceae; genus Polyangium; species Polyangium sorediatum. The sequence goes on from NZ_JARZHI010000022.1 coordinate 78,276, forward strand.
GAGAGCACGTAGATCGTCCCTGCCTCCGAATCAAACGTGACGCTCTCTTCCCCGCTCACGTTTCCGTCGGTCGTGACGAGGACGCCGGCCTTGAACACCGCAAGGTCGACGTCGCTCGGGCTGGTCGAGGTGACGGTGATGGACATCCCGTCGCCTTCGATCCGGACGTAGACGTTCTGGGAGAGTCGATTGGTCTCCGTGTCGCCGGTCAAGTCGACGGTGTAGCTATTGCCGACGACGCCTTCCTTGTAGACCGGCAGGCTCCCGGGGAAGCCGCCGGAATGCGTCTCGTTCGTCCCCCACTCGTCCTCGATGGGGTCGACGCCGAAATCGGCGCTGGCGTTGTAGAACGACGTGACCGCGTCGATGTCCGCCGCTGCTTGCGGGTTGTTCTCCTTGAGCGAGGCCACGTACGAGAAGATCGTCGTGAACGAGGGCTTGTCCTTCTGGGTCCGGAGCGCCGCGTAGATGCCGCTGATGCCCACGCTGACCTGGTCGAAGGGCTCGTTCGGCCCGTCATAGAGGTCATACACGACCCCCTCGACCGTCGTCTCCGAGAACCAGCCCGGGTTCTTCTCGACGTTGTTCTCGTTCATTTCGACGTCATTCGAGAACCCGCTCGCCTGCTGGGGCCCGGAGCTGTCGGTGTAGGTGGTGTCCGGGTCGAGGACGATCGCGCTCAAGGCGGTGCAGAACCCTTCGCTGAAGGCGACCCGCGGGTCCTCGATATCGCTGCTGCTGTGGGTGCCTCCGATGGTGTCCGCACGGCCGAGCGTCTTGTTGAACCAGTGGCCCCACTCGTGGACGGTGATGTGCGAATCGAACTCGTCGGTGTCCACGTCTTCCTTGCCGAGGATATAAAGCTCCTCGCCGTCGAAATGCGAGGTGCCGATCTGGCCCAGGGCTTTGTCCCCGTCCTCGGGGCGATTGTTGACGCTCCAGTTGAATTTGAGCGGAGGGAACACGGGAGGAGGCGAAACCTCGTCGAGGAAGCGCTTCGCCGAGAGGTAGGCCGTATCGAGCACGGCGAACGGGGCGGCGGCGCGGGTCTTCGTGTACGCGGTCCCGTCCCAGCCCGTGGCGGCGAGGACGTCGAGCTTCGCGTCCGCGGCGCTATCGGCCGTGTTGCTCTCCATCACGTAGACCGCGTCTCCTGACGTATTGTCCTCGACGGTCAAGGAGGGGGCTTCCGTTTCGGCGTAGACCCAAAGCTTCACTTTGGCGGCCCCCATGTAGTCGAAGCTGTAGGCGCCCTCGTCGTCGGAGGACGTCTTCGCGATCTCGGCGTCGGTGTCGGCGTCGATGAGGCGGACCGAGGCCCCGCGGATCGGGCGCTTCTCGATCTTGCCATAATCGAGCTTTTCGAGGTCGACGTCGAAGGGCACGTACTCATACGACAGCGTACCCGAGAGGCGGAACCCGACGTCCTCACCGCCGGCTCCGCCGCTCCCCGAGGAAGAGCTGCTGCTGCTGCTGCTGCTGCTGCTGTTGGTACTGCTGCTGCCATTTTCGTCGTCGCACCCGGCGACGAGCCCGAGGGCGAGCGTCGAGAAGAGGAAGGGAAGGGTCCTGCGGAGAACGAGAGATCGAGCGGAGATCATGAAGCATCCTTCTACCGGACTGTCTGGACGCGCCGGCACTACGTCAGCGATGGGTAAGCACAGGGCAATGGGTTTCCTGCGGGTGCCGCGGAGCCAATGGCGAGGCGGTGCCTACTTCAGCACGAGGTCAGCCAGCCCCAACGGCCCGTTGAGCGGCGGGGGCGCAAGACGCGGCAAGCAGGAGCAACACGGCGGCGGCGGAGGCGCGGCGGAGCCACGACCTCCGTCCCGGCGATGAAGAGCGTACGGCATCGGCCGCAATCTACACCCATACGTCATTTCCGCGATAGCCCTTCCGGCGCCAGGGCGAGATCGTTGCGTTTGTTGACCAGCCTTGCGCTTTTTGATCAGCGCGGGCTCTTGGTTGAGTCATTGCAGAGATCGATGACGAAGCGTCCATCCGCCGTCAGCCACCATCGCTTCAGGTGAGGATGCAACCACGAAGAATGCATCCGCCTGCTTATCTTGCCGTTCGTGGACAGTTCGCTGCCGTTTCTGGACAGGCGAATGGTCACGGGGGCCCCTGGCGACGGGGAAGCTTCCTCCTCGCCGCAATTGCGTTCGCGAAGATACGGAGGCGCGGCGCACGGAGGAGACGCAGCTTGACGTGCCCGTACGTGCCCTGTAAAAGTCGCCGCCGAAAAGCTTGCATTGCACGGAGAGATTCAGAATGACGAAGGCATCCATGACACCCGTATTGCTCGCTCTGCTCGCGGGCGGCTCGCTCGGCTGCGAGCTCATCGCCGCGGTCGACCGTAGCCAGATCGACCAGGGCGGCGGCATGGGCAGCGGCGGCATGGGCGGCGGCGGGAGCGGCGGCATGGGCGGCGGCGGGAGCGGCGGCACGGGCGGCGAAGGTGGCGCGGGTGGCGGCGCGTGCACCCCCGAGGACGACGGCAACCCCTGCACGGAGGACGTCTGCGAGGGCGACGTGCCCACGCACAAGCCCACGGCCGCGGGGACCGCCTTGCCCGATCAGGTGACCGGCGATTGCAAGCAGGCCGTGTGTGACGGCAATGGCGCCGCGACCCAGCAAAACGACGACATCGACCTGCCCGACGACATGAACGCCTGCACCGACGACGTGTGCACCGCGGGCGCGCCGTCGAACCCCCCGATCGCGGCGGGCGCCGCCTGCGGCCAGGACCTCGTCTGTGACGGCAATGGCATGTGCGTCGGCTGCAACGCGCCGACCGATTGCGCGGGCACCGACGACGAATGCAAGGCGCGCACGTGCGAGGCCGGCGTCTGCGGCGTGAGCTTCACCCCCGCGAACACGCCCGCGGGCATGCAGACCCCCGGCGATTGCAGCGCGATCGTGTGTGACGGGAGCGGCGCCACCACGACCCTCGCCGACGACACCGACCTGCCGCCCGACGACGCGGACCCCTGCAAGGTCCCCGCGTGCAGCGCCGGTCAGCCGGCCGTGGCTGACGCGCCGGACGGCACCACCTGCGCGGACGGCGACGCGTGCACGCAGACGGACACCTGCCAGGCCGGGACCTGCACCGCCGGCGCGGGGCAGCCGTGCCAGAACGGTGGCACGTGCGCGACGTCGGGGGGCGGCTACGTCTGCTCCTGCCCGTCCGGCTACTCGGGTGTCAACTGCGAGACCTGCGTCCCCACCACCTGCGAGGCCCAGGGAGCGACCTGCGGCACCATCCCCGATGGCTGCGGTGGCATGCTCACCTGCGGGCCGGCTTGCGCCGTCTGTCCCTGCGATCCGAATCCGGCGTGGCAAAGCGCGCTGGCTGGGACGCTCGTGAAGGATGGGCGGTGCACCAATTACTCCTTCCCGGGCCCCTGCGGGAGCAACGTGATGGGCCAGAACAGCTTTTCCTGGGCAGTCTCCGAGAACGGCATGTCGCTCGTGGAGCTCCTCGCCGGAACGCAGGACGGGCAGTTTGGCCTCGAGAGCTACTGCGGTGTGCAGGTGATGCAGCCGTCCAGCCCCACGAGTTGCAGTGGGGGTTCCTTCCCCGTCATCATGACCATCACCGCGGCGGAGGGCGCGGCGTGCAGGACCAAGGTCCTGAACTTCGGTGCGGCCCAGGGCGGCGTCTGCCAGTGAGCCTGCGGCTCCTGACCGGCGCCCGGCATGGGTCATCAGCACAAGCTCTCGTGTAGGTGTCGGTCGCCCCTCACCCTCGGGTCCCAGGATGACGAGGTGCCAGCACTCGTGAACGTTCACGGCCGGCGTCGCGGCTGGAGGCGCGGAAGGCCCGCGGCCGCGCGCCCCGCGGACAGCGACGCACCGGCCGAGGGCTCGGCCAGGTGGCGGCGCTGGGGGAGAGCAGAGCGCGGAAGCGGGCCGCCCGTTCGGCCGGGTCAAGGTGTCATTGCACCGCCATCAGCGCGTGCACGCGGTGTTCGGGGCTCACGAGGACGGGTGGGCCCGTGACCTCGATCTCCGCCCAGTACACGGTGCCATTGAAGCGGTTGTCCCCTTGGAACTCGGGGCACAAGGGGCCGCCCGTCTTCTTGCCGACCATCAGGAAGGCGTCCACGTTGAAGAGAACCGGATTGGTCAGTTCGATCTTGCCCGTGCCGATCGTGGTGAAGTCGCCTCCTGGTTGTTGTACGGAGAGCGTCACATTGCCGCCCTCGCCGGACTCCTTGCCGGTGTACTCGAACGCCATGCGGAGCACGTGCGTGCCCTTCGCGACCGGAAAGGTTGCTCGAACGTATTGGATCGTGGTCCCCATGTAGTTGTAGACGTACGTGAGGACTCCGTCCTTGAAATAGAGGCCATAGCCGCCGAAATCGTTGCCCCGGGCGAGGATCACGCCGTTCATTCGGGTCGTGCCGGTCGTCACATCGTAGGGCAACTCGACCTTTGCGGTGATCATGAAGGAGCGGTTGAAGGTGTTGATCACGCACGGGTCGGCGACGAAACTGCCGTCGACGTACCTCTGGCGGTGGGAGTTCGCCTCCTGGTCGGCCGGCCCCGAGGGCATGCGCTCGATCTTTCGGTCGTCGAGGGGAAAGACGTTGTAGCGGGCCGCATTGATCTGAAAAAGGTTCTTCAGCTCCTCCAGCTTCTCGGGCATGTCTGCGGCGAGATTTCGTGCCTGGGTCCAGTCCTCCGCCAGATCGATCGTGTCCTTGCGATCGTTGTACGTGAAGTAGAGCTCCCAGACATCCTTTGCGTAGTCCGGCAAGTTGTAGAAGTCCCAGGGCTTCGCGTGGAGGGTGACGGCGGTCCAGCCTTCATGGTAGATGCCACGGTTGCCAAACACCTCGAAGTACTGGGTCTTGTGGCGCTCGGACGCGTCTGCGTCATTGAACGTGTACAAGAAGCTCGTCCCCTCGATGGGCTTCTGCAGCACGCCATCGACGCTGAGCGGCTCCGGCAGGCCGATCGCTTCGAGGATCGTCGGAAGCACATCGGTCACGTACGTGAACTGGCTCCGCAGCCCGCCCTTCTCGTGGATGCCCGCTGGCCAATGGACGACCATGCCGTTGCGCGTGCCGCCGAAGTGGCTGGCGACTTGCTTGGTCCACTGATACGGCGTGCACATGGCCTGGGCCCAGCCGACGGCATAGTGATTGTACGCTTCCTTGGTGCCGAACTTGTCGATGTTGTCATTGATGAGCTTGATCTGGTCCTCCTCCGGTGGCTCGACGCCGTTGAAGCCTATCATCTCGTTGAAGGTGCCGAGAAACGTGCCTTCGGCGGAAGCGCCGTTGTCGCCGAGGATGTAGAGGATGAGCGTGTTCTCGAAGATGCCGAGCTCCTTGAGCGTATCGATCACCCTGCCGATCTGGTGGTCGGTATGTTTGAGGAAGCCAGCGTAGATTTCCATCTCGCGCTTCAGGGCATCTTTGATGTCGGCGGGCATTTCGTCCCAGGCTGGAACCCCGGCGTTGGGCGGCGGCAGCTCCGCGTTCTTCGGAATGACGCCAATCTTTTTTTGTTCCTTGTAAATGGCGAGGCGCACAGCGTCCCAGCCTTCGTCGAATTTCCCTTTGAACTGATCACTCCACTCTGCCGGGACCTGGTGGGGCGCATGGGTCGCGCCGGGCGCGAAATACATGAAGAAGGGCTTGTCCGGCGCGAGGGACTTCTGCGTCTCGATCCACTTGATGGCCTGATCGGCCAGATCCGTGGTCAGGTGGTAGTTCCCGCGCTCGGGCATTTCGATGTAGGTCGTCCCATCGTAGAGAGTGGGGTAGTACTGGTTGGTCTCGCCGGCGACGAAACCATAGAACTTCTCGAAGCCCATGTAGGTGGGCCAGTGGTCGAAGGGCCCCGTGGTGCCGGTTTCCCAGACGGGCACCTCGTGGCACTTGCCGAACTGAGCCGTCGAGTAGCCGTTGTATCGGAGTATCTTGGCGATCGAGGCGGCGCTGTTGGGGATGATCGAGGTGGAGCCGGGCGCCGAGGTCGCCATCTCGGTGATGCACCCCATGCCGACGGAGTGGGGGTTGCGGCCTGTCAGCAAGGCGGCGCGCGTCGGGCTGCACAGAGCTGCCGTATGGAAACGGTTGAACTTGAGGCCGCTCGCGGCGAGCTCGTCGGCTCTCGGGGTATCGATGAGCCCCCCGAACGTGCTCGAGGCGCCGAAGCCCACATCGTCGATCAGGAAGATGAGTACGTTGGGGGCGCCCTCGGGCGGGCGGATCGGCAGGATGGGAGGGAAGACGGCAGCCGGGTCCGCGGCATTGTACACCACCGGGCCGGCATAGGCCCTGTCCGGGATCGGCAGAATCTCGCGCTTGGGAAGGTCTCGATCTAACGGCATTGGTGACTCCTATCGTGGGGCAGCCAAGGAGGGGAATGGCGAGCCGCATCCAGAATCATCGGTCCAGACGAGGATGCAACAGCGAAGAATGCGCCCGCGCACAATCTTGCCGTTCGTGGACAATCGCTGCCGATTCTGGACAGGCGCGTCCGCAGCGATGGCCCGCCGCTCGCTGCTGCCGGAATGCCTCTACCGCGAAGAATGCATTCGCCTGCTCATCGTGCCATTCCAGCACGGCGTCGCGGCTGGAGGCGCGGCAGGCCCGCGGCCGCGCGCCCCGCGGACAACGTCTCGGAGGGGCTCTCGCCGAACCGGCGCTTGTACTCAATGCTGAACCGCCCCGGGTGACCGAGCCCGAGCGCAGCCACGACGCCCGCGACCGATGTATCGGCCGAGGGCTCGGCCAGGTGGCCGCGCGCGAGCTCGAACCGGCGCAGGCGCAGGAAATCCATCGGCGGCATTCCCCGGCATGCCACGAAGGCCGCCCGCAGGGACCGCTCCGGCACGCCCGCCGCGGCGACGACGTCGGCCAGGTCGACGGGCTCCGCGGCGTGCGCGGCCATGTATTCTTCCGCCTTGCGGACGCACGCCGGGGCCACGCGCGGCTGCGGCGCATCGAGGCTCGCCGATTGGTTGTGCCGGGTGTGCACCAGGAGGCTCGTGAAGAGCGCACCACGCAGCGCCGAGAGCAGCATCGGCGAGGCCCATGGCGGCTCGATCTCGCGGCGGAAGAGCTCTGCGACCTCGTGGACCGTGCGGCCCGGTCCGTCCTCGAGGTCGAGCGCCACCTCGAAGCAGATCGGGCCGCGCGGCGCAGTGCCCGTGAGCGTCGCGAAATGGGCGTCGAGCACTCCGCGATCGATCACGAGGGTCCGCCCGTGAAACTCCGCGTCGACATCGAGAACGCAGGAGCGCCCTGGTGAGAACAACGCGCCCCGCCGGCCCGGCACGACGCGGAAGGGCTCGCCTGCGTGGTCACCGGCGCTCACGCCACCGGCCGAGAGCGACAGGACGTAATGCTCCCCGAGGTCCGACAGGGAGGCCTGCCCTCCGCCGGTCCAGTCGCCCTTCACGACACGGGTTGCGCCGAAGGAGACGACCTCCAGCGCACAGGCGAAGGGTGCGTCGCGCATGGGCTCGAGGGTCGCCCCCGCGTACACGCGGCTGAAGACCTCCCGGGCCTCGCCGACGTCGCGGGTGCGCACGAGCTGGGCCCGCGCAAGCCCCGCCCCCGGCGCCTGCACGACGCGCGAGGGCCCTTCCCCCCGATGGCGTGTCTGGACAAGCCGAAGCGCACCACCCGGCCACCCCACCATGGAACTCTCCTAGCGCATCTCCGCGCCTTTGGGTTGATCCACGGATCCGGGGGAGGCGGATGCGCGGCGGAGCCACGACCTCCGGGCCAGCAAGGAAGCGGCGTGTGTCATGAAGACCCATCGATACCCAAACGCGATCGCTCCCGCGATGGCCGTCCCGGCGGCAGGGCGAGATCCTTGCGCTTGTTGACCAGCCTTGCGTTTTTTGATCAGCGCGCGACGGAGGCGCGTCCGCGCGCGAGCGTCTCGGAGGGGCTCTCGCGGAAGTGCTTCCTGTACTCGACGCTGAACCGCCCCGCGCTACGGAAGCCCATCGCGGCGGCGACGTGCGCCGCGGTCGTCCCGGGCTCGGGGGCGAGGAGCATCTGGCGCGCCTGTTCGAGCCGCCGGAGCTTCAAAAACCCGATCGGCGTCATGCCCCGCGCCGCGCGAAACGCCGCCTGGAGCGAGCGGGCCGGCGCGCCCGCGGCGGCGACGATGTCCGAGAGCCGGATCGCCTCGCCGACGTGCGCCGCGATGTACTCCTCGGCCCGGCGCACGACCGCGGGGGCGACGCGCGGGGGCGGAAGCTCGAGCAGCCGCAAGCCGTCGTGGCGAGGAATGGTCACGAGCGCGGTGAGGAGCACGTCGAAGAGCCGCGGCCGGACGAACGGCGAGGCCGCGGGGCGCGCGATCTCCTCCCGGAGCAACCGCACGATCCCGTGGAGCGTCGCGCCGTCGCCCGTGGTGAGATCCAGCTCGGGGTCGAAGGCGATCGGGCCGCGGTTCGCGTGGCCGGTGAGCATGGTGAAATGCGCATCGAGCGCGGCTCGCTCGATGGTGAGGGTCCGGCCCTTCGACCCCATGGGCAGCCGGAGGTTCGCCGGCCGCCCGGGAACGAAGAGCGCGGCCCGCGTTCCCGGAGCGATCAAAAGCCGCCGGCTCCGGATCTCCACCTCCCCGTCGCCGCTGCCTTCCCCGGCAAACACCAGCGCGTACCGATCGCCGAGGGCGGCCGCCTCGATCCGGCCGCCGAGGTCCCAGTCCCCCGCCACGAACGTCACGGGCCCGGCCGAGGTCAGACCGAGATCACACCGGAAGGCGGTCCCTGCCAGGGGCCGGAGCGTCGCGCCCGGGTAGAGGCGGGAGAAGGCGGGGAGCAGTTCGTCGGGGTCGGTGGTGCGGAGGTGGGCCTTCACGACCAAGAGGGGCGCCTCTCCTCGACGGACCCCGAGCGCGGGCTCCCCTTCGCGGAGGACCGGCTGGCGCTGCACGAGTGCCGTGCCCGACTTGGAGGGAACCATGCACGGGCATGATCGCTCGTACTGGCACCCAAAAGCAAAGCGGGGGTGCTCACCGAGGCGAGGTCACGGCGGCGGCCCTGGGGCGCCCCGGGCATGGCGTGTGCGCCGCCCCCAGGATCGGGTGGGCGGGGCGCCGTTTCGGGGGTGTGCCAGGCAAGGGCTACACCGGGCGAACCCAGGTCCAGACTTCCGAGAAAAGGCAGACATCGATCGTCGCCTCTCCGAACCCTACCACCCCGGCCGCCACGTCTGGCACGACTTCATTGCCGAGTTCCGGCGGGATCTTGTGATATCCGGGGTACGTGGCCTCGATCTCCCGCGCGACCTCGCGCGCCACTGGCTCCTCCTCGGCGAGACCAGGGAGGTGGATCCCGTAGTAGGGCCCGAGCAGGGACACGTGGAAGCTCAGCGCCGTTTGCTTGGTGAGCCAGATGCGGGCTGAGTAGGCAGGGTCGGGCCCCCCCGAGAACAGATGGAGCGACTCGTTTTGGAGGCTGTATCGATCCCCCAGGCGGCGGATCATCGCCTTCCATGTCGGGTACTCTGCTCGCCCGCGGTTCGAGGCTTCCACCAGGCGGCGGTGCTCCTCCGTATCGTCGTAGAAGGGCTCGCCGGGAGGGACATACATGCGGTCGAAGTTATGCACGCCCCGCGGATAGAAGCGGTAGATGAGCGCGAGCAACTCGGAGCGAGTTGTGGTTTTCATTTCAACACCCTGGAGCCGAGGTTCGGGTACATCGACTTGAACGCTACATCCGCGCCTATGCGGAATTTTTCGCAGAAGATCCCTGGCGGGAGGCTGTAGTCCATGCCGTAGGCGACGTCCTCCGTGACGTCGACGCTGAAGCCGGCCGCACGGCTCGCCGAAATTTTCCCATAAGCTTCGGCTCGGAGCGGCATTTGGATGGTGATGGCGCAGGACCATGTGCTGCCGCCTCCGCGTCGCTTCTTGATGAACTCCAGGTTTGCCTTCGCCTCTTGCCACCCGCCGGCCGGGCCCGTGCCGTCATCCTGGACGATGGTGACGAACGGGAACTCCGACGGACTGAAGCTCACGACGGTGACCGACCCCATCGCCACGCACGGGTTCTCGGTTGCTTCGGCCGCGAGCGGCTCCCCCGCGGGCGGGGTGCCAAAATCGCCCGAGCTCGTCGCGCCGACCCCGGCGCCGATCGGGATCGGCTCCTCGTCGCCGAGGCCGCCCGACGTGTTGACCCAGCATTCGTCCGGGTCGACGGTGTTGCACCCGGCCACGAGCATCAGGAGGAGAGAAGTTATCGAGCCGAACAGCGTACGCACGGGAAGATCCTTTCTCATGGGTCAATGGTGAGATCCAAACCGAAAGATGGGCCCCGCGGAGCAACGCACCGAGACGCCGCGCCACACGGGAGATGCGGAGCCCATGATCCAGGCGGCGGCGCAGTCCACCGAAACGCCGAGACGTCCGGAGAGGTACGGGCCGAACAAGTCGAGCCGTGCGCCCGCCCCTGGGGCAAAGCCGCGCACCTGGCCGCAGAGCCGCGGGCCGCAAATCGGGAGCGAGTACGCCGCGAGCGAGAGCCCTGCGCTCACGTTCACGTGCTCCCAGGAGAGACCGCCGCCGACGGTGGTCTCGTTGTTGATCCCGAACCGTCCGCCGCTCGCGCCGAGGAACGAGACCGTGTCGCGTGCGACGAAGAACCCGCGCTTGCCGCCAAGGCCGAGGCTCGCGCTCGGGCTGATCACGAATCGGCCCGCGGGGATGCCAGCAGCAAGCACGCCGAAGCCGACGGAACCCGCGAGCTCAACGCTCGGCTCGGCGCGGGCGCCCTCGCTGACGAGAAGCGTGAGGAAGAAAATCAGGAACCCTGCCCGCTCGGGGCTACCTGCCCGGTGCGGTGAATGCCCGATCCTCCCCATCCCGCGACCAATCGTACCACCCAGCAGCGAAAACAACACACGTCTGCGTTTGGCCAACCGAGTGGCCGCCAGGAGTCCCTATCTCCGGGGTGGGAAGGCAAGGACGAGCGCTATCTTCTATCCACGCGTCTCCGCGTCCCCGCCCCGCTCCGCCCCCCGCATGAGATGCCACGCGCTGAGCGGCACCATCACGAGCGCCACCAGATCCATCGGATCCGCCAGGTTCCGGAACGACCTCCCCCCCCCGAACGGCATATCCAGCACCCCGAGGAGCGCCCGGTGCACGCCCGTGAACGCAGGCCACGTCTTCAGCAGCGCGAAGTACGCCACGGTCACGCCGCACGAAACCCAGATTCCACGGCGCCCCACGCCGAGCCCCACGCGGGCGCCACAAAGCCGCGCAAGCACGAGCGACCATTCCGCCGCGGCCACCAGGAACACCGGCAAGAGAAAACAAATCGCCAGATCCGAGAGCTTGCCGCTCACCACCCCCGGGTGCCTGCGTCGCAACCAGAAGACATTCAATACAAGCGCTGCCCCCGCGAGCCACGACCACGGATGCAAAAGCGCCCGGCCCGGGACGTCGCCGCGCTCCCGGGGCTCAGAGCGCACGCCAGATGATCCTGTCCGTGAGCCACTCGACCGGCGCATGATCGTCGGTCAACACCGGCGTGCTCGCAGGAAAGGACGCCGGCTGCATCGGGGCGTGGCGCCCGGCGAGATCCCGCAGCACCGTGGCCGTCCGCGCCGAGACCGAGAGCCCCGCGACCCCGACCGCCTCGGCGGGCGCGTGCACGGTCGCCACCAGGATCGTATTCGATCGCCCCGGCGGATCCGCCGCCTGCACGTGCGGGAAGACCTGCGCCATCGTACGCGCGAGCGCGTGCACCACGCCACGCTCCTCGCCATGACGGCCCGCATTCACCAGGAGCACGCCGCCCGGCGCGAGGCAACGCCGCGCCGCCGCGAAAAACTCCGTTGTCGCGAGCTGGAACGGCACGTACGGGAACTGGAACGCGTCGAGCACGATGACGTCCTTTTGCCCCGGCGCGCGCTGGGCCTCGGCTTCGAGGAAGGGGCGCGCGTCATCAATGATCACGGAGGCCCCCGGCAAATCGAAGCCTAGCCACGTGCGGCCCGCCTCCACCACGGCCGCATCGAGTTCCACGCCCACGACCGCCGCCGCCGGGTAGAGCCGCCGGAACACCTCCGCGGACGTGCCGCCGCCGAGCCCCAGGAGCAGCACGCGCTCGGGGCTCGGCCGGGTCCCATAACTCGGCGCCATGGCGTAGTAGGCCCACACGTCGCGCACGGGCAGCTCGCCGTCGAGGCGCGCGAACGATTGCACGGCAAACCCGTCATTGACCCGGATCTGCCGCTCACCGCCCCGCTCGACCACCACAATGTGGTTATGGAGCGACTCGCCGGCCCAGAGCAGCCGTCCCTGCGCGGGCGCGGGCGTGGAAAGCGGCGCGAAGGCCAGCGCCACGGTCAGCAACGAGGCCAAGACCCCGACGATCGCCTCCCGGCGCGCGCGGGCGCGAACGCCGAACACCGCGGCGCTCCCCGAAAGCAGCACCGCGGCCACGTCGAACGTCGCGCGTGTCCCCAGCCAAGGCAGCAGCACGAGCCCCGCGCCGAACGTGCCCACGAGGCTGCCGAGGGTCCCCATTGCCGAGAGCCGCCCCGCGAGGCGGCCGAGCTTCCCTTTTGCCTCGACGCCGTCCGCCTCCCCCGCCGCGTGCATCACGAGCGGAGGCACCGCCCCCAGCGAGCCGATGGGGAGCGCAATGGCGAGGGCCGTGAGGGCCGCGAGCAACCCGAGCGAGGCGGCGCTGCCCGCGCGGAAGCGCGCGAGGCTCGACGCGAGCACCCACGGCACCACGCGCGGCAGCGCCGCGAAGAGCAGCGCCGACAAGAGCATCAGCCGCACGATCCACCACGAGGCCGCGCCGCGCGCGCTGAGCCACCCGCCGAGCAGGCTCCCGAGCGCGAGGCTCCCGAGCACCGTGCCGATGAGCATCGCCCACGTCGTGGTGCTCGTCCCCAGGTGCGGCGCGAGCAGCCTGCCCGCGGCGATCTCGCCGTTCATCACGGCCGCGCCGCCGAGGAAGCTCAGCGCCATCCACGCGGCGAGCCCTTTCGGGCGCATGACGTCCGTCATTTCACGGCCGTGAGGCGCACCGTGCACGTGCCGGCGTCGACACCCGTGCCGTCGTCGACGGCGCACGACACGTCCTTTCCGAGCTGCGTCTTCAAGTCGACCTTGCACGTGGCCACGAAGCCGGGCGCCGCGCCGCCCGCGCCGCCGCCGCCCCCCGCGCCGCCGCCGCCCGTATCGCCGGTCGCGGAGGCCGGGAGCTTGAGGGTGACGCCCGTGCTCACGAACGGTTCGTCCTCACCGCTGCACGAACCGATCACGCCCCCGGAGACCGGGGCGACGTCGCCCGAGACCTTGGTGGCCGGCAGGCTCGCCACATCCGCGCTCACGCCCACCTGCATGGAGCCCTGGATGCGGATGCGACCGCTGAGGGTACCGCCGCAGGTCGTGGTGATGTCGAAGGTGCGGTCGAAGGACGACTGCGCACACTGCTCCTCTGCGCTGTCGGCGAGGAGCAGCGCGAAGAGGCCCGCTGTGGCGAGGAGGCTCAGGGGACGACGAACGGTTCGAAACAGGTTCATGGGGTCTCCAAGGAAAGCAAGGGGCCGCGCCCGTGCCCGGGGGGCGGGCCCGCGGCGCCGCGGCGACGATGCAAAATCCCAGCCTCCAGGGGAAGCAGGGGCGAACGCCGTGAAAACGGGCCCCGCAGGTAGCTTCTGCTGGGGTCACGCGGGTCGCAGTGCTGACATTGCGGTCCGGGTCAAGAGCCCGCCAAGATAGGGTCGCAAGAAGGGGAGCCTGGGTCGGGACAGCTTGGGGTTCGAGGTACGACCGACGGGCGGGCATCCTGCAACCCTCTCCAGGACACGCGCAACAGTCTGCCAGGCAGACTGCGACCCTCTCCAGGACACGCGCAACGGTCGGTCGGTCTCCTGCGACCCTCCTCCAAGACAGTCACAACCGTCTGGCGGGCCTCCTGCGACCCTCTCTCAAGACAGTCGCAACCGTCTGGCGGTATCCTACGACACGCCTTCAGGGCGCTCGCAACGGTCGGCCGGTATCCTGTGACCCTCCTCCAGGACCCTTGCACCTGTCCGCCGGGGAGGGTGCGACCCCCTCCAGAACACGCGCCCCTGTCGGCTGGGGGGCTTGCGACCCTCTTCAGGACACATACAACTGTTTGGCGGGCATCTCGCGATCCCCTCTCCAGGACGGTGCAACCCTCTCTCGGGCATTGCCCCGCTCGGGGTGGACACGGGATCGACGTACTCTTGGAGCACCACGACACACGTGGTAGCGATCCCCACGCCCCCGGGAGCCCGATGCGAATCCGCACCTTAGGAATCGATAACTTCAAGAGGTTCGCGCACCTGGAGTTCGGACTCCATCCGCAGTTCACGCTGCTCGTGGGCGAGAACGGGGCGGGCAAGACCAGCCTGCTCGATGCGCTCGCGGTGAGCCTGGGGATCTGGCTGGTGCACCCCCCCGATACACTCGTCCGGAACAGCGGCCGCAACATCCTGCGGACCGAGGTCCGCCTGGAGCCGTCCCTGGAGGGGGATCGTATCCAGTTCCGTGAACAATTCCCTGTCATCGTGTTTTCGCTCGGCCAGATCGGCCCCGTGGAGAGTGTCGCGTGGGAGCGTGTGCTCGGAAGTGGCGGCAGGACGTCCAGCGCGGGGTCCAAACAGGCGCTCGACATCATCGGGGACATGTACAAGCGCGACGCGGCCGGGGAGCATGTCGTCCTCCCGGTGCTCGCTTATTACGGCGCGGGCCGCGCGTGGTTACCCTCGAATCAGCGAATCCAGAAGGACACCAAGCTCCACGGCCCTGCCCGCCGCTGGGCCGCCTTTTACGATTGCTTCAACGAGCGGATCCGGTTCGGGGATCTCAACGAGTGGTTTCGCCGCGAGGTCACCGCATCTGCGAGCCGCAAGGGCCGCATGCGTCCCGGCTTCGAGGTCGTGCGCCGGGCCGTGCTCGGCTGCGTGGACGGGGCGGACAACGTTTGGTTCGACTCCGACCTCGACCAGATCGTCCTTTCCATCGGCGGCGAGGCGCAGCCCTTCGACAACCTGAGCGCCGGGCAACGCATGATGTTCGCCCTGGTCGCGGATCTCGCCATCAAGGCGGTCACGCAAAACGCGTTTCTCCTCCCGCCCGACGAGCTCGGCCCCGAGGACGAGCCGCTCCCGCGCCTGCTGCGGGAGACGCCCGGCGTCGTCCTGATCGACGAGCTCGACGTGCACCTGCATCCCCGCTGGCAGCGCCGCGTGGCGGCAGACCTCAAGCGCACCTTTCCCGCGATCCAGTTCGTCTGCACCTCCCATTCTCCCCAGGTCATCGGCGAGCTCAAACGCGAAGAGGTGCGCTTGCTCGGCGCCGAGGGCGTGACGTTGCCTCCGGTCGCATTCGGCGCCGATTCGAACTGGATCCTCGACCACGTGATGACCGGGGCCACGAGCGAGACGAAGGCCTCCCGGACGCTCCAGCGGGACGTGGAGGAGGCGCTCGCAGAGGGCCATCTGGAAGCCGCGCGAAGCAAGCTGCGCGAGCTGCGCGCCCTGCTCGACGGGGAGACGGGAGAGCTCGTGCGGCTGGAGAGCAGCCTGGAGACGCTCGAAGCGCTGGCCGAAGAGGGGGACGACGAGGGGACCGGCCGTGCGGACGATTAAGAAGCGTCCACCGCCGAGCGCCTTCGTCGAGTGGCGCGCCAAACGGCTCACCAAGGATCCCGGCGAAGGGATGAAGTGCACGTATGAGGAGCTGCGCCGCGACACGTCGGCGCTGCCAGCCGTCGAAGACGGGCTTTTTGCGGAGCAGGGAGGGATCTGCGCATATACCGGCATCCAGATCCGGCTCGACGCCTCCTCGGAACCGAGGAAGGTGGACTTCCACCTCGAGCACGTGACTCCGCAGAAGCACTGCATCTACGGGCAAGACGCCGACTACGGCAACCTCGTCGCGTGCTGGCCCCGGCCCAATTGTGGATTCGAGCCGCCGTTCGGGGCCGTAACCAAGAAGAGCTGGCCGTCACCGGAGGAGAAACACCTCTTTGTTTCGCCGCTGGACCCGGGATGCTCCGCGAGGTTTTCATTCAATCACCGCGGAGAAATCTCTCCAGCCGATGAAAAGGATGATGCCGCGAAGACGACGATCGAGAAGCTCGGGCTCGCGCATGCCACGCTGACCGATCTGCGACGCGGAGCGATCCTGGGTACGCTACAGCCTGCCGGGCGCCTCCTCAACCTGGAGCAAGCGCGGCGGCTGCTCGCGACCCTGAAGGCGGACGCCGAGAAGCTCGATCGGGGCGGCTCCGTTCGGCTCCACGCGTTCAGCTTCGTGATCGAACAGATCCTCCCCCGCGAGATCAGGAAACTCGAAGGGATCAAAAAGTCCAAGCAGAAGGCGGCTGGTTCGACGCGGAAGTGACGCCGGGGCGCCGCGCGCCCGAACGGCGCTTTTAAATGCTAGGTCCCTCTGACGGAGCCGAAGTATCTTCCGACGTAGATGAAGGAATCCGACGTCCCCCTCGACCTTGAAGAAGAGTCCCGTCGCCTCTGGAGCGAGTACCACGCGGCGCGCGAGGCAGGTTTTGCCGGCTACGACTTCCAGGCGGTGAGCTTGAAGCTCCGCTCACTGCGCCGGAGGTCCTCGAAAGCCGGATTGACCCTGCTCACGCAGCAGCTCGGCGATCTCGCCCAATACGTCTTGCTCGCGAAAAAGAAGCAGCAAACGCCCGAGCAGCGTTTGCGCGCGTTCTGGCCGGCGCTCGTTCCGTCGGTGATCGAGGCCGCGCTCCGTCAAGCCGAGGAGGCATTGAAGGAGCGCTCCCTCCCGAACATTCGCCGCGCCATCTCCGCCTTGCGCTGCACCGAACAGCCCGAATATCTCGCCGAGATCGCCGAGGAGGGGCTCGCCGAGGAGTTCGCGCCTCACATCCCCGGCGCGGTGGCGGACGAAGGCATGCTCGTCCTCTCCGCCGAGCACGATGCGCTCATCGAACGGGGGCGCCTCATGCTCGGTCGGCTGCACGCTGCCGCGCGCAGACGGCGCGGCTAGAGCGCTTTTCCTCCCCTGGCGACCTGGACCCACTGGAACGTCCGCGCATTCAGCTCCCATCGGCGCCAGCTCCCACCTTCTTCGCCCAATCGAATGCTGACGGACGGCGCCCATTGGATCATGGGGTTCGGAACCTCGCCGTCGGGGCCCGCGGGGGCCGGGGTCGCCATGCATCCAAGGATGGGGCTCGTCGCGCGCGCGCCGGTGGGGCCGACCCGAAGGAGCCAATACCCGTAGGCGCCGCACTCGGGGCTCCCTTCGAATACGGCGGCAAACACCAAATCCAGTTGCTGTCCGCGGGCGTGTGTCCCCACGAGCTCGAGGTCCTTGCCCTTCCCTAGAACGGAACGCAGCTCGAGATGGCCAGGCGAACACAGCCCGCTGGCCGGAAGGGCAGGCGCATCGCATTGCGGAGGGAACACCATCTCGCTGCCCACGGCGATGGATTCGACGAACGGGTCGGCGGAGGCACCTGCGCGAAAACGAACGACCACTCGCTCGTCGCCGACAGCAAACTCGACCGGGGTCGCGGGGCTCCTTCGAAGCCGCGGCGCGGATTCGTCCGAGGGCAGCACGCTACGCTCGGCTTGCGGCGTGGCGTCGGTGTCTCGACCGGGCGGCGCGGATTCGTCCGAGGGAAGGGAGCTACGCACGGCTTGTGGCGTGGAGCCGGTGTCTTTCTCCGAGGCCACCGGCGGGGCCGGCGCCGACGGCGAGCCGGACGCGGTGCTGCCGCCGCAGGCCGTGAGTCCGATCAGAGCAGCCCATCGCGCCGCTTTCGCCCTCCCGACGGGCCACGACGGCTCGGAGGGGGGCGCTTTGCAGGGGACAGGAAACACAGGCGTTCTTTGGATGTCAGGAACGTTCATGGCCTGAGGTCGCTCCGCCGCCCCTCGGAAGAAAAGACCGGGACCGATGAGTTTGGCCCTGGCCGAGGGTCCAAGGCATCGAAGGAGGTCCGAGATGGCCGTGGAGGGCAGCACAAAGATATTCCCGCATCTCTGGTACGCCAAGGAGACGGAGGAGGCGGCGAGGTTTTACGCCTCGATGTTCCCGAACTCGCGGGTCGATCACGTCACGGAGCTCCAGAGTGAGACGCCCAGCGGGCCGCCGGGATCCGTGAAGGTCGTGGACTTCACGCTCCTCGGACAGCGCTTCCAGGCGATCAGCGCCGGGCCCCACCACGCGTTCAACGACGCCGTCTCCATGGTCGTGCTCTGCGACGACCAGGCGGAGCTCGACCGCTCCTGGAACACGCTGCTCGAAGGGGGTGGGCGGCCGCAGGCCTGCGGCTGGCTCATCCGGTCGAAGAAGGTGTCGCCCTCAGGGGGAGAGCTTGGCGAGGAACAATTCGGGGTAGTAGAAAGAAGAGCCCGGGAGGGGGCCGTTGCCGAAGTCCACGGGATCCAAGTGGACGCCGGTGAGCAGTACGTTGCCGTTGTCGTCGACTGCGGGTTTGATTCCTTCCAGGTGGCCTGCAAAGCGCCGGCTCCAGAGGTGGTTCCCGCTCGCATCCAGCTTTGCCACGAAGGAGTCTTCGTCCGGAAAGTTCTGTGTGCCCCCCACGGTCAACGTCATGCCGCCGAAGTCCACGGTGCCATAGAAGCTTCCCGCAATGACGATGTTGCCGGCGCCATCGACGGCCATCGCAGTGGCACTCTGGAGGTCAGGATCTCCGAAGCGTTTGCTCCAGACCTGGTTGCCGTTCCCATCCAGCTTCACGACGTAGATGTCCCAGTCTCCCGCACTCGTGACGGGTCCACCGCCGAAGTCCATGGTGCCCTTGAAATGCCCAGTGAGCAAAACGTCGTCTGCGCTGTCGACCGCTATCGCCCGGACCAGCTGGTGATCAGCATCCCCGAAACGCTTGCTCCAGACGTGGTTGCCATCGGCGTCCAGCTTGGCCACCACGATGTCCATACCACCCTGGCTCGGGAGAGGCCCACCGCCAAAGTCCGCGACGCCATAGAACCCTTTGGTGACCAGTACATTGCCTGCACTGTCAATCCTGAGGTTGGTGATGCTGTAGTTGACGGGGTCTGTCACATCGATGCGCTTGCTCCAGAGGTGGTTGCCGTCGGCGTCCAGCTTGGCCACGAACATGTCTTCCAAGCCTATGGCCGTGAGAGGCCCACCGCCGAAGTCCACGCTGCCCTGGAAGTCTCCGACAAGGAAGACGTTGCCTGCGCTGTCGGTGGCCGTCGCAGTGGTCGACTGACGCTGCGCATCTCCAAAGCGTTTGCTCCAGAGATGGTTCCCGTTCGCGTCCAGCTTCGCGACGTAGATGTCCAAATTCCCCGCGCTGGTGAGAGGCCCACCGCCGAAGTCCGTGGTGCTATAGAAATGTCCCGTAAGGAAGACGTTGCCCGCGCTGTCGAGGGCCGCCCCCGTGCCACCCTGGAAACCGGAGGCATCTCCAAAGCGTTTGCTCCAGAGATGGTTCCCGTTCGTGTCCAGCTTCGCGGTGTAGATGTCCCAGCCCCCCGCGTCGATGAGGTCCTCGCCGCCGAAGTTCACGATTCCAGGGAATCCACCCGTGAGCAGCACGTTGCCCGCGCTGTCGACCACGAACGCCTCGGGCCCATTGTCACCTCCTCCCACAAGCGTCTTGCTCCATAACGTGCATTGGGCCGTCCCGTTGCAGTCATCGTCCTCCGGCGTGGCGCAAGTCTCCTGCTGCGGCTTCACCTCCATGAGGCACGGCCCGAAGAACCCATTCACGCACGCTCGCGTCCCCGCCGTGCATAGACCGATGCCCAGCGTGCCCGCGGGCCCCGTATAGCAGGTTTTCGTTTCCCCCGGCTGGCACGCGCAGGCGTCGCCTTCCTCGTTCACGAGCCCATCACAATCGTCGTCCAGCGGCGAGCGACAGTCCTCGGACTGGGGCAGCACCTCGCCGACGCAGCCGGTCCAGCCCGTCCCGCTGCCATTGCAGTACGCCTTCGCTCCCAGGCAGATCCCCACGCCTTCCGTACCCGCGGGGCCGCTGTACCCGCAATCCTGCCACGTTCCCGGCGTACACACGGAGCCCAGCGGCAGCGAGATCGGGCTCAAGTTCGTGCACGCATCGCCATTGCCACCACAATCCGAGGCCGGACCCGACCCGGTGACCGTCACCGTCGCGAAGGGCGCGGTCGTCGGACCAACCAGGATCTGTGCCGTCCCGTTCAGCATGATGTCCATGCAGGCACGCCCGTTCGCGTCCGTCAGCACCACGGACGACTCGCCCGCGTAGCTCACCCCCGACACGCTCACTGACACGCCGGATGGCGTGTCGGACCCATCGGCCGAGACCACCGGCACGAGGAAGCAATGTTTCTCCTCCCACGGCCTGTCGCTATTCCACCACGAGAAATGCCCCACCTCCGCCACCCACGCCATCTTCCCAGGCTCGGCCACGGAGCCCTGGATCATTCCCGCGCCCTCTTCGCGCCAGATCCCCGCGTCCAGATCGAACCACCACGCCGGGATCGACTGCCCCTCCTGCACCTTCGCCGCCACCGCATCCGGCAGCACCAGCTCCAGCGTCGCCCGCTGCCCCGGCGCGAGATTCACCTTCTGGCTCCCCTGCCACAACGTCACCTCCGCCATGAACAGGCTCTCGAGGCCGACCATCGCACCATTGCCGGCGGAGATCCCTTCGAGCGGGCCGGGGGCATTCGCGAGGCCCTGGCTCGGATCCAGCGGCACGAGGGTCGCCTCGACCGGCCCCGTCACCGGCTCGCCGAGGTCATCGACGATCGCCCCTGAGGGAATGGTGACGTGCACCGGTCCCTGGTCGAGCGCGGCGCCTGCCGTCGCGTCGAAGGGAATCCGCGGGGGAAGGGGGAACAGGTGCACCTCCGCCCCACCATGCGCACCCTGGGGCAATTCGACGACCACGCTCGCCGGCGCATACCCGAAGCGCTCGACGCGGGCGGAGAAGCGACCGGGCGCGAGGTTGTCGAAGAGGATGTAGCCTGCGCCGTCGGTCGGGCGCGGCGTGTCCCCCTGGGAAGTGACGACCGCGGAGGGAATTGGCTGGTTCTGGGTATCGAGGACCTGCACGAGCAGGCTCGTGCCCACGGGCTCCTGGATCGAGCCTCCGCCGGAGCCGCCCGCGCCGGCCATTCCGCCAGAACCCCCCGCGCCGCCCCCGCCGGCCATTCCGCCCGCGCCGCCGCTTCCGATCCGGAATCTATTTGCTACCTACTACCTAGGCAGCAAACTTAATAATTCCGAACACTTGCGACACACTGAGAGCGACCCGTTGCCCGGCCAAATGTGCTGATCGCGTGTTCAGTAGTGGCGCAGTCCGATCGAGAGGTCTCGACCATGGAAGCCAGGACCGGCATCATCCCGAGCATGGGCGGCAAGAGCAGCAAGGGCGGCAAGGGCGGCAAGGCGCGCGGAGCGGCGCAGGATCGCGCGCACGTCAGCCCCCCGCGCGAGGTCTCCATCCTCGAAGCGGCGCCCGATGCGCCCGCGGTCGTGAACGCAGGGCCCACGATCGCGGATCCTTCCGCGGTTAGGCGTGTTCTCACGCTCGACGGTCCCCACGCCGGGACGTCGCGAGTCCTCGCCTATCGGCGCGTGTCGACCATGGAGCAAATGCGATCGGGCACGTCGCTCGACGCGCAGGACGAGGAGATCCGGCGTTATTGTCAATACGCCCGCCTCCCCGCTCCGATTGACTTTGAAGAAACGGAATCAGGCGGCGTCGAGTCACAAGAGAGGCGCGAGAACATCGCAGCCTTGCTAAAGGCCGTCCGCCCGGGGGATCTCGTGATCGTGGCGAAGCTCGATCGGTTCTCTCGCGATATCGTTTTCACGATCTCCGCCGTGCGCGACATCATCAAGCGGGGGGCGCGCTTCCTGTCTCTCGCTGAACGCTTCGACGCCTCTACCCCCGAGGGGGAGACGCAAATGGCCCTGTGGGCGTCGATCGCACAGATGGAGCGGGCTCGCATCCGTGATCGCACGGAAGGCAATCGAAAGCGGCTCCGGGCCCTCGGGAAATTCGTAGAGGGACAGCCCCCGTTCGGCTACGTGCGGGCCAAGGGCGCGGACGTCCACGATAAGCCGCGCCGATTGGAGATCGATGCGGTCAAGGCGCCGATCGTTCGCGAGATGTTCGACATGTGCCTTGCAGGCAAGAGCGCGCGAGACATCGCGCTCCATTGCCAGACGACCTATGCAGGGCTCGCGACCTTCCGAACCGTCTGGATCCTGCAATTGCTTAAAAACCGAATGTACGCCGGCCAGATCGCGACCACGCCCGTCCGGCCCGACAAAAACCGGCAGTTGACGCAAAAGCCCGCGGAATGGGTCGACGCGCACGAACCGATCGTTTCCCTGCAAATGTGGCACGCGGCCCAGCACGCGCTAGCCGGACGGCGCTCCTACGGGCGCAAGCCTCGCACGGACACGATCACCTCGGAATGGTTGATCCGAGGGCTCGCCCGTTGCTCCATTTGCGGCTCGATGATCACGGCCAAGCCTGCAAGCGAGAAGAATAAGCACGCAGGATATTACGTGTGCCGGAAGCGCTATGCGCCGGAATTGAAGAATGCCACGCGCGAGCGGTGCATGGGGGCGCCCTGGAATCGGCAAGACGAGATCGATCCGAAGATCGAAAGGCTCGCGGCGCGGCACTTCAAAGCGCTAGACGGCCATCTGTCGAAAGCCCCTCCGCCGTCCCCCCACGCGCCGAATTTCAGGGTGCAGCGGGCCAAGCTCGTAACGGCGCGGAGCAATCTCGTTTCCATGGTCTCCTCGGGTCAGTGGGGGATGGACGTGATCCGGGCGGAAGCGGCGCGGATCGAGCGCGAGCTTGCCGCGATCGACGCGGAGGAGCGGGCGCTCTCCGCGGAAGCGTCGGCCGATACGGTCGAGAATCGAAAGGGCGCGCTTTCGTGGTTGCGCTCGATCGTGGCGCAATGGGGGACCATCGCCGTCCCTGCTCGGCGCGCGGCGCTCGGCGCGATGCTCGACGGGATCAAGATTGGTCCGGAGGGGATCGCAATCGAATGGAGCGACGCCGCGACGATGGCCGTCCGATACGCGGAGGGGCGCCTACCCGATCCCGCGACGCTCGACCATGCGAGCGACGATCCGCGCCGCCCTGCTCGCCCGATGCTCCCGGGAGGCGCGGAGCACGTGCGCGCGCTTCCGCCCGACGACGTCTAGCAGGCGCGCTAGCGGGCGCTCGGCGCGCGGGAAGGTCGGGGGGCCATCCCGCGCGCCGGAACGCATGGCGCCCCCTTCCCGCGCCGTCTCGCCTCCGCTCGGCGCGTCGTGCTCGACGGCGCAGCCCTTCCCCGCCCATCATGGCTTTCGCGGCGCTGTGTCGTGCAGGACGGCGCGTGCTCGTCCGATTATCTGCTCAGGAAGGATGGCAAAGGGGCGCAGCAAGCCTAAGAGCCCGAAACGCGTACTCGACGCTCGGCGGGGCCCAAATGCATTTGCGCTATGTTCGCTTGAATCTGAGGTCGCACTCAAGGAAACAAAGACTCTCGCATCGATCGGTATGGGTCACGTTTGATCAGCGGAACTTCCGCGACCTCTTGACCTTCGGGCCTTGCTCGGGTTGCTGTCCCCAAGTTTGGACACCACGCGCATACCGCGCGCTAAAATGTTTCGTGCTGCGTTTACGTCTCGATCAACACGTAAGCCGCATTGGCAGTCGTGAACGCGGACCGCGAGGGACTTCTGAACAACCCCCCCACACGCGCTACACTCCTGCGATGTTCCACGAGGATCCACCTGTACAACCACCTTGCCGGCGCATTCTGCCTTGCAAGCAATCGCGTGGAGCAGGATCCTCCACCCCGCATTATTTACGTGTTTTCCTAACGTGGATGCCGCCAGTGATGCGATATTCAGGTCCTCATGTGCAATGAAGTCGAAGTCTCGAACAAGTTTTGTCGCAAACTTCCGGGCGTAATCTAATCGTTGGTTCTTGACGTGCGCATGCGCACGGGCCACAAGTTTAACGGCTCGCTTCCGCGATGCGCTACCATTGCGACGACGAGACAACACCCGCTGCCGCCTGGCGAGTATCGTTTCAGCTCGCTTTACATGTCGTGGATTACCTACAATCGTGCCAGTCGACAGTGCGGCGAGGCTCTGGAGCCCGACATCAATACCTACCACGCGATCAGGACTTATTGCGGCCGCATCGACAGGCGCCGGGGCCGCGCCCAGATCGCAAGCAATGCTCACCCACCACTTTCCAGTGGATTCGCGCTGGATCCTCACAGTACGCGGAACACCGCGAGGGATCCGATAGAGATTGAAACGCAAGTCGCCCAGCTTCGGAACTGCAAGGCGTCCAGAGCGCCCTTTGCCCTGGATCAGGTTGTCTATTCCATTGGGCGCCGGCCACGAAAACGAGTCGTAGCGGCGTCGCGAACGAAAGCGTGGGTAGCCAGGCTTTTCGCCGTTGTTGCAACGTTGAAAGAACGCCTCGAAGGCCACTTGCAATCTGGCCAATGCAGATCGCAAGACCATAACAGGCATCGCCGCGAACTTCGGATCCTCGTGGCGTATCACAGTAAGCGATGCCGTCTGGTCGTTAAAACGAATGCGAAGGCCGCGTCGCCACCCTTCGCGTCGCTCTTGTAGCGCTGCGTTGTAAAGATCGCAGCACGCTTCAAGCCATTGCGTCAGGATTTTTTCCTGCGCATATGTCGGATGCAGCGGGTAGCGGAACGTTCTGAGCAAGCACTTGGATGATGTCATGAATCGTCGCTGGTATCAATAGCTACTTGGCGATCGCACCGTCGGCGCTTGCGTGATGAAACAGTCTGGCCCGGCGACGTGGCAACCATGGGCGCTCGACGCTTCCGCGGTTGTGCTCGATGGCGCAGCCCTCGTGACGCACGCGATGAAACGGCGCAGCCTGCGGGGCGTGCTCTGCGCTCGTCCCAGCCCACGGGGCGCGCGGCGCGGGCGTGCTCGACGGCGCTGCCCTTGGGGCGCTTGGCGCAGCCCACCCACGGAGACTCGCAAGGCGCGGCGCCGCGACTCGCATGCGAGTGAGCCCCCCTCGGGGCGCGCGGTGGGGTCATGCTTGACGGCGCAGCCGCTCTCAGTCTCAGCACGGACTCCAGTCGTACGCGTGAGAGCACGCCTCGCGTGAGCGTGTGAGGGAACCGCGGGAGGCGGCTCGGTCCCTTCGTGTGCACCGCTTACGCTAAGCGTCCCGCTCGCCGCGCAGTGTGTCCCGCTTCGGGAGTGTGTCGTGGCACAGTCGACCGTTCAGCACACCCAGCACACCGCGGCGCGCCGCGACTTATCGTAAGTCTCGCTCGGTGCGGTCGTGCTCGACGGTGCAGCCCTCGCGCCGCTCGGCGCACGCAAGCCCCCCGCGGGCGCTTCTGGCTTGCAGCGGTGGGGCTTGCGCCGCAAGTCACTTGCGCCCGCAAGTCCGCAAGCCTTTCGTGCCATGGCACGACGCTTCCGCTTGACGTGCGCCCCCTCGCGCCGCTCGGCGCAGTGCTCGGCGCGGTTGGGCTCGACGGCGCAGCCCTCGCGCCGCTCTTGGCGCACGCAAGCCCCCCGCGGCGCTTCTGGCTTGTAGCCGTGGGGCTTGGGCCACAAGCCTCTTGTGAGCACAAGCCCACAAGCCCCTCGTGAGCCACGCGGACCGCTTCCGCTTGACGTGCGCTCCCTCGCGCCGCTCGGCGCAGCCCTCGGGGGGCTCGGCGCGGTCGTGCTCGACGGCGCAGCCATGGCACGTCGACCGCCACGCAAACACCGCTTTTTGTAGGAAAACGATTCGTTTGGTGCTCGGCGGAGCTTGTTTTCAAGGGAGTTGCGACCGTTCGTTTGTCCGTGATTAATTCGATCCGAACTAAACTAATCCCCCGGAGATCCTTTCAACGCGTCTCATTTCGCGCACTTAGGCCACCAATTAGCACACACAAACCGGAACTAATCACAAGTTCCTGGACGGCGCAGCCCTCGCGGCGCTCGGCGCGGTCGTGCTCGACGGCGCAGCCCTCGGGGCACTTGTCAAGGGGATCGTGCGGGAAGGGGGCGCGTTTCTTGTCACGCATGTCTCGGGGGGCTTGTCTCGCGAGACACACGACCCCGAGACATGCGTGACAACACAAACGGCGCGGCCCCCCCGGGGTGCTCGGCGCGGTCGTGCTCGACGGCGCGGCCGTCGCGGCGATCGGTGCGTCGTGCTCGACGGCGCAGCCCTCGCGGCACTCGCGGCGCTCGGCGCGGTCGTGCTCGACGGCGCGGCCCTCCGCGACGCTTGGCGCGTCGTGCTCGACGGCGCAGCCCTCGCGGCGCTCTCGACGCTCGGCGCGGCACTCGCGGCGCTCGGCGCGGTCGTGCTCGACGGCGCAGCCCTCGGGGTGCTCGGCGCGGTCGTGCTCGACGGCGCGGCCCTCCGCGACGCTTGGCGCGTCGTGCTCGACGGCGCGGCCCTCGGGGTACTCGGCGCGGTCGTGCTCGACGGCGCGGCCCTCGCGGCGATCAGTGCGTCATGCTCGACGGCGCGGCCCTCGCGGCGCTTGGTGCTGTGACGTAGGCGGCCCTCGCGCCCGCTTCCGTTTCTTCGCCGAAGATACGCGGCCCTCGATCCACGCGTAACCGCGCGATAGGAAGCCAGAAGGACCGGATCGGCGCGCTGTTCTCCGGTGCGGAAAACGGGGGGACGGCGCGGCCCTCGCGGCGCGCTCGACGCTCGGCGCGCGTGCTCGGCGCGGCGCAGCCCTCGGGGTGCGCTCGACGTTCGGCACACCCGTGCCGCCTTGCATTGCCGCACAAGTCGCGCTCGAGCAGCTCCGCGCCCGCGATTTTGAGTTTTTCGCGCACGTAGTCGGCGCGATTTCGCGAGGTTCACACGTGCTCGGCATGTAGCCGAGGGACGGCGCAGCCCTCACGACGAACGGCGCAGCCCTCGGGGCGCTCGCGACGCTCGGCGCGGTCGTGCTTGACGGCGCGGCCCTCGGGGCGTGCTCGACGCTCGGCGCGGTCGTGCTCGACGGCGCACGCTTTGCCCGCTCCAGGGCTTGCACGAACGCCGGATCGCTCTCGACCTTGCGCGGAAGGGATGGAGCACGCTCGGCCTTTAGCGCTGCAATCGCCGATCGAAGCGCGCCCTTTGCAACCTCCTTCACGGCTTCTCGCCTGCTTCGCTCCTTTATGAGAAGCCCAGCCACGATTGCGCCCCCCGCTAGGACCAGGCTCCGATCGATGCGCGCGCCCCGTTGCTTCGATTTCGGATCAAGCGCCATGGAGACAGCCTACCGGCCCATTTCCAGGGGGCGCAAGGCGCAAGGGGGCGCGGCGCGATGAAATGTACTCCGCGCGGAGTACATCCCCCCGGCGCAGCCCTCGGGGCGTCTCGGGTGAGGTGTACTCTCCGGAGAGTACACCCCCCGGCGCAGCCCTCGCGGGGGGCGCGTCATAGCGCCCGGAAGGGGGCGAAAAAGGTACTCTACGCGCGAGCGGTACTCTACGTAGAGTACCTGAAACGCAAATCGCGTTACTCTGCAATGTTTCCGCGAGGTTCCGATCACCTCAGCGAGAGTCAAGGGATCCCCCCTCAAATCGTACTCTACGGACCACGCACGGGGGGCCTTTCCGTGAGTTATTACACCCCCTCCGGAGCGGGTTATTACAGTAAGAGCGCCCGTCACTGACGCGGCGCGGCGCCGCGGTCGTGCTCGACGGCGCAGCCCTCCGCACTCGGCGCGGTCATGCGCGAACGGGTCCGGGCGTGCGTGTCAACGGCAATGCTGGAGTCAAGGGGCGGAAGGGGGGCGCTTCTGTGTGATGTGTGATCACGTGGATCGTGTGATCCCCTCACACAGCCCACGTGATCACACATCACACGGGGGGCGATGCTCCGCGCGGCGGCTCTCCCCTTGCGCGCTCGGCGCGGTCGTGCTCGACGGCGCAGCCCTCGGGACGCTCGGCGCAGCCCTCGGGGCGCTCGGCGCGTGGTCGGCGCGGTCGTGCTCGACGGCGCAGCCCTCGGGGCGATCGGCGCGATCGTTCGGGACGGCGCGGCCCTTCCACGTCGCGGGATCGTCGGTCGTTTCGTTCCGTTGTGCCCCCGTGCCGTGGTAGCCTGGTTTCCCTTGCATGGAGGTTTCGCCATGGGTCGACGCTCTTTCCAGACAATCGGCGCCGCAGGCATTCTCGCCGCAATGCTTTCGGCAACCATTCCGGCATGCGTGATCCGAATTGGTCCCGGGGGAGGGGACGATAGCGGCAGCCTTTCGGGCGGGGATTCGTCGGGCGATAATACGGGCGACAATGGCGAGCAGGCCGGCGGATCGCAATTCACGCCCGAGGAACAAGCCGCGATCGATAACCTGGAGAACGCCGACCCCAACGAAGCGGCCCGCACATTGCTTGTTTCGGAATACGCCGGCTATGCCGTCGCCGGATTCATCGAAGGCAGCGGCGTGGACCCTGCAACCGCTGACCAAGCAACGATTGACCAGCTAATCGATCAATATGCTCCGCTCGCGTGGCAGCAGGCACAGGAATGGGTCGATACCCTCGATCCGTCGAGCATCCCGCTTGCAGGCTTCAAGCCGAATTATGCATGCGTGGAGGATTACGGGTGCGACTACATGCAGAAGTGTGAATTCGATGACGGTACAAGCTCCGCTTGCATGATCGTGGGCTGCGGAAAAGGAGCATGTCCGATCTGTCCCAAGTTGTGGGACCTATCGAATCTCGTCGTCAAGAATTGGTGTCTGTACACGTGCCAGAAGGGCACGGGGGCAATCGTAGGGAGCAAGATCGTCCTAAATATCGCTCTATTCGGCAAGCGTGGCCGGTGCATGCTCCTGGAGAACCCGATCCCATGAGAAGAGAGCTAACGTGCATTCGCGGCCAAGCGCTCGCCGCTTGTGTCGCTGTCACGGTAGCAGGATGCGCGGGTGAAAACGCAATGACGGAAAAGGACAAGCCTACCAACGCAATGCATGGCGACATGCCCAAAGAAGCCCAGGACGCCCTATGCGCCATGATCGGGTTCGCAGAGGTCACTATAGCGCTGGCTGCGCCGCGCGTTATGGCAAAGGCGTCGCGAATACCCTCCCGTGAGGAGCTATTACGGGCCCTCGACAGTTACCTAGCGATCATCGTCGACGCAAAGCGACGACCGAACAACGAAGATAACCGGCAATACATCGCGGCAGAGCCCCACGTCATTAGGTTGCGCGAATTGATCGCGACGTGGGAACCCTCGAAAGACGTTCCGGAAGACATTAAGGCGGCGGCCCGCGCTGCCCTGGTCGCCTCGAATGCAACGGCGCCGCCCGAGGGTTGGGACAATTACGAGGGTGAGCCCGACGCCGATTAAGC
The DNA here is from genome assembly GCF_029946465.1 of Polyangium sorediatum. Taxonomy (NCBI): domain Bacteria; kingdom Pseudomonadati; phylum Myxococcota; order Polyangiales; family Polyangiaceae; genus Polyangium; species Polyangium sorediatum. The sequence goes on from NZ_JARZHI010000022.1 coordinate 107,610, forward strand.
CCACAACGTCCAACCATTAAAATCGACGCTCGGCGCGGTCGCGCTCGACGGCGCAGCCCTCGGGGCGCTCTCGACGCTCGGCGCGGTCGCGCTCGACGGCGCAGCCCTCGGGGTGCTCGGCGCGGTCGCGCTCGACGGCGCAGCCCTCGGGGCGCTCTCGACGCTCGGCGTTGTCGCGCTCGACGGCGCAGCCCTCGGGGTGCTCGGCGCGGTCGCGCTCGACGGCGCAGCCCTCGGGGTGCTCGGCGCGGTCGCGCTCGATGGCGCAGCCCTCGGGGTGCCCGGCGCGGTCGCGCTCGATGGCGCAGCCCTCGGGGTGCTCGGCGCGGTCCCGCTCGACAGCGCAGCCCTCGGGGTGCTCGGCGCGGTCGCGCTCGGTGGCGCAACCCTCGGGGTGCTCGGCGCGGTCGCGCTCGACGGCGCAGCCCTGGGCGCTTGGGTTCGTCCGAGGCGACGATCCACCCTTCCCGCCGTTTGGCTGATCGTGTATCGTCGCTCGCCGTGGCTCGCCCGTCCGCATTCGCTCTAGTCGCCCTCCTGTCGTTCGTCGCGCCCGTCGCAGCGGCGGATCCGCCCACGACGCCCGCGGATCCCCAAGCGCCGCCCACCTCGGGCGCACCGGGCGCGACGCCCATTGAAATGAACGACGGCGGCAACATTCACGACATGAATGCGGAAAGAAAACCGAGTCCCCAGGATGAGGTTCGATTCAAGGCGCTTGTGGCAGAGGGCGACCGTGCGAGGCTGGCATTTCGCATAGCTGACGCGATAACCGCGTATTCCGAGGCGCTTAACATTCGCGAGGACCCCCTAGTATCGGGTCGCCTGGGGATATGTATTGCGATGGCGAATGCGCCGAAGTACGACTATCGGGCCGTCCACGAACTCTTTGAGGCTGTTTTTTATGCGGCCGGCGCCAACGATACCGAACGCACATTATTTTGGGAAACATACAAGCGGCTTCGGCGTCGCGTATGCAAAGTAGACGTAACGGCAAGCAGCGTCGATGCACTCATCTACAAGGGCGACGACCGGCGAGCGACGCGAGGCAGCTTCTTCTGGACATTCGTAAACCGGGGCGTTCATAAATGGCGTGGGACATTGACGGGCCACGCTGACATAGAAAGGATTGTCGAATGCCTGGGCTCGGAAGACGTATCTATAAGATTCGATTTTGTTGCATTGCCACCCCCGCCACCTCCAACTCCCAAAGAAACAACTAAAACGATAATCATTCGTGACTCCGCGCCTCCTGCTCCTATGAGGGCGGCGCCGAGCGCGCCGGACCCGAGCGTGCCAGTGTCGGCCAAACCTGGCGGTCGCCTTGGATTTGGCATCGGCCCTGCAATGGTTTTCGGCGCCGCGCCCTCTCCGTCCGTAGGGGTGTCCGCTATAGGGCAGTATCGGCGGAGCGGATACTCTGCATTAGTCATGGCAAGGGGTGCGTGGTCCCTTGGCGACATCGAGAATCGTCCGATCAACATATTCTCCGCATACGCCTTTGCTGGGCCGTGTGTGCAGTGGCGATGGCTCGACGGCTGCGCTCTCGCTGGGGCCACTTTCTTTGATCGTCGAGTAGATTCAAACCCGCTCTATCGTACCGATACGGTCGGCAAAGTGATCCCTGCGCTGGGCCTAGGCATAGGGGCGACGTACGCGATTAATGGCAGCCTCTCCGCGCGCTTGTTTGCCGACGCGACCGCCTTGACACGCGACATGATAATCGATGTTACCGCCGACAGCGGAGCCACAACGCCGGTTTGGCAGACTCAGCGGTTTGCGCTTTCCCTCTCCGCATTGCTCGTGTTCGGGCGCTAGAAAGGCAGTGGTCATGTTTACAGGTAGGGTCAGGGCAGAATTCCTGGTTGCAATCGTTGCGAGTGGACTAGGCATTGGCGCAACGCTCGGCGCGAACGGCTGCACGACGGAGCCATGGCATGCGACCGTTTATTGCTTGCCCGACGCGAACCCTGATGCCGATGTTAATGGCGATTGCTTCCCCGACGGCGGTAGTGCAGTAGAACCAATGTCGTGCAAGGCCGCTGGTGGCGAATGTGTACCCATGGGCACCTCGGACTATCGCGAGAGAGCCGTGCTTCTATGGATGGGGGAGGAATCGGAGGCGCCGGAATGCCCCGAGCGCGCTGATAACGTCTTCTATACGGGATACGGCGATCTGCTCGTCTCATTCGAGTGCGCCGAGTGTGTTTGTGGGCCCGCAGCATGCGTGCTTCCGAACGAGATCGACATCGAAGCGAATAGCTTTTGCCCTGGCGTCAACGCTGCCGCATACGCTGCACCGGCAGAATGGGACGGGTCTTGCGTATCCCCCTCAGTCCTTCCCCCTGGTAGCTTTTCGTCAATCAAGCTGTCACCCGCGAGCGTGGCGCCGTGCGAGCCATTCGGCGACCCGATCCCGAAGGCGCCGTCATTCGCGCCTGGGCCTGTGTCATTCGCAAATGGCGTCTATTGGGGAACGTTCGCGAAAGCGTGCCAAGGCAGCGCAAACGGCCTATGCGACAACACGGGCGATCTGTGTCTTCCAAGCGCCGAGCCTCCTCCCCCTGGATTCCGTCAATGCGTACAGTACGCTTTGCCGGTGAACGAAGAGAAGCTCCCACAATGTCCCGCCGCGTTCCCCAGCCAGTTCGTCTTTTACGCGGGGACCGACGGGAAGATCGATTGTTCGCCGTGTGCATGCGGCGAGCCCATAGACGCCAAATGCAAGGTCGCTTGGTCGGCATACCAAGATAGCACGTGCGGGCCCTCGCCGGATCCGCTATTCGAGTATGTTCCCGCGGTGCCCGGCCTGTGCATCGATTTTGGCGCGGAAGCGCTTGCGCTCGGTTCGATGAAGGCCCAATGGATCAATAATGAGCCGGGAACATGCGCGCCAAGCGGCGGCGAACTAATCAACAACGTGAAGGCTGTGGATCCGCGCGTCTTTTGTTGCCAGGCTCCGCCCGCGCCACAGGATCACTAATCAATGGGGATTCGGGCCTCATGAGCAATCGCGCCGAGCGCGCCGAGCGCCCCGAGGGCTGCGCCGTCGAGCAATCGCCCCCGAGCGTCGAGAGCGCCCCGAGGGCTGCGCCGTCGAGCAATCGCCCCCGAGCGCCCCGAGGGCTGCGCCGTCGAGCAATCGCCCCCGAGCGCCCCGAGGGCTGCGCCGTCGAGCAATCGCCCCCGAGCGCCCCGAGGGCTGCGCCGTCGAGCAATCGCCCCCGAGCGTCGAGAGCGCCCCGAGGGCTGCGCCGTCGAGCAACACCGCGCCGAGCATGCGCCGAGCGTCGAGAGCGCCCCGAGGGCTGCGCCGACCGCCCCGAAAGGCTTCCGCCCGTGACCGGAGGGACCATGCAAATCCTGTTTAAGATCGCGCCGTTAGTCATCGCTCTAGCCTCAGAAACGGTACACAAACAGATTTCGCTTGCCGCTTCCGCCGTCGCCCCCGCTCCCGCTTCCGGCACCTCCGCCGCTTCCGCCGTCGCCACCGGAGCCGCTAGCGCTTGCGCCCCCGCTCCCGTTCCCGCCACTGCTTCCGCTGCTCGACGACGCGACGCTCCCGCTCGTCCCCGGTTCCGGCTCCTCGCTGCATGCCGCGAGCGGCAACAGCAACACGGTCGTCGCGAGCCAACCGAACAAGCGACCCATCATTAAAAATTGCATACGTACTCCGGCTTCCTCGGAGACACCCTAAGCAAGACGAACGGCTCGGCCCAAAAACAGACGCGGCACCGCGGCCAGATCCGTCCAGCCGCCCGCCCTCGTCATCCCACATGTGCAAGGCGCATGGCGACGCGCTGGCTCGCCAACGATCCAAACACGGATTGCGGTCGCTCGCCGCGAACCACCTCCTGCCCCGCCACAACCCGGACCTCGGCCGCGCGCCCCCGGACCTCGGCCGCCCTGAGCCGCCGAGCCCCGGGCGCGTCCTCCCGCCTGCGGCGCCCGAGGTCTCTCTCCGCGCTCACCCGCACCCGATGGAAGATCGGGCGCCCCGCCTACGAACAAGATCGAGGGATTCAGCGAGGCGGAGATCCACGCCATCATTCCTGACCGCCCCACCGCAAAACCTGCGAAGAAGGCGGCCCCCACCCCGTAAAGGTTCGTCAGGTCCAGCGGGGGGGGCCTTCACGCGCCCCCCGCGGCCGTCCGCGGAGGTGGCTTGGGCAAGCAACCAGGCCACACCTCGAGGAAGTCGCGCAGCGCCGCGACGAACGTGCGGAGGCGCGCGGGCACATGCTCGCTGCGGGGATACACCGCGTACATCTGCTCCGCGGGCATCACGTACGCCGCGAGCACCTCCTCGACCTTCCCCTCGGAAATCACGGGCGTAGCCAGGTAGTCCGGCAGGCAGCAGATCCCGCAGCCGGCGACGGTGAGGTCCCGCAAGAGCGCCCAGCTATTCGCGGTCGCGTGGCGGTGCACGATCGAGAGCTTCGTGCCGCCGCGGGAGAAACGCCAGGTTGCCGCCTCGCGCCGGGTGCCCATCACGAGGCACGTGTGCTACGAAAGTTCGCGCGGGTGCGCGGGGACGCCGTGACGCGCGAGGTAGTCCGCGCTGGCAACGAGACGGCGCCGCGAGGGCGCGCCGAGCCTGCGCGCCACGAGCGACGCGCTGTCGCATGGCTCGACCTCCAGCACGACATCGAAGCCGTCGCGCACCGGATCGACACGCTCGGAGACGAGCTCGACCTCGACAGCGACGCCCGGGTACGCCTTCGCGTAACGCCCAAGCACGCGCCCGAACACCGCCTGCCCGAACTCGACCGGCGCGGCGACCCGCAGGCGCCCGCGGACCTCGCTGTCGCGTGACGACACCCCGCGCTCCGCCTCGGCGAGCGCGTCGAGCCCGGCGCGCACCTTTTCGAGGTACGCCTGCCCCTCCTCGGTCAGGCGGACACGCCGTGTCGTGCGCTCGAGCAGCCGGACGCCGAGGCGACACTCGAGGCGACGGACCTGCACGCTGACGGTCGACACCGGCGCGGACAGGGCGAGGGCGGCGGCGCGGAAGCTGCCCGTCTCGGCGACGCGAGCGAAGGCTTCGATGGCGGCGAAGTCGGGTCGGCTGTTCATGGCGCTGGACAGAGTGATCAATCTGCTCGCATTGTTCAATCTGCGGCGGCTTCCTAGACTGCGGGCATGACCGAGACCACGAAGCTTTTCTATACGCCAGGGGTCTGCTCGCTCGCGCCGCACATCGCGCTTCGCGAGGCCGGCGCGACATTCGAGCTCGTCCGCGTCGACTTGCGGAGCAAGAAGACCGCGGACGGCGACGACTTCGCGCGCTTGAACCCCAAGAGTTATGTGCCCGCGCTGCTCCTTCCGGACGGCACCTTGTTGACCGAGACGGCGGTCTTGCTGAACTACATCGCCGATACCTGGCCGGAGGCCAAGCTTGCCCCGCCGCGCGGCAATCTCGTGCGCGTTCGTTTCGACGAAGGGCTGCATTTCATCGCCACCGAGCTGCACAAGGGCTTCGCGCCGTTCACCCTGATGCCAAACGTGAGCGAGGAGTCGAAGCGCTGGGCCGCGCAGCGCCTCGCAGACCGCGTCCATCTGCTCGCCGAGGCGCTCGCCGATCGCCCGTTCCTCCACGGCGAAGCGTTCAGCCTGCTCGACGCTTACGCGTACTTCGCGCTGCGAACGTATCGACACCTGCTGCGGGTCGATTTGCCGGGCGCGCTTGGTAGCTACCTGGAGCGGCTCTCCGAACGCCCGGCCGTCCGCGCGGCGCTCACGGCCGAAGGCATTGCCTGAGCCTCGCGGCGCTTCATGCCCTCGATCCTCCCCTCCGAGAAAAACCAACCGGGACCGATGAGTTTGACCCTGGCCGAGAGTCCAAGGCGTCGAAGGAGGAACGATATGGCCGTGAAAGGCAGCACGAAGATCTTCCCGCATCTCTGGTACGCCAAGGAGGCGGAGGAGGCGGCGAGGTTTTACGCCTCGATTTTCCCGAACTCGCGGGTCGATCACGTCACCGAGCTCCAGAGCGAGACGCCCAGCGGGCCGCCGGGCTCCGTGAAGGTCGTGGACTTCACGCTCCTCGGACAGCGCTTCCAGGCGATCAGCGCCGGGCCCCACCACGAGTTCAACGACGCCGTCTCCATGGTCGTGCTCTGTGACGACCAGGCGGAGCTCGACCGCTACTGGAACACGCTGCTCGAAGGAGGCGGCCGGCCGCAGGCCTGCGGCTGGCTCATCGATCGCTTCGGCCTGCGGTGGCAGATCGTGCCCGCCGCGCTCGACGCGATGATGCGCGACCCCGATCCGGTTCGGTCGAAGAAGGTGTCGGACGCGCTCCTGAAGATGATCAAGCTGGACATCGCGGCGCTCGAAGCGGCCTATCGCTCGTAGCCGTCCCCGCCCCCGCCTCCCCACCACTTCCACCCAGCTTCTCCACATGCCTGTGGAAAACCTGGGGTTCCGCGCATCCCCCTGGGCCGTTTCCCCTCCGCCCGCCCTGCCCCTCCGCGCCGCCCCGTAGTAACAGGAAGCCCGTGGACGTTCTCGACAAGCGCGGGGGGATCCCGCTCGTCTCGCGCGCCGCCCGCGGCGACACGCTCCTCGGCTCGCACGACGCGAACTCGCTCGCCGAACGCCTCGTCGCGGCCGGCGGTGCCCCCTCGGCCGCCCGCTCGGCCGCCGCCCGGATCGTCCGGCACGCGTTCTTCCGCGACCCCGCGGTGATCCCCTGGGGCCCCGCGGTCTTCGCCGGCCTCGGCATCGGCGCCTGGGCCCACGAGGCGCTCGCCGCGCTCGATCCCGCGCCCGCGCTCGCGCTGCACGAGCGCGCGCCGGCCGAGGACGGGACGATCCGGCTGCTGTTCCGCGCCCGCGACGGCGCCCTCGTCGAGTCCGTCCTCATCCCCGGCCCCGGCCGCACCACGCTCTGCATTTCGAGCCAGGTCGGCTGCGCGCGCGCCTGCGCCTTCTGCGAGACCGGCCGCCTCGGGCTCGAACGCCAGCTCGCCGCGGGCGAGATCATCGATCAGGTCCGGCTCGCCCGCGCGCTCTGGAACGAGGCCGGCGGCGCCCCGCCGCTCTCGAACCTCGTGTTCATGGGCATGGGCGAGCCCTTCGACAACCTGCCCGAGGTGCTGCGCGCCCTGCGCCTGCTCACGGACGACCGCGCCTTCGCCTTCGCGCCCTCCCGCGTCACCGTGAGCACCGTCGGCGTCGCCGACAAGCTGCCCGCGTTCTTCGCAGGCACGCGCGCCGAGCTCGCCGTGAGCCTGAACGCGCCGGACGACGCGCGCCGCCGGGCGATCATGCCCATCAACGCGCGCTTCCCGCTCGATGCGCTGCGCGACGCGATCCTCGCCGCGCTCCCCCAAGGCCGCCGCGTGCTCTTCGAGTACGTGCTCTTCGACCGCTGGAACGACGCGCCCGAGGACGCCGATCTGCTCGCCGCCTACGTCCGCGGGATCCGCTGCCGCGTGAACGTGATCCCGTGCAACCCGGGCCCCGATCCAGCGCTCCGCCCGCCCACGCCCGAGCGGCTCGACGCGTTCGTCGCGCGGCTCTCGTCGCACGGCGTGACGACGCTCGTCCGCAGGCCCCGTGGCCGCGACGTGGGCGGCGCCTGTGGCCAGCTCGCAGGCGCGCGCCGCGCCGAACGCGAACGAAGCGGCGCGACCGAAGGCGCCTGACGCGCGCCGCGTCCCTCGGCGCGTTTTTTCGCTCGCGACGCCGATTCGGCCGGCCTAAAAGAGAAATAGGCCGGGACATCCTCGAGCCGGGGCGGGCAGCGCTTCATGAGCACACCTTCGTCGCCTGACAGATCCGGCGAAGCTTTCATCGAGACCTCGTCGATCGACGAGCAAGGCAACGTCATCGATGCGCCCGCGCGGCCCTCCATCGTGCCCGCGCCGGGCATGGTGGTGGCCGGAACGTACCGCGTCGAACGGGAGCTCGGACGCGGCGGCATGGGGGTCGTCTACCGCGCGCGCGACACCTGGCTCGATCGCACGGTGGCGCTGAAGCTCATCGTCCCGACGTGGGACGACATGCTCGCGGAGCAGAAGCTCCAGCAGGAAGCGAAGGCGCTCGCGACGCTGCGCGATCAGCACGTCGTGCAGGTGTACGCGTTCGGCCGCCACGGCTCCTCGTACTTCTTCGCGATGGAGTACGTCGAGGGCCGCTCGCTCGAAGCGATCCTCGACGACTACCAGCAGCGCAAGAGCCTGCTCCCGCAGCACCGCGCGCTGACCATCCTCGGCCGCATCGCCGACGGGCTCGACGCCGCGCACGCCCGGGGCATCGTCCACCGCGACGTGAAGCCCGGCAACATCGTCATCGAGGAGGACACCGGCAGGCCCGTGCTCATCGATTTCGGGCTCGCGCAGCAGTCGACGGATCCGAATCCCGAGACGATCGAGGGCACGCCGCTCTACATGGCGCCCGAGCAAGCCGGGTTCGGCGCGCACGGGATCACGGTGGGTCCGTGGAGCGACCTCTACGCGCTCGGATGCGTGGCGTTCCAGCTCCTCACGGGCAGCACGCCGTACCCCATGCGCAACATGGTGCACCTCCTGCAGGCCCACCAGCGCGCGCCCGTGCCCCTCGCCTCGTCGGTGCACCCCGAGCTCGCGCCCTTCGACGCCGTGCTCGCGCGCGCGCTCGCGAAAAACCCCGCCGATCGCTACCCGAGCTGCGGGGCGTTCGCGCGCGACCTCGTCCGCGTCGGCTCTCCCAAGGCCGCCGCCGCGCCGTCGAGCGAGGCGCCGCCGCCGAGCACGCGGCAACCCGGCGAGAGCAGCCTGCGGCCGCTCCGCGTGCTCGCGGTGGACGACGATCCCGCGTTCGGCAAGTTCGCCGCGAAGGCCGCGGAGCTCGCCTTGAAGGGCCGATCGGTGCGCATCCGCGTGGCGCGCTCGGGCCAGGCCGCGCTCGACGCCGCGCGCGAAGAGCCGCCCGATCTCCTGCTGCTCGACCTCGACATGCCCGACCTCGACGGCGTGGACACGCTCTCGCACCTGCGCGCCTTGCCGCGCGGCGACCACGCGCGTGTCGTCGTCCTCAGCGGCCGCGTGGGCCCGCAGGAGCGCTGGAAGTTCGCCGTCCTCGGCGTGCGCGAGTTCGTGGCGAAGCCGATCGATCTGCGCCGCCTCGTCGACACGATCGACGGCATCGTCGAGCGGGCCGGCTGGGGCGCGGCGCCTACGGCCTGAGCTCGGCCACCGCGCGATCACACGCCGCGCGCGCGCCCGCGACCGCGCGCTCGATCTCGGGCCACGCTTGCTCCGCGGGGAGCCAGCCGCCCTGGATGCCGAGCAGCCCGTCCTCGACGAGGCCGGCCGCGTCGCTGATCTCCTGAAATCGATACGAGCCCGCGGTCCCGCGCAGCGCGTGCGCCCTCGACACGGCGGCGCGCATCGCGTTCTGCGTGCCCTGCTTCGCCGCGGACACGACCTCGGCGAGCTGCTGCAAGAGGTCCGGCAGCTCCGCAAGGTACTCCCTGCGTAACTCCAGGAGCGCCGCTCGGATCTCGTCGTCCTTCGTATGCGCCATCGGGTGCGTCGATGATATGCGCGGCCGGCGAGGAGGGCCCTAAGTTTCGAAGCGCGGCGAGGCCTCGCGCGGCGCTCCGCGTTGCGGCACCTCGAACCAGAACGTGCTGCCTTGCCCGAGCTTCGACGTGACGCCGATCGTGCCGCCGTGTTGCTCGACGATCGCCTTCGAGATCGCGAGCCCGAGGCCCGTGCCGCCCACCTTGCGACGGTGCTCGCCGTCGAGCTGCTCGAACCGGTTGAAGAGCCGCGCGAGGTCCGCCTCCGCGATCCCGGGCCCCCGATCCCGCACGTCGAAGCGCACGCGGCCGGCCGCCGTCACCTCCACGCCGAGCTCGACCCGCGCCTCGGACGGCGAGAACTTGAGGGCATTGGACATCAGGTTCGTGAGCACCTGAGCGATCCTGTCCTCATCCACCACGAGCTCGACCTCACCCCGCACGTCCGCCCAAAGCTCGACCTTGGCCTCGGCCGCCACGGGCGAGAGGCTCTCGACGAGGCTCGAGATCAGCCGCCGCGCGTCGACGTGCTTCGGGGACAACTCAAGCTTGCCCGCTTCGATCTTCTCCAGGTCGAGGATGTCGTTGATGAGCCGCACGAGCCTGTCGGTGTTGGTCCGGGCGATCTGCACGAGCTCCATCGCCTCGTCGGGCAGGCGGCCGAGCACGCCGCCTTCGAGGAGCCCGAGCGCCCCGCGGATCGAGGTGAGCGGCGTCCGGAGCTCGTGCGAGACCGTGGAGACGAACTCGTCCTTGAGGCGCTCGATGGCCTTGCGTTGCTCGATGACCGCCTGCGCCTCGCGCGCCCGCGCCACGAGCTCGCCGTTCAGCTTCACGAGCCGCCCGTTCGCACGGCGGAGATCGATCTGCGCGGCGACCTGACGCGCGAGCGCTGAGAGCGCGCTCCGCTGCGCCTCGTCGAGCTTTCGCGGGCCGTGGTCGATGACGCAGAGGGTCCCGAGGTTGTGGCCGTCCGAGGTCGCGAGCGGCGCCCCGGCGTAAAAGCGCACGTTCGGCGCGCCGGTCACGAGCGGGTTGTCGGCGAACCGCTCGTCTTCGTACGCGTCGGGGACGAGGAAGAGCTCCTGGCCGAGGATCGCGTGCGCGCAGAAGGCCACCTCGCGCGGCGTCTCGGTCGCGTCGAGCCCGACCCTCGCCTTGAACCACTGGCGCTCGCGATCGATGAGCGAGACCAGCGCGATGGGCGTGCCGCAGATCGAGGCCGCGAGATGCGTGAGATCGTCGAAGGCAGGTTCGGGAGGCGTATCGAGGATCGCCGCATCACTCAGCGCTGCGAGCCGCTCGATCTCATTGCCAGGGAGGGGTGCTGCTTTCATGAACGCTCCACCCACTCCCTTGCACGCGGTGCGCCACGATCAAGCGCGTGTGCTTGCGTACGAGGCGAGGATGTCGAGGATTTGTCCGGGGAGAGACATGGGGTCGAAGGGCTTGGGGATCACACCCGCGGCGCCGAGCTCGCGGTACCGATCGACTTCGTGCTTCTGCACCTTCGCGGTCATGAAGATGATCGGGATCGCGGCCGTGACCTCGCGCGCGCGGAGCTCGCCGAGCGTCTCTTGGCCATCCATGCCTGGCATCATCACGTCGAGCAGGATCACGTCGGGCGACTCACGCGCCGCCGCGTCGAGCGCTTCGTGCCCCGACGACGCGAGCACGACCTTCCACTTGCCGACGCCCTTCAAGCTCAGCTCCCCGATCCTGCGGATGTGCGGCTCGTCGTCGACCAGCAGCACCTTCGAAACAGGCATGCGTGTTCCCCTCGAAAATGAACGAGGCCCGCGAGCATACCCTGATGCGCGCGGGCCTTGGCGAGCCGATGGCTCGACGTCGTCCTACTTGGCGGCAGGCGCGGCCTTCGGCGCCGGCTCCTTCAGATCGAAGGCCGGAGGCGCATTCGGGTTGCAGTCGGGCGGAGGCCCGAAGCCGTCGGCGTTGAACTTATACTCGACGTCGCCGGAGCCCTCGGGATCCTGCTTGCTGATCGCCTCGATGCGCACCTCGTGCTCACCCTTGCGGGCCGGCGTGCAGTACGAGAGCAGGTAGAAGCGCTTCATGTGCGATTCGATGCGCGCGGCCATCCGGTCGAAGGCTTCCTTCACCTTCGCCTGATCCGTCGCGAGCTCGGTGCCGTCGCGCCCGATGTCGTCGAGCTTCGCCTTGCCGATCTCGGCGCCGACGCCGATCGCATAGATCTGGTAGTTCTCGTACTCCTCCTTGTCCATGTCGTCTTTCATCTGGTCGCGGGTCACGCGCGCGGCGCGATCCGTGCCGTCCGAGAAGACGACGAGGGAGCCGAACTTGAGCGGGCGCTTGTCCTTGTCGAGCTCCTTCTTGAGCGTCGCGAGGCCCTCGACGACGGCGCCGTGCAGGTTCGTCGACGGGTCCTTGGGCTTGTAGCTGCGCAGCCCTTCGAGGCCGCCTTCGACCGAGCCTTGCGCCTCGGTGAAGGGCACGACCGAGTGGATCTTCTCGGAGCCGTCGAAGGCGTACACGCCGACCTTCTGCGTCTTGCCGACGCGCTCGGCGAAGGCCTTGGCGGCGTCGACGAGCGCGTCCGCCTGCCCGGACTCCGTCACGCTGCCGCTCATGTCGACGAGCAGCATCGTGTACATGACCGCCGCGACCTCGGGGTTCTGGATCGTCTGCTTGCTCTCGAAGGTCGAGACGATCTCTCCGTCCTCGTAGATCTTGAAGTCTTCGGCCTTGAGGCCGCCGACGGGCTTGTCCTTGCCCGCGTCGACCGTGAAGAAGACCCAGACGTTGTTGGGCTTCTTCTGCGCCGAGTTGATGAGCCGGACGTTCAAGCCACCCCCGCACGCGACGAGCACGAGCGCGAGCAGGGAGCAGAGCGTCACCCAGGCGTAGGAAAAGGTACCCGCGCCGCGCGCGGCCGTGTTTCTGTCGTTCACGGACCGCATTAGGGCAGCACCTTCGCGGCCCTGTCAATTCGCGGGCGCGTGGACAGCGCCGTGACCACGAACCCCACCCGAGCCCCCACGAGACGCAAGTTCTGCACGTTCGCGCAAAAGGGGCCCCCGACGAGGGCGCCGTTCCGGGCAAAAAATCCGCGTGCTCCGCGGGGCAGGTCACGGCAGCAAGGCTCCGGCGGGCGAGACGCCCCCAAAAACCTCCTGATCGTGAGGCGTTTCCGCTAACCTCAGGGCATGGCTCGTATCCTGGTCGTCGAGGACTCCTCTGCGTTCCGGGCGTTCATCCGCGCGGCGCTCGAGGATGCGCCGGGGCTCTTCGCAGCGAGCCCGGACGACACGCACGGTGAGGTGGAGGTCGTCGAGGCTGCCAGCGGGTTCGACGCGCTGCGCCTCCTGCCGCGCGGGCACTACGACCTCGTGATCACCGACATCAACATGCCGGACATCAACGGGCTCGAGCTCCTCCGGTTCATGCGCGACAGCGAGCGGCACCGCAAGGTCGCCACGATCATCATCTCGACGCAGTCGTCCGAGAAGGATCGGGCGCGCGGCCTCGCGCTCGGCGCCGACGCGTTCCTCGCGAAGCCCTTCACGGTGGAGGCGCTGCAGCGCTCCATCACGTCGATCCTGCAAGCGCGCAATTCCCTTCCGGCCGAGAGCAGCGAGGGGTCGCGTTGACGAGCGAGAGCGAACGCGCGCGCGAGGAGTTCTTCTCCGAGGCGCAGGAGATCGTCGAGGGGCTCGGGCGAGATCTGCTCGCGCTCGACGAGGCGCAAAAAGCCGGCCACGTCGACCCGGATCTCATCAACGACGTCTTCCGCGCAGTGCACACGCTGAAGGGCCTGGCAGGCCTCTTCGGCGCGACGCGGATGTCGAGCCTCTCGCACAAGCTCGAGGAGCTGCTCGACGATCTGCGCCTCGGCAAGGTCAACGTCACGGCCCCCGTGCTCGACCTGCTCTTCCTCTCGGTGCAGCTCTACGGGAAGCTGCTCCAGGCCGAGAAAGAGGGCCGCGATCAGCCGATGCCCGAGCTCGAAAAGCTCCTCACGCAGCTCGATCGCGGGGCGGGCGCGGGCGGCACCGCGGGCAACGGCGGGCACATCATCGATCCGAACCTGCTCGCGGTGCTCACCGAGTTCGAGGAGCACAAGCTCAAGACGAACATCGCGCAGGGCAACACGCTCTACCGGCTGAAGATTCGGTTCCAGCTCGCGACGATCGACCAGGGGCTCGACGAGCTCAAGGCGACGGCGAAGCCGCACGGCGACATCATCACGTACCTGCCGGCCAACGACGGCGACGACCTCGACTCGATCACGCTGGAGATCCTGATGGGGTCGCGCGCGTCGGCAGCCACGCTGCGCAACGCGCTCCACCACCTCGGCGTGGAGGTCGAGGAGCTGCCGCGGCAGGGCGGAGGTCCCGCGCCCGTGCCTGCGCCCGCGCCCGCGCCTGCGCCCGTCCAGGCGCATCACATCCCGACGCCCACGCCTTCGCCGCCGCCGGTCGCGCCGAGCCACGCGCCGAGCGCCATGCCGCCGCTCGGCCATGCGCCGCTCGACATGACGGCGCCGCATCCCTTCCCGGCGCCGCGCCTCGACGCGGGCGCGAGCATCCCGCCGAAGGCCCAGGAGCTCGGCACGATCAAGAGCGTCGCGCAGACGGTGCGCGTCGACATCCAGAAGCTCGACGTGCTGATGAACATCGTCGGCGAGCTGTCGATCGTGCGCACGGAGCTCGAGCGCCTGCTCGAAAAGATGCGCGACGCGCACACGAACCGCGAGCTTCGGATCAACCTGCACCGGCTGCAGCGCGACTTCGAGCGCAACGTCATCAGCCTGCGCCGCGGGATCCTCGAAGTCCGCATGGTCCCGCTCGGCCAGGTCTTCGACAAGCTCGCGCGCGTGGCCCGGCAGATCAGCCGCGAGGCCGGCAAGCAGGTGAACCTCGTCATCACGGGCGCCGAGACCGAGGTCGACAAGCTCATCGTCGAGGAGCTCAGCGATCCGCTCATGCACATGATGCGGAACGCGATCGATCACGGCATCGAGGAGCGGGAGATCCGCGAGGCGGTGAGCAAGCCCGCCGTGGGCACGATCGCGCTGAACGCGTTCCAGAAGGGCAACCACGTCGTCATCGAGATCGAGGACGACGGCAAGGGCATCGACACCGAGCGCCTCCTGGAGAAGGCGATCCGGATGGGCGTCGTGCAGGGGGACGAGGCGCGCACGATGAGCCGCCGCGAGGTCCTGAACCTCATCTTCATCCCCGGCCTCTCGACGAAGAGCGCCGTCAGCGAGATCAGCGGCCGCGGCGTCGGCATGGACGTCGTCAAGACGAACATCTCGAAGCTCGGCGGCGTGATCGACGTGCAGAGCGAGCCGGGCATCGGCACGAAGTTCACGGTGACCTTGCCGATCACGCTGGCGATCATCAGCGCGCTGATCGTGAAGGTGAGCGACCAGCAGTTCGCCATCCCGCTCGCGAACGTGCAGGAGGCCGTGTGGCTCGACGCCGAAGCGGTGCGCGTGATCGACGGGCGCGAGGCCGTGACCCTACGCGGCAGCACGCTGCAGCTCTGCTACCTGGCCCGCCTCTTCGGCCTCTCCGACACGCCGGACACGGTCGGCACCGGCCCCTTCGGCTCGGGGTTCGACGCGTCCCCGATGTCCCCGATGAGCCATGCCCCCGGCGTCCCGCCGCGCGGCTCGCTCCGCAGCGAGAGCATCCGCCAGGACTACGCGGCCGCGGCCTTTCCGTACCGCCCGGCCAGCGGCTCCTCGCCCTCCGCGCGGACGGCGCTCGCGCCGCGCCAGAAGCGCCGGTTCATCGTCGTCACCGCGGTCGGCACGCGCCGCCTCGGCCTCGTCGTCGACTCGCTCGTGGGCGAGCAGGACGTCGTGATCAAGGGCCTCGGCCCGAGCCTCAAGAACGTCGCGGGCTTCGCGGGCGCGACGCAGCTCGCCGACCAGCGCATCGCGCTCGTGCTCGACGCGCCGGCGCTCGTCGAGGAGATGTTCGCGCACGCGGATCGTGCCCGCATGCACGGAGGCACCCATGGCTTCTAACCTGGCCCGCCGCACCTCCTCGTCCGCGGTGGTCCCCGCCGCCGCGGGCACCAAGCGCAAGAAGGCGCAGCGTGATCGCGGTCCCATCACCGAGTACCTCGCGTTCCGCCTCGCGGGTGACGTCTACGCCGCGCCGGTCTCGATCATCCGCGAGATCCTGAAGCTCCACCCGCTCACGCCCGTGCCGCGCGCGCCCGCGTCGATCATGGGCATCATCAGCGTGCGCGGGCAGCTCGTCACCGTGATCGACCTGCGCCGCCGCCTGCGCCTCTCCGAGGGGCCCGTCACCAGCAAGGCGCGCATCCTGCTCGTGGATCCGATGGGCGTGGAGCTGCTCGGCCTCTACGTCGACGAGGTCCTGCAGGTCTACCGCCTCGCCGACAGCGAGATCGAGCACACGGCGACGGCGCTCGGCGGCGAGGTCGCGAGCTACATCGCGGGCATCGCGCGCCCCGCGCAGGCGCAGGCGAGCCCGCAGGAGGGCAAGGGGGTCGCCCTGAAGAGCGTCGGCGTCGTTCGCCAGAACGCGTCCGTGATCATCCTGCTCGATTTGAAGGTGGTGCTTTCGTCCTGACGGATCGCCGTACGGGAGAGACGGACCCAGCAGATGCCCGACTATGGCCAGAGACACCGCGCCGATCCGCAGAAGAGCCTCGTCGGCTTCGTCGTGGGCGACGTGCACTACGCGATCGGGATCGGCCAGGTGCGCGAGATCGTGAACCCCTTGCCGGTGACGCCGCTCCCGCACACGCCGCCCGAGGTCTCGGGGGTGGCCGATCACCGCGGCGACGTCGTGCCCGTCCTCGATCTGCGCATCCGCTTCGGCCTGCCGCCCACGTCGCCGACCCGCTCGACGAAGTGGATCCTCGTCGACGCCGGCGTGCGCATGGTCGGCCTCATCGTCGACGCCGTCTCCGAGGTCTTCGGCACCGGCGCCGACGAGATCCGCCCAACGCCTCCCGTCGGCGGGGGCCGCGATTTGCGTGGCATCTCGGGCGTCACGAACCACAACGGGCTGCTCGTCTTCGTGCTCGACACGAAGCGGTTCACGGAGATCGTCGATGACATCGCCGATGTCCTGCCGCCGGTGGACGACCTGTGAGGAGCACGCCGTGACCCCCCCTTCGCTCCCTTTCATCTCGCCTGCGCTGATCGAAGCTGCCCTCGACGCCGCGGACGCCGAGGAGCGCCGCCAGGCCACCTCCCTCGCCGCGGAGCTGCCGCTCTACGATGCGCTCCCGCTCCTCGTCCGCGCGCTCGGCGACACCGACTGGCGCGTGCGCAAGGAGGCCACGTACGCCGTGCGCGCCTTCATCCCCGCGCCGAGCCTCATCGAGGCCATGGTGAAGACCTTCGAGCCCGGCGACAACGTCGGCCTGCGCAACGCCTCGATCGAGGTCCTCGCGAACTGCGGCAGCGCCGCCACCGCGCCCCTCGAAGCCTCGCTCGCGCGCCTCGACGCCGACGGCCGCAAGCTCGCCGTCCAGGCGCTCGGCTACACGCGGGATCCGCACGCCCTCGTCATCCTCGAGCGCTCGCTCCGCGACCCCGACGAGAACGTCCGCCAGGGCGCGGTCGAGGCCATCGCGCAGCTCGGCCCGATCGCGCCCGTCGAGGTCCAGCGCCTCCTCTTCCGTTGCCTCGACAGCGCCGATCCCTTCGCCAAGCTCGCCGCGCTCGAAGGCCTCAACGCCCTCGGCGCCGTGATCCCCTGGGAGCGCCTCGCGCCGCTCCTCGAGCACCCTTCCCTCCGCTCCGCGGCCCTCTCGGCAGCCGCCGCCTCCGAGAGCCCCGCGGCCGCGCCTGCGCTCGCCCGCATGCTCCACAAGGCGCGCGGCGGCACCTTCATGCTGGCCATCGCCGCGCTCGCGCGCCTCGCCGAAGGACCGCTCCTGCCCGCCGTCACCGCGGCCCTCGCGGCCGGGGGCCCCGAGCTCGGTGAGCGCCTCGTGCGCGTGGCGACGGCCGAGGGCACAGACCCGCCGCACCACCGCGCCATGGCGCTCCTCCTCGCCGCGGTCGCGCGCGCGCCCGGCGTCGTCGACGCGGCCGCCGCCGCGCTCGCCGAGGAGACCTTCACGGAGCAGGCCGAGCGCGCGCTCTTCCTCCTCGGCCCCGCCGCGCTGCCCGGCCTCGTCGCGCGCATCGCCCCCGAACAAGGCGCGACGCCGCTCGTCGCCGACGTGCGCGCGGCCCTCATCGAGGTCGCCGCCAGCATCGCCCTCGCGCCCGGCGCGCCCGAACGGCCCACGGCGCTGCTCGAAGCCCTGCGCAAGGCTGCGCTCGATGAAGAGCGCCGCGTCGCCACGAGCGCCCTCTTCGCCCTTTCGAAGCTCGGCACCGAGGAGGACCTCGCGCTCGCCGTGCGCCTCGTGGCCTCGCCCGTTCGCCAGGTCGCGCACGCCGCCGAAGGCGCGCTCGCCTCGCTCGCGACCCGCCACGAGAAGGCCGCGCGTGCGCTCGGCGATACCCTCGTGAACGGCCCCGGCGACGACGCCTTCGCCGCCGCGATCATCCTCGGCGCCCTCGCGGCCACGCGCCGCGCATCGAGCCCGCCCCCGTCTCCCGGCGACCTCGGCTTCCTCGCGCGCGCGGCCGCGGCCGAGGACGTGCGCACGCGCCGCGCGGCCATCGGCGCAGTCGCCGAGATCGGCGGCGACTCGGCGCTCGACGTCCTCTCGCTCGCGCTCGCCGACGAGGAACGCGAGGTCCAGCTCGCGGCGGCGCGCGCGCTCGGTTACCTCGGCGCGGCGGCGCGGCGGCGCGAGCTCTCGCCCGACGCGCACGCGACCCCGAGCCTGCGCACCATCCTCGACATCGCGGGCCGCTCCATGGATGCCGAGCTCGTGGCCACCGCGATCCGCGCGCTCGGCGAGGCCCTCTCCACGATCCCGCCCGAGGCCGCGGGGCGCGCCGCGGCCTCGCTCATCGACGCCCTCGCGCCGCTCGCCCGTGAGGCCGAGGCCGCCGTGGCGATCGCCGCGGCCGAGGCCATCGGGCGCCTGCGTTGGGGCACGTCGGGGCGGCAGGCCGCGCTCGTCGCGGCGCTCGATCATCCGGATGCAGCCGTCGTCAAAGCGGCCTTGCTCAAGGTCGAGACGAGCAGCCCCGACGGCGAAGTGCTCCTCCGTTTGCTCGACCATCCTTCGCCCGACGTCCGGCTCCTCGCGGCCGAGACGATCGCGGCGAGCGACAACTCGACCTTGCGGGAGCGCCTGGCGCAACGCGCGTCGCACGAGCTCGATCGGGACGTCCGCGACACCCTCGAGGGCGCGCTCTCGTCGATCCGCTGGCGAGGAGAAAGGGGTTTCTTCGGGCCGTGATGCGCTTCCCGGATGAGATCCGCCTCGCGCCGGACGAGTTCCGCCTCTTGCGGGATCTCATCAACCAGCATTGCGGCATCTCGCTGAGCCCGGAGCAGCGCCCCGTGATCGAGCGGCGCTTGCGCGAGCGCCTCAGCGTGCATGGCTTGCACTCGTTCGGCGAGTACTACCAGCTCCTCCGCTCGCCGGATCGGGGCCGGGCCGAGCTCGACGAAGCGCTCGATCTCGTCACGATCAACGAGACCTATTTCTACCGCGAAGACTACCAGCTCACGGCGCTCCGGACCGAGCTCTTCCCGATGCTCCGCCGTCCTCCGCTCTCCCGCGAGAGCCTCTCGATCTGGAGCGCGGGCTGCTCCACGGGCGAGGAGGTCTACTCCATCGCCATCACGGCCAAGGAGGCCGGCTTGTCCGGCCGCCGCGACGTCCGCATCTTCGGCAGCGACATCTCGCGCCGCTGCGTGGCGCACGCGCGCCGGGGCGTGTATGGCTCCTCGTCGTTCCGTGCGATCCCCCCGGACCTCAAACGAAAATACTTCGTCGAGAAGCCCGACGGCATGCACGTGCAGGACGATCTCCGGGCCTGGTGCCACTTCGGGCACCTGAACCTGCTCGATCCGGTCCGGGCGTCGGTCGTGGGCCGCGTCGACATCATTTTCTGCCGCAACGTTCTGATCTATTTCGACGATGCCTCACGGCGCCGCGTGATCGACATGTTTTATGATCGACTCCTCCCGGGCGGCTTCTTGCTCCTCGGCCACTCGGAGTCGCTCCTCAACGTCTCGACCGCGTTCGAGCTCGTCCATTTGCGCGACGACCTCGTCTATCGAAAGCCCATCACGGCCTCGCGGTTTGCCCCGCAGGGGTTGGAGGGCGGAACGCCCGGAACGGGGAAGCCATGAGCACTTCGGCAAGGGATGCAGCAGAGGTGAAACGGTGGTGAAGACCGGTCCGCTGCGGGTACTCGTCGTCGACGACTCCGCCTACAACCGAAGAAACATCGCGGACATCCTCAGCGGCAGCGACGAGGTCGAGGTCGTCGGCAAGGCGGGCGACGGCGAGGAGGCGCTGCGCCTCGCGTTGAGCCTCAAGCCCGACGTCATCACGCTCGACCTCGAGATGCCGAAGATGGACGGCTTCACGTTCCTCCGCATCCTCATGGTCCGCCAGCCGACGCCCGTGATCGTGGTGTCGAGCTACAGCCAAAAAGAAAACGTCTTCAAGGCCCTCGAGCTCGGCGCCGTCGACTTCGTCGCGAAGCCGAGCCAGAGGCTCGCGCCCGACGCCTCGCTGCGCCGCGAGATCCTCCAGAAGGTCCTCCTCGTCCGTTACCTGCGGCCGCTCGCGGCCGTGAGCCAGCGCAACAGCGCGATCCCGCCGCTGCCGCGCTCCACGGCGACGCCACCGGTCCTCTCCACGCCGCAGCCCGAGCAGCCGAGCGCGCGCTCGGTCGCCAACATCGCGGCGCGCTTCATCGTCGGCATCGGCTCGTCGACGGGCGGCCCGACGGCGCTGCTCGAGATCCTGAGCCGCGTCCCCGAGAAGTTCGCCGGGGCGATCCTCATCGCCCAGCACATGCCGGAGAAGTTCACCCGCACCTTCGCCGAGCGCCTCGACAGGAAGAGCGCGATCCGCGTGTCGGAGGCCGTCGACGGCGACATCGTCACGGCGCGCCGCGCGTTCATCTGCCCTGGCAAGATGTGCATGGAAGCGGTCGTCTCGCAGGGCCCGAGCGGCATGGGCTGGAACGAGATCCGCCTGCGCGTCGGCCCTCCCTCGCAGCACGACCGGTACATCCCGAGCGCCGACCGCCTCCTGCGCAGCCTCGCGCCGGTCGGCTCGCGGGCGTACGGCGTCATCCTCACGGGCATGGGCGACGACGGCGTGGCCGGCGCCCGCGCGATCCGGGCCGGCGGCGGCACGATCATCGCCGAGAGCGAGGAGACCGCGGTCGTCTACGGCATGCCGCGCGCGGCGGTGAAGGCCGGCGTGGTGAACGAGGTCATGGGGCTGCCGCAGATCGTGGACTGGGTGGCGCAGTTGTCCTAGGTGGGGGGCTCCGGTCGGATCGCTTCGCGCTCCTCCACGCCCCCGCGCGAAAGTTGACCCCGCGTCCCCACCGTGAGACACCCGCCCTCGGGTCATGCGCTTTCCCAAGGCCGCACGCGTGTTCGTCACGGCCGGCTGGCTCCTCGCCGGCGCGCTCGTTTCTCCGCCGAGCCTCGCCCAGCCGAAGCCTGCGCCTGCCGGGTTGAAACCTGCGGCCGCCAAGCCTGCGGCCGCCAAGCCCGCGCAGAAGCCCAAACCCCAGGCCTCCGCGAAACCTGCGCAGAAGCCCGCCGCCAAGAAGCCTACCGGCAAAAAACCCCTCACGCGCAAGCCCGGGGAAGCCGGTGAGCCCGACGAGAAAACGCGCCGCGCCATCGCTGGGTTGCCGCCGACGCAGCATCGCAGCGTCGACGAATCGGCCGAGCTCCGCGCCCTCCGCGAGCTCGACCTCGCCCTCTTCTCTGCGGCCCCGAATGCTGGCGCGGCTTGGCCCTCGGACGACCTGCCTACCCTCGATCGGGGCGGCCCCGTCCTCCTCGCCACCGGCGTTCCCCCTTCGGCGCCGCTCCCTGCGCCGCTCCAGCCGCAGGCGCCGGCCGACCTCTCCTTCCTCAAAAAGCTCGACCTCCCCGACATCCCCGTCCGCTGGGATGCGCGCGTCCTCCGTTACCTCGAGTTTTACAAGAACAACCCCCGCGGCCGCTCCATGGTCGCCTCGTGGGTCAAGAAGAGCGGCCGTTATGGCGCGGCCATTCGCCGTGTCCTTCGCGAGCAGGGTTTGCCCGAGGATGTCGTCTGGCTCGCGCTCGTCGAGAGCGGGTTCGATCCGACCATTCATTCGCCCGTAGGCGCCGCCGGCCTCTGGCAGTTCATGCCCGAGGGCGCCCGCATTTATGGCCTCACCGTCGACCGCTGGATCGACGAGCGCCTCGACCCCGAGCGCTCCACCCTCGCCGCCGCGCGTTACCTCTCCGACCTCCACCGCCGCTTCGGGACCTGGGAGCTCGCCTTCGCCGCGTACAACATGGGGTATGGCGGTCTCCTCGCCTCCATTCGCAAATACAACACGAACGACTTCTGGGAGCTCAGCCGCCTCGAAGCGGGCCTCCCGCTCGAAACCGCGCTCTACGTCCCCAAGATCGTCTCCATGGCGATCGTCGCCAAGAATTGCGCCGTCTTCGGCTGCGACGGCGTCGAGCCCGAACCTGCGGTCACCTTCGACAAACTTTCCGTCGGCCCCGGCGTCGCGCTCCGCACCGTGGCCACCGCGGCCGGCGTCGACCTCGACGCCGTCGAGGACTTGAACCCCCAGCTCCCCGTCGGCCGCACCCCGCCGCTCGGCCCCGACGCCAAAGAAGGCGCCTCCTTCGTCGTCCGTGTCCCGCCCGGCACCGGCGCCCGCGCGGCCAAGACCGTCGCCAAGCTCCTCGAGCGCGAGGACAAACTCGAACGTCACCTCGTCCGCTGGGGCGAATCGATCGAGGACATCGCCGCCCTCCGCGGCACCACGAAAAGCACCTTGCTCTCCTTGAACGGCCTCCGTTCCGGCGAGCAGGTCCGCCCTGGCACCGTCCTCCTCGTCCCCGAGGGCGGCCCCGACAAACCGACCGTCGCCAGCGTCTTCTCCGGCGTGCGCGGCGAAAAGCCCGTCATCGTCGTCCCGGCCGAGGCCTTCACCTACCGCGATCGCCGCCGCGTCTTTTATCGTGTCGTCGCCGGCGACACCGCCCGCGAGGTCGCCTCCGCGCTCTCCGTCTCTGCCGCCGAGATCGCCCGCTGGAACACGCTCGACCCTTCGGCGGCCCTTCATGACGGAATGACCTTGCAGGTCTTCGTCCCGCGCGAGCGCGCCCTCGCGAATGCGCTCGTCCTGGAGGAGCCCGAGGCCCGTGTCCTGCCCGTCGGCTCCACCGAGTTCTTCACCCATTTCGAGAACCTGAAAGGCCGCAAACGCCTGGAAATCGCCGCCGCCGAGGGCGACACCTGGCGTGGGTTGTCGAAGCGATACAATCTCAGCCTCGGCATGCTCGAGCGCATCAACCACCGCTCGCGCACGAGCCCCCTCGCGCAGGGCGACAAGGTCGTCGTGTACGTCGCGCAGCCGGCCCCGCCCAAGGCCGCGCCGGCCCCTGCCAAGGAGACCCCGGACGACAAGGCCGAAGCCGTCGCCGTCGCGGCGCCCGTCGAGGACAAACCCGCGCCGAGCGAGGACCTCGACGAGCCGAAGCCGGAGAGCAAGCCCGCGGCGGACGAGGGGCCGACGAAGCCCGCGACGTTCCGCAACGAGACCCCGCCGCCTGCGCCCGACAAGCCTGCGTCCGGCAAGCCTGCGCCCGACAAGCCCGTGACGTCCAAGCAGACCCCGGCGGCCGCGCTCCCTCCGCCTGCGCCCTGATTTTCTCGTAGCCAGCCACCGACCTCGCGCGCGATGATGGAGTCGATGCGCCGCTCCAGCTCTTTGCTCCTCGCTTTGCTCCCGACCCTCGCCCTCGTCGGCTGCACGCCCGACGAGGAGGCCCCGCCGCCCCCGCCCCCGCCCCCGGGCCCCGCGGAATGGAACCGCGATGTCGACCCGCCGAGCGACGACGAGGCCGCCGCGAAGCGGGACGCATGCGGATACACGGCGGGCATGCTCCCCGCGGAGACGCAAGGGAAGTCGCACCCCTATGGTGCCGAGATTCCCGTCGATCACATCGTGGTCGTCATGATGGAGAATCGCTCCTTCGACCATTACTTCCAAAAGCTGCCCGAGTACGGCCAGGACGACGTCGACGTCGCGCCCGAGAACTTCACGAACCCCGACGACACCGGCACCGCCGTCGCCACGTTCCGCGACAGCCAGCTCTGCTTCGTGGACACGAACCACGAATGGACCGGCACGCACGAGCAGATCAACGGCGGCAAGATGGACGGGTTTTTCAAGACCAACGACGGCTGGCACGAGCTGCCGAGCGCCGGCGCCCCCGAGGACATGCTGAGCGGCCGCCGCGGCCTCGGTTACTACACCCAGGACGACCTGCCGTTTTATTACTGGCTCGCGAACGAGTTCGCCATCGCGGACCACTACCATTCCTCCGTCCCCGGCCCCACGTGGCCGAATCGCATGTACCTCTACGCGGCGAGCTCCTTCGGGGCCGTCCACAACACGTTCGTCACGCCGGACAAGACGCTCTTCGATTACCTCGAACTGCGGCAGGTCTCCTGGCGCGTGTACGTCTCCACCACCCCCGGCGCCGCGATCTTCGTCGACAAGTACCTCCAGTACAGCAAGGACGAGCACGGGCATTTCGTTCCGATCGAGAATTACTTCTACGACCTCGAGACCGGAAACCTGCCCCAGGTCGTGTTCGTCGATCCGGGCATCGCGCGGGAAGGGTATGCGCAGAACGACGAGCATCCGCCCGCGGTCGCCATGCTCGGCGAGCAGTTCTCCGCCACCGTCATCGACGCCCTCGCGAAGAGCTCGGCCTGGGATCGCTCCGCCCTGTTCCTCACGTACGACGAGCACGGCGGCCTCTACGACCACGTCGTGCCTCCGGCCGCCTGCCCGCCCGACGAGATCACCCCGAAGCTCGAGCCGGGTGATACCGACGCGAAATTCGACCAGCTCGGCGTTCGTGTCCCCCTCCTCGTGGTCTCGCCCTACGCGAAAAAGCATTTCGTCGGTCACAAGACCTACGACCACACCTCGATCGTCCGCTTCATCGAGGCCCGCTTCCAGATGCCGGCCCTCACGAACCGCGACGCGAACGCCGAGGCGCCCTGGGAAATGTTCGACTTCGAAAACCCCCCGCACGCCGAGCCCCCCACGTTCGCGATGCCCACGGTCGACCAGGCCAAACTCGATGCCTGCAAAGCGATCTTCGAGCCCTGAACGCCTCTCTGCGCTCGTCCTCGCGGCCCTGCTCCTCGCGGGCTGCCCGGACGAGCCGGAGGCCCCCGCCCCCGCGGACACGAGCGCAAAGCCGGTCGTGTCCACGGCCCCGCCCGAACCTCCGCCCTCCCCGCTCGTACGGATCGTCGAGGAGCCTGCGCGCCGCGGCCTCGAGGCCCTCGAATCCCTCGTGGCTGCAATGCCCCAGGGCCGCGGCGATGCCGATTCCCATTACCTCGCCCTTCGCCGCTCCCTCGCCGCGGGCGCGCCGATCTGGCGCAGGCCGGAGAGCCTCGGCGGTGAGGTCGTCTTCGGCCCCCCGCGCTCCATCGACGAAGGCGGCGGCGCGCTCCTCCGCCTCGACGCCGCCCTGGTCCTCGGGGACGCCGCGGCCGCGCGCGTCGAAATGGTCACCCTCGACCGCGCCTTGCGCCTCTTCCAGAGCGAAGCGCGCCGCATCCCGACCGTACCCGGGGTCGTCGCGCATGCGCTCTCGCTCGCCGCCTATGACCTCGGCGCCCTCGCGCTCGAATCGTTCCAGGGCGTCCCCGAGGGCTCCGCCGCCGTCCTCGCCGATCTCCGCGGCACCCTCGATTTCATCGAATCCGCCTCCGCGGCCCTCGCGACCCCCGGGACCGCCGAAACCCCGGCCGCCCTCGCATCCGTGAAAGAAATCGCCCGGCCCCTCCGCGCGCGCCTCGACGCCGCGAAGACCGCCGATGACCTCGACGACCGCGCGAGCTTCGTCCTCGCCACCGGCCGCCTCGGCGCCGCGCTCCGCCGCCTCGTCGCCGCCGCCGGCCTCCCCGTTCGAATGCCATACCGCGCCCGTTTCCCGGTCGCGAAAACCGACGCGGACGAACCCGTCTCGGCCCTCACCCTCCCCGCCCCGCGCATCCGCCCGCGCAGCGCGAGCGGCGACGAAGCCACCTGGGCCGCGCTCGGGCGCAAGCTCTTCTTCGACAAGCGTTTGTCGAAAAACAACGCTCGCTCCTGCGCCACCTGCCACGTCCCCGAGAGAGGCTTCGCCGACGGCCTCGTCCGCCCGCCTTCCCTCGATCCGGCCGTCACGCTGCGCCATACCCCGACCTTGCTTTATGGCCCGCTGCACGCCGCCCAGCTCTGGGACGGCCGCGCGCTCACGCCCGAGCGCCAGGCCCTCGGCGTCATCCGTGCCCGCGCCGAAATGGGCCTCGAAACGGACGAGCTCCTCCACGCCATCGAATCCGCCGCGGACCTCCGCGCCCTCTTCCAGGCGCTCCCCACGCCCGGCGTCACCACCGACAACGTCGGCCGCGCGCTCGCCGCCTTCGAATCCGAGGCCTTCGTCCCCGGCGACGCCCCGATCGACGTGTTTGCCCGCGGCGACGAAACGGCGCTCTCGCCCTTGCACCGCCGCGGCCTCGACGTCTTCGCCGGCAAGGGCCGCTGCGCCCGCTGCCACATTCCGCCTTTCTTCGGCGGCTCCCGCCCGCTCGATTTCGCCGTCCCCATCTTCGCCGTCCTCGGCGTCCCCGACAAACCCGGCGGCACCACCCTCGATGCGGACCGGGGCCGCGGCGCTCTCACCTCACGCCCGGCCGACGAGGGCGCATTCAAGACCCCGACGACCCGCGACGTCGCGCGCACGGCGCCGTATTTCCACCACGGCGCCTTCCGCACGCTCGAAGAGGTCGTCGATTTCTACGACAAGGGCGGCGGCAAGGGCCTCGGGATCCCCGTCCCGAACCAGGACCCCGACGTCCGCGCGCTCGGCCTCTCCACCGACGAAAAACGCGCCCTCCTCGCCTTCCTCCGCGAAGCGCTCCTCGACAAAACGCCGCCCGAAAAGCTCGCCGGCCCCCCGCGTTAATCGGTCGCCCGCGCCGGCACCTCGAAGAAAAACACCGCCCCGCCCGCCTTCCCGTTCTCGTATCCCAGGCGGCCGCCGTGCATCACCACGATTGTCTTTGCGATGTAGAGCCCGAGTCCCGTTCCGCCGATGCTGCGCGTGCTCGACGCGTCGGCTTGCGAAAACCGCCTGAAAATCTTGTCCCGGAACGCCTCCGGCACCCCGGGCCCCCGATCCCTCACCTCAACACGGAACCCCTCGGCGATCGATCGTGCATGCACGCGCACGACCTCCCCCACCGGCGAGTGCTTGATCGCATTCGACAGGAAATTCAGGACCACCTGCTGGATCCGTTGCGGATCGACGAACACCGGCATCCCCGCCGGCACGTCCGTCTCCACCTCGATCTCCTTCGCCCGCGCCGCCGGCGCGTAGAGCTCCACCGCGCCCTGCACCACGTCCGCGAGATCCACGTTCGCGAGCTTCAGCGAAATGCTCCCCGCCGCGAGCTTTCGCACGTCGAGCAGATCGTCCACGAGCCGCCCGAGCCGCTGCACGTTCTCCGACGCCATTTGCAAAAGCTCCGCCTGGAGCGCGGGATCCTTTCCCGCCACGCCGCCCACGACGAGCCCGATCGCGCCCCGGATCGCCGTCAGCGGCGTGCGCAATTCGTGGCTCACCACGCTCACGAGGTCGTCCTTCGCGCGCTCCGCCTCGATACGCGCCGTCATGTCGTGCGCGCTCACCAGAATGCCGGGTTTGCCCGTCACGGCATCCGGGATCGGCCGCGCCGCGACCGAAAACCACCGCGTCCCCTCGGTCGTCACGACCTCCACGTCCTCGAAAAACGGCTCGCCCCCCGCCACGTGCGCGAGCACGCGCGCCCCCTCCGCAGGCTCGGCGAAGATCCCCGCGAAGGAGAATGCATTGCCGAACGTCGTGCGCGCCAGCGTATTCGCTTGCAGGAGCGAGCCGTCGAGCGCGTGGGTCGTCACCACGAGCGGCGCATACCGGACGGCCTCCGCGGCGCGCACCACCTCGGGGTCGAACGCATCGCGAATCGGCGTCGCCTCGACGAGCAGGCCCCCGCGGCCGTCGGGCAGCGGGAATGCTTTGAAGCTCATGTGCACGCGGACGGCTTCTCCCTTTGGATAGATCGTCCGCTCCGACCCGAACCGCTCGCCGGTCTGCACGCGCTCGCGGAGCTGCTGCAACGTCGCGCGGATCGTCGGCGACGGGGCGAGGTCCCGGTTGACGAGCTCGCGCACGTCCTCGGCGCGCCAGAGGGCCACGGCCGCACGGTTCGCCCACACGATACGCACCGCGTCCGGGTCCGTGATCCAGACGGGCAGGTCGAGCAGATTCAGGATTTCGAGGCGGCTATCCGCGAGGGGCGAGAAACGCATGGGCGACTCCCGCAGGCGATCCCCTCCGCGAAAAGCGAGGGGCCGGCGCGAGGCGACGCTCCATCCTAGTCGCGGACGCGGCCGTGGTGGGGTAAAAACGACGACGCGTGGGTGTCGATGGACACGTCCATCGGGGACACCCACGCGAGCGGTTGTGGATCGACGTGGAGCGAGGACCCCGGTGAGCACGATGGACAAACGACGGGACCCGAAGGCGCAAGGACGAGCGCCTGAGCAAGAGGAGCCTTCGCCGCTCGACGAGGGCGAGCTCGACGAGGGCGAAGAAGGCGAGGAGGACGAGGACGAGGACGAGCTCGCGCCCACGGTCGTCCTGGGTCGATTCGGGGATCTGCGCGGATTCGCCGACGCCACACTCGTCAAGAAGTACGCCGAGCGGCCCATCTGGTTCCTGATCGAGGACGACGCGGACCTGATGGAGCTCTTCGTGCGGCACCCCGAAAAGCCCGTCCCGCGTGGCGCCGCCGAGACCTTGCTCGGCGTCCTGCGCTCGTTCGCCGCGGCCGAAAGCGAGGCGCTCCAGGGCGTGCTCGGCCCGACGGATCAGATCGGCTTCGGGTATCACGAGAATGCCTCGTTCGACGACGTCGTCGCGTCGTTCGAGGAGGACGGCTTCGAGGTCGCGTTTGCCCTTTACGAAGGGAAGGTCGTGCCGGAGGACGAGGACGACGAATGAGCGGGGGCGGAAGGGGGCGGGAGCTCGGCTTGCCGAGCTCCCGCCCCCTCGCTCAAACCGCCCAGGTGATCCGGACCGTGACGGCCTTTTGCGGCGTCCCGTCGCGCTCGCCGTCCGGAATCGGGGCCGACCACGAATATCGCACGTCCCGCGCGCCGGCGGCGCTGAGCGCCCCCTCGATGAAACCCTCGTTGCACCACACGTAATACCCGAGCAAGGGCGCCGGCATCCCGGCGAACAGCCCCTCCACGAGCCCCTCGCCGGCGTGCGACATCTCGGCGCGGCAATGGCCGAAATACCGCTCGAAGATCCGCGGCAGCCGGACGGCCATGTCTCCGACCGACGAGCTGCGCATCTGGGCGCGATATAGCCCCATCACGTTGTGCTCGCCTGCGTGACGCGCGCGCCCCCGCACGAGTTTGTCGAAGGGCATCCCTTCGACCTTCGCCAGCGCGCGGGCGAAATGGACGATCGGCACGATGTCGTAGCTCGACGCCGCGAGGAAAATCGTATGTTCGAGAAATGCCTCGACCTCGGGGTGGGCCATCGCGGCGTACACGGCCGGCAAGCCGCCGAGCGTGCGCTTGGTCGCGTACTCGAAATACCCCATGTACATGACGCCGCGGACGCGAAACGGACCTTCCCCGATTCGATACCGCCCCGGCGACGGATCGCAGGCCCACGTCTCCTTGGACATCGCGGCGGAGTCTATCGAGCCGTTCGTACCCCCGCAAGCGCGCCCTCTTACCGCGCGAGGCGCGACGAAACGATCCATGGCGACGGACGTGAGCGGGCCCAGCACGCCAGAATCGAGGAAGCCCAAGGCAATCGACGCCCACGCGTCCAACGATGCCGCGATGCCTCGTTCCGCCCGCCTCGCGAGCGCTCCCGCGGCGCTCTGCCTGCTTTTTGTCGTCGGGTGCGGCGCGCCGACCCTCCCGCGCGGGGGTGAGGCCGCCGCACGCGGCCCTGCGATCGCCGCGCCGGACCCGCCCGCGTCCGAACCCACGAATCCCGGCGGCGAGACGTCCCTCGTCCTCCTCGAACCCCACCAGGGCGATACTCCTTTCTCTGCGTTCCGCCTCGTCAACAAGAACCCCGACCCCATCCGCGGCGCGCGCCACTGGCCCGGCCTCTTCGGCACGATCGAGCGGCTCGGCCTCGACGACGTCTATCGCGCGTTTCCGCCCCCCCAAGGGTATTGCCTCACCGTCTCCGCCCAGCCCGAGATCGCCCCCTCCGCGGCGACGATCGTCTCCGAGCTCCCCCTCCTGGGCGGCGAACGTATCCTCCCGCCCGGTCGGTACCGGTTCGTCGTGCCACACCTGCGCGACACCCACCCCGACAAACTCTTCGCGGCCACCGTCGCCTTCGAGGTGCGTGGCCTCGACCCGACCGAGAGCGAGGAGCTCGTGCGCCTCCTCGACCGGGACGACGTCCGCGCCTGCCCCCGCGTCGCCTCGTATTTGCTCGACACCATCGAGCGCGCGGCCGCGCCCGAGGCCCTCCCGCGCCTCGAATCGGTCCACGCCGAGACCCTCGACGAACGCGCGCGCCTGTATGCCGTCCTCGCCCATTTCCCCGAGCACGTCCCGCGCCTCGCGCGTATTGCCGCCGGCGCCTCGCCCGGCTCCCTCGCCGCGTCTGTCGTCCTGCTCGAAGAGGGGGCCCGCGGCGCCGCGCTCGCCGCCGCCCTTGCGCGTATTGCATCCTCCTTGGCGACCCCGGACGACCCCTCGATCCGCGCCGTCCACGCCCTCGCGCGCGAGGCCGACGAATGGCCTCCCGAAATCGCCCCGCGCCTCGTCGCGCGCCTCCTCGCCACGCGCTCGCCCGAGCTGCGCCTCTCGCTCGCGACGGCCCTCTCCGCCGCTGGCAAGGACGTCCTCGGACAGGAAGCTCGCCCGGCCGTGAAGGCCATGCGCACGGCCGCCCGTGCGAGCGCGGACGCGCGCACTCGTGAGGCCTTGCTCGACATGGCCGGCGCCCTCGCCGAGGCCCTCGGCGACGAGCCCCCGCGGGACCGCCCCGGCCTCGGGCTCAACGCAATGCCCGAGCTCGGCGGCGCGGCCGACGACCCTTGCCACGTCCTCTTCGAATCCCTCCGCCCCCATCCTCTCTTGCGCCATACCCCCGCGGCGTGGCCTCATGGCGAACGCGAGCCTTTGCGTACGACGTTTGGTGCTTCGGGCGTGGAGCTTTACCGTCCTGCCAAAGACGAATGAGTTGGGGAACCTCGGGCGTCCTCACCTGTCGCTCTCGGAGTCCTCATGCGTTTCCGCCGCCCCTCGCCCGCCGCCTCCTTGCTCGTTGCCCTCGCCGCCGCCTCGGCGGCCTGTTTTCCCGGCGCACTTCCGCTGAAACCTCCCGCGGCGCCCGTCCGGGGCGAGCTCGCCCCTCGCGCGGCCCTCGCCCCTCGCCCCCCCGAGGCCGGCCCGCTTCGTGTCGTCTTCGCCGGCCCAAACGGCGACACCAGCGCGAGCCCTGAAATCACGCTCGTCTTCAGCAAACCCATGCGCGCGCTCGGCGCGGATCCCGGCGCGCCCGATGCCCCGGTCCAGATCACCCCGGCCCACCCGGGCGCATTCTCCTGGGTCGGATCGAGCGCGCTCCAGTTCGTCCCGTCAAAACTATTTCCTCCCGCGACGCCCTTCCGTGTCGAGGTCCCCGCAGGCACCCGCGCGCTCGACGGCAGCACCCTCGAAGCCCCGTTCGTCCTCTCGTTTGCGACCCCGCGGCCCACCCTCTCCGGCAGCGAGCCCGCGCAGGGCGCAACCAGCATTCGCCCGGACGCGCCGATCACGCTCTTTTTCACGCAACCCGTGAAAGCCGCGGAGGTCACGCGGGCCGTCACGATCGACGCGGGCCGCGGCCCCGTGCCTTTTTCGATCGTCGAGGTGACCGACGATCGCGCCGTCCTCGCTCCGCGCGCCCCGCTTCCGCGCGACACGAACGTCGTCGTGCGTATCGACGCCTCGCTCCGCGGCGCCGCAGGCGAACTCCCGGCGGGCAAGACCGAGGAAATCCGATTTCGCACCCTCGGCCCCGCGGGCCTCGTCTCCGTCGCTTGCCAGCCGCATCCCCTCGAAAAGGATCGCTGCGACCCGACCCTCGGCACGCTCACGCTCACATTCGCGACGCCCGTCTCGGACGAGGTCCTCGAACGCGCCATCGTCATCGACCCCCTCCCCGAAGCGTATTACGTGAGCGGCGCCTACGAAGACGGCGAATCGAGCCGCGAGGTCTACATCCGCGGAGACTTCGCGCCCGGCCAAACCTATCGCCTGGAGCTCCGCACCAGCGGCGCCCGCCGCGCCTTCCAGGACATCCACGGCCAGCGCCTCCCGATGGCCGTGAAACGCGAGGTTCGTTTCGGGGACACGCCCGCCAACCTCGTCATCGGCGCGCGGGGCACATACTGGGTCCCGGAACAGCGCATCTTGCCAATTGGCGTGACGAACACCGTCGACGCGACCGTCTCGTTGCTCCCGCTCGACCCGACGCAAGCCCTCGCGCGGCTCGCCGGAACCCAGGTCCCGCTCTCGCCCGCGTCGAGCTTCGCGCCGCACACAGGCAAACGCAATCAGGACCGTTGGTCGGACCTCGCCGTCCAGGACCACTTGCCTCCAGGCATCACGAGTGGCCCGGTGCTCGTCCGCGGGACGTATCGCAGCGCGCCGGGGCAGCCGCCGCAGACGGTCGAACACGAAATGCAATTGACCGACCTCGGCCCCTTGACGAAGATCGCCCCGGACGAGGCGCTCGTTTGGCTGACGCGCCTCTCTAGCACGTCGCCCGTGAAAGGCGCGCGGGTCGAGGTCCACCACATTCCGAACGGCGGCCACCCCTCGATCCTCGGCGCGGCCGTGGCCGACGACAAGGGCCTCGCGGCCCTCCCTTTGCGCATTCCCCCGCGAAAAGCCGGCGAACCCGAAGCCAAGCTCGCTGTCGTGGCGCGGAGCGGCGACGATTGGATGTACCAATCCCTCACCGTCCCTCGCGCGCCGGAGCCCGTCGGCCGCCTCTTCTCCGCCCGCGGCATCTATCGCCCTGGCGAACGCGTGGAGCTCAAAGGCGTCCTCCGCGTCCCCGTCACGGCGGGCCTCGATACGCCGAGCGGCCGTCAGGTCACGTTGCGCATCCTCGACCCCGAGCGCCGCCCCATCAGCACCTCGCGGCACGTCCTCTCGCGCTTCGGCACCTTCGCCACCCTCGTCCCCCTCGCCGAGGACGCCCCGCTCGGGTATTACCGCGCCGAGGCCGAGCTCGACGGGGAGCGCATTTATTGGGGCTTTTCCGTGGATCATTACCGCCCCGTCGAGAGCAAGGCCACGGCGCTCCTCGACAAACAGGTCTACGAGCCCGGCGAACGGATGACCTGCACCGCGCAGGGCGAGATGCTCTACGGCGCGCCGATGGCTGGCGGCCGCGCCTCGATCGTCGTGACCCGCGGCCTCGGCGAGCCCAGCGTCCCAGGCCTCACCGAGTACGTGCTCACCGAGCATGACGTGCGGGCGCCCGTGGCGCAGATCGCCCGGGGCACGGGCAAGCTCGACGGCCAGGGCGCCTTCTCCCTCGTGGTCCCGGTCGTATTGCCCGGCCAAACGGCGGTCGAGTCGGTCGCCTGCAAGGTCGAGGTGACGGATCTCAACCAGGAGACACGCTACGCCGAGGGCAGCGCGCTCGTTCACCCCGCCGGCGTCCTCGTCGCGCTCGCTGTGCCGGAGCAGAATTCGGTCAAGCCGGGCGACAAGATCACGCCGACCGTGCTCGTCGTGACCTCGACGGGCGACCGGCAGGCGCGCCCGGTCCACCTCGAATTCTCGCGCCGCCGCGTCGGCCGTGCAGGCATCGTCGTCGAAGACAGCCCGCTCGGCGCCTGCGACGTCAAGAGCGGCCCCGCGCCCGTCGGCTGTGACTTCGTGATTCCCGCGCAGAGCGTCGAGACGGAAGACGACCCCGAGATCATCGTCCGCGCCACGACGAAGGACGAAAAGGGCCGCCGCGCCGCAGCCTCGTATGCGCTCCGCGTCGAGCGCCCGGCCCCGCCCACGAACCCGCCTCCCGCCTCCCCGCGGCCCCCACCGCCTCCGCCTCCGCCCCCTCCGCCGCCGGAGCTCGCCCTGCGCATCGAGCACATCAAGTATCAGGTCGGACAAACGGCCCGTGTCGTCCTCGAATCTCCGCATTCGAAGACGACCGAGGCCCTCGTCACGGTCGAACGCGAGGGCTTGCTCTTCCGGCGCGTCGTGTCCCTCGCGCCCGCGGGCACGCAGACGGTCGTCGAGATTCCGGTCACGTTCTCCATGATGCCCAATGCGGACATCACGGTCACCACGTTCCTCGGCAACCGCTCGGAATCGCGCTCGGCTCCGATCGAGGTCAGCGCCGAGGCCCGCAAGCTCGACGTCGAGGTGCGCCCGAGCAAGCTCCAGGCGGCGCCCGGCGAGACGCTCGACGTCGAGGTCATCACCAAGGACGCCGCGGGCAAACCTGTGCGCGCCGAGGTCACCTTGTGGGCTGCGGACGAGGGCTCGCTCATGGTCACCTATTACCTCACGCCCGAGCCCTTCCGCGCGATCTATGCGCCACGGGATGGGAATATTCTGACGGAGGACGTCCGGAACGACCTCCTCCGCACGTTCTCGGGGGGCCGCCGCGCGAAGCCGCCCCTGGTCCGCATGGGCGCGACCAGCATCGGCCCCCGACGCGGCGATTTCCGACAAACCGTGGCCTTCCTCCCGGATCTGCTCACCGACGCGACGGGCCGCGTGAAGCGCCGCATCACCTTGCCCGACGGCCTCACGGCCTATCGATTCATGGCCGTGGCCGTGGCGGAGGACGATCGTACGGGCTCGGACGACTCCACCGTCGTCACGTCGAAGCACCTCATGGCCCGCCCGAGCATTCCTCTGGCCTTGCGCGCGGGAGACCAATTCGAGGCCTCCGTGATCGTGTCCGCGCTCGACATCCCCGGCGGCAAGACCGTCGTGACCGCGAGCGCCGAGGGCGGCCTCACGCCCGCGGGCCCCATGCGCCGCGAGGCCACGGTCGACCCCGAGCATTCCGCGCTCGTGCGTTTTCCCTTCCGCGCCGACGCCGCTGGAAAGGCGCGCCTCTCCTTCGATGCCCACCTGGACGACGAATCCGACGGCGTCGACCTCGACGCCCAGATTGGTGTACCCACGACGCTCGAAACCGCGACCCTCACGGGCGAGACGTCCTCGGCCATCGCCGAGCGCCTCGGGAGCCTCGCAGGCCTGCGAAATGACACCGGCGGCCTCACGATATCCCTCGCCTCGACCCCGCTCGCAGGCCTCGGCGCGGGCATCGAGCAGCTCGTCGAATACCCGTACGGATGCACCGAGCAAACCGTGAGCCGCATGGTCCCGCTCCTCGCGCTCCGCGACCTCGCCGATTCCCTCGGCGTGCCGCTCGTGCCCGGAAAAACGGGCCCGCAAAAAAGCGGCGACGTCGATGCCGCGCTCCGGACCTCGGTGGAGCGGCTGCTCACGCACCAGCAAAAGGACGGGAGCTTCGGCCTATGGCCCGGCTCCTCCGAGGGAGATTTTTATATCACGGCCTATGCGTTATGGGGCCTCGACGAAGCGCACCGCCGCGGCTTGCCCGTGCCCGAAGGCGCCCTCGATCGCGCGACCCGCGCTCTCGTAGCGAGCCTCGCGGCCCCCTTCCCCGCGGCGGACCCTTCCGCGCTCGAACGAGCCGCCTTCGCGCTCGACGTACTCGCCGGGGCCCGACGCGCCGACGAGAGCCGAATGCGCGCGCTCTTCGGCGAACGTGCGCGTTTGCCTCTCTTCGCGCGCGCCCTGCTGCTCCACGCCTTCGTCCTTGCAGGCCGCGCCGACGCGGACGAAGCCCGCGAGCTCCGCCGCGACCTCGAAACGAACATCCGTATCGACGGCCCCGCGGCGCACCTGGCACGCGCGTCCGAGGCCCATCCCTCGCACGATTTCGATTCCAGCGTGCGCACCGACGCGGCGGCGCTGCGCGCGCTCGTCGCGACGAACCCCACGCACCCGCTCGCGGCCCGCCTCGCGCGTGGCCTCATCGACGCGCGCGCCGGCGGCGCTTACCGCACGACCCACGAGGCCGCCTGGGCCCTGCTCGCGCTCGACGCATACCGCAAGAAAAACCCGGCGCCCCTCGATCCCGTCGAGGCGCGCGTCTTCCTCGGCGATACCTTGCTCGCGGACGCGCCCCTCGGCGGCGAATCCGGCAAAATCCGCCGCACGGCCTTCGTGCCCATGCCCGCCCTCCTTCGCGGCCGCGGCGCGCCGCTCACGTTCGAGGCCGCGGGCGGAGGCCACCTCCATTACGAGGCCATCCTCCGGTATGCCCGCCTGGAAATGCCACGCGAGCCGCTCGACGCCGGGTTTTACGTGACCAAATCCTTCCGCCCCGTCGCGGACCTCGGCGGCCCCGTCCTCGCGGCCAGCGCCGAGGCCGAGCCCCGCTTCGATCCCGGGCAGGTCGTGCTTTGCGAAATCGAGGTCGTCACCCGCGAGCCGCGCCGCTTCGTCGTCCTCGAAGACCCGGTCCCCGGCGGCCTCGAACCCTTGCGGCTCGCCCACCACGTCGGCGGCCCGTGGCTCGCGAGCCTGGAGGCGACGCCGGCCGAGCGGCGCGAAATGCGCGACGACCGCGTCGTGTATTTCATCGACAGGCTCCCCGCCGGCATCCGCAAATTCCGCTACCTCGCCCGCGCGGCCCACGTCGGCCGATTCGTGGCACCGCCGACGCACATCGAAGAGATGTACACGCCGGAGACGCTCGGTCGCACGGGGGGGACGTACGTGCGGGTGGGCGCGAAATGAGCGCGCTTCAGGCGAAGGCGTGGATCCATTCCACGGCTTCGGCACGGGTCTCGAACATCCCGAAATGCTCCCCGCGGTTCTCCTCGGTGACCATCTCGCCGAACCGGCTGCTATGGCTGACGCTCCCCGGCGGGCATACCACGGCGAGCCGGATCCGATAGTTCCTCAATTTTTGCAGGATGTCCCCGGCCACGCGCGAGCTGAGGTCGAAGAAGGCCACCGGCAGGTTCGACGCGTAAAGAAGGACGCACCCGGCGCTGCTCCCGAAGCAGGCCTCGATCACGCGATCCACGTCCCGCGCGCTCGTCAGAAATGCCTGGTCCGGCTGGCCTTCCACGACCGTCACGCCCCCCTCGTCCACGATGACAGGCTCCATGGCCGGGCATCTAAGCCGAGGGGATCGCGTCTTGTCAATCGCGCCGCAACGACGCTACTGGCAAACGGCCTCCGCCACGAAGGACGCCTCCCAGGTTTTCGGCACGTCGCAGGGCGTCGCATACACGCAGCACTCGCCCGTCTCCGGGTTTTTCGCGTACGTGAGCGCCTGCACGCAAGCCCCGACGACCTCGACCCCCTGCGCCTTCGGGCAAGCGCTGTTCACCTCGCGAACAGCGTTCGAGGGGAGAACACCTTTCGAGCCGAAAGCCCCCTTCGAGGGGATGTCGCCCTTCGAGGGGAGATCCGATTCCTTTGCGCCGGCCTCCTTGCCGACCTCGCTCGGCATATGCTCCTTCGTCACCCCGCCCTTGCCGATGTCGCTTGGCACCGACGGCTCGATCCCTTTGCCTTCAATTTCCTTGCCCTCGATGCCTTTGCCCTCGATGCCTTTGCCTTCGATTTCCTTGCCTTCGACATCCTTGCCCTCGGACAACGCGCCGTCCGTCACGTGACCAGCGTCGCCCTCGACCGGCACGAACTCCACGTCGTCAGCCAGCGAGTCGTCCTTCTCTCCGGCTTTCGAGGGCACCTGAGGCTCTCCGGCTTTCGAGGGCACCTGAGGCTCTCCGGCTTTCGAGGGCACCTGGGGCTCTCGGCTTTTCGAGGGCACCTGGGGCTCTCGGCTTTTCGAGGGCACCTGGGGCTCTCGGCCCTTCTCGGCGCCCGACGCGTTCTCCCGCCCCAGCGCGAGATCCTCGTCTCCCCCAACCGAACAAGCAACGAGCACGAGGCCGAAGAGAGGCAGCACCGCGGCACGCGCGATCGTGAATGAACGCATGGGCATTCCCTCCATCCTGGACTTTCCACGACTGCCCACGACGGCAGCCGCCCGAGGGGTTGCAAAGCAAGGACCACGCTGATCCGCTGAGAAACCCGTGCGCGGCCGCTTGCTTGGAACAAACGCTCCGCGTGCATTTCCAGAAACCCCGCGTCGACCGCTCGGGCGCGCTCACCTATCCAAAGCGAGCGACTTGACACCACCCCGACGTGTCTCCGACACTGCCCGGCGCTGCGGCGCGCCCCTGGACGCCCGCGAGGAGGGTTTCGTGGCGGAGGACAAAGACAAGCCGTTCGATGAGGAGGCGGAGGATCAAGCGTTGCTGGAGCGGGAGCTCCGCGCGCAGGGGCGCACCTCGCCGCTCCCGCCGTGGCTCCGGTATCCGGCGATCCCGCGGTACAGCATTCACTGGCGCATGGGCAACGGTGAGAGCTACCTGATGGCGTGGTGGCAATGGGCCCAAGGCCGCTCTGCCGAGGAGAAGACCGCCTACTTCCGTGAATTCGCGCCCACGCCGGTCGAATGGGTCGATTGGGTCGGAATGCAAATCCGGGTCGACCCGGAGGGCGACAGGAGTGCCTCGTTCGACGACCTCATCCGGACCTACGGCGAAGCCATCGCGCACCTCGGCCTGTACGACATCGAAGCCTGGCAGGCCTACATGAAGGACGACGCCACGAGCGAATGAGGGACCCTCCCGTTCGCCGGAAGGAGAGGTGTTCGACCATGAGCGTACACAGCAGTCAGATGCACATCCGCGGCGACATCGAGATACACGTCGACATCCACGGCGAGGGCGATCCGCTCGTCCTCTTGCACGGCTTCACCGGATGCGGCCGCGACTTTCAGCATTTCGGCGAAACCCTCCACGAGGGGTTCCGTGCCATCGTCCCCGACCTGCCCGGCCACGGCCGTTCCGGAAATCCCCGCGGCACGTTCGTGTTTCGGGACGTCGCGCGCGACATGTATTCGCTCCTCGACGAGCTCGGGATCGATCGATTCCGCGCCCTCGGCATCAGCGGCGGCGCCAACGTGCTCTTGCACATGGCGACGCAGCAGCCGAGCCGCGTCGAGGCCATGGTGATCGCTGCGGCGGCCCCGTACTTTCCCGAGCAAGCGCGCGCCCTCATGCGGCAGATGACCGTGGAAGGAAGGTCCGAAGAAGATTGGCGCGACATGCGCGAGCGGCACGCGCGCGGCGACGCGCAAATCGTAGCGCTGTGGGAACAGGGCCGCGCGTTCGCCGCGCGCCACGACGACATGAGCTTCACGCCGCCGCACCTCGCGACGATCACGGCACGGACCCTCATCGTCTACGGCGACCGTGACCCGCTTTATCCGGTCGAGCTCGCCGTCGAGATGTATCGCGCGATCCCCGACGCGAAGCTGTGGGTCCTGCCCGGCGCCGGCCACGGCGCTGCATTCGAGGAGCGCGAATCGTTCGTCCGCGTGGCGAGGAGCTTCTTGCGGACACCATGACCGCTCAAGATCGGCCCGTGTCCTGCCGGGAGGGCGGGAGCTTCGGGGCCATCGCGACGACCGCCTCCGCGACCTTGTGAACCGCGGTCACGTCGGGGCGGACGCTCTTGAAAATGCTCGTGACGAGCTCGCGGGAAGGGGGCGCGTCGTCGACGACGAGCACGCGCGCCTCGTCGCGCCGCGGCGCGGAGGATCCCTCCACGAGGGTGACCTCCGAGGCCTTTGCGACGCGCAACGGCAGCTCGACCGTGAACGTCGCGCCGAGCCCCTTCCCCGGGCTCGCCGCGACCACCGCGCCGCCGTGCGCCTCGACGAGATACCGCACGATCGAAAGGCCGAGGCCGAGCCCGCCATGGCTGCGGGTGGACGAGCTGTCGCCTTGCCGGAAACGCTCGAAGACATGCGGCAAGGTCGCAGGCGAGATCCCCACGCCGTCGTCCTTCACCCAAAGCAGGGCCTTGTCGCCGCGATGGCAGCCGATCTCGACGGTCCCCCCGGGCGGCGTGAATTTGAGCGCATTGCCGAGCAGGTTCTCGATGACCTGCCGCAGCCGGAGGTCGTCGCCGAAGACGGGGAGCGGCCCGCTCCTCTCGAATGCGGTTTCCAGGCGGATCCCTTTCGCGTCCGCGAGCGGGCCCATCGCGCGCACGGCCTGCGTGAGCGGCTGCGCGAGGTCGAGGTCCACCGCGTCGAGCTGGAGCGTGCCCGCCAGCATGCTCGTCATGTCCATGAGATCCTCGATGAGGCGCGCTTGCGCCTGTGCATTGCGCTCGATGGTCTCGAGTGCCTTGCCGCGGCTCGCCTCCGGCACCGAGTCCCGCCGCAGAATGCCGGTCCAGCCGAGGATCGCCGTGAGCGGGGTGCGGAGCTCGTGCGAGATGACGGCCAGAAACTCGTCCTTCAGCCGGCTCGCCTCCTGGACCGCTCGATAAAGCCGGGCACGATCGATCGCCATCCCTGCGCGCCGCGCGAGGTCCTCGGCGAGGGCGCGCTCCGATTCCGCCATGAAGCGCCCGGGCGCGCCGCCGAGGAGCGTCATGTGACCGAGCGCATGCCCGTGGATCACGAGGGGCACGACGAGCAGCGAATGAATGCCGCGCGCTTCGAGCTCGCGGCGCGTGGTCGGGTCGAGCTCGCCAAACCCGAGCGCGCGCCCCGGCGCGACGAGGTCGAGCAGCGCCTCGGCGAACGCCGCCCCCCGCCCGAGCGCCGCGAGGCAATACCGCTCGCCGGCCTCCTCCACGTGAATGGTGCACCCTTCGGCGAACGCCGGCACGAGGAGCCGCGCCATGGCCGCGAGCGTGCTCTCGTACTCCAGCGAGGCGCCGAGAATGCCGCTCACCTCGGCGAGGAGCCGCTGCGCCTCTTCGGCCTTCCTCCGCGCGCTGACGTCCCGCGAAATGCCCACGAGCCCGACGACCCGCCCCTCCTCGTCGTACCAGGGCCCTTTCGTCGATTGCCAGGACCGCGTCGCGCCATGGCTGGTCGTCGACGTGCATTCGTAGATCCTCGTGCGCTGGCTCGTGAGGATCTCCCGGTCGCGCTGGGCGATCTCCTCCGCGTCGACTTGCGCGAAGAGCGCCTTGTCGTCCTTGCCCACGACGTCCTCGGGCACGAGCCCGAAGACCCGCGCGCCCGCCGCGTTGATCATGACGTACCGGAGGTCCCGATCCTTGACGAAGATACAATCGTGCGTGCCCTCTGTGACGGCGCGGAGCAGCTCACGGCTCTGCCGCAACGCCGAGAGCTCCGCCTCCTCGGCGAGCACCCGCGCGAGCACCGGCGCGCAATGCTGCGCGAGCCGGGACAAACGTGCTTTGGCGGGCCCCTCGCGGCGCAGCCCCTCGAAAGCGACGATGCCGAGCACTCTGTCGCCGACGGCGAGCCGCACCACCCACGCCTCGCGCCCCGCGATCCGCAACCGCGTGGGCCCCGGCGTGGAGAGCGCCGCGGCGAGCCCCCGCGGGGCCGGATCATTCGTGCCAGGGACGGAGAGCTCGTCGGCCACGAGGACGGCGAGCGAGCCCGACGTCGCGCCGAGGGCCCGCACGCCCTCCGCGGCGACCGCGGCAGCGACGTCCTTCGACCTCCGGCACGCGTGCAGCGCAAACACGAAGGGCGCGAGGGCTGCATCAGCCCCCGGATTCCAGCGTTTGCCGCGACCGCGTGAACTCCTGGGTGAAGGCAACGAGAGATGTTGTCAGAAGACGGATTTCTCTTCGAGCGGGCGGAACCCGGATTGTCGAATCCGGCATCGCCTGATGAACCCCATCCTCCAGGAAGGACGGCCGCGATCCCAGCTTCACGCCGGCGCCGCGACGGCCCCCCTCCGGCGTTTGCCCGTGTGTCCCCGCCGTGCGAGGCTCACGACGCGCGGCACATGCCGGCGAGGAGCGCTCCGAACGAGGCTTCGAGCTCGCCGTAAAAATCGACGCGCAGCGGGGCCATCTTTGGCGCCGCGAGCACCTTTTTCATGGGCCCGACCGGGTGCCCCATCGGCCAGAGGCCCGAGACGAGCGCGCCGAGCCGCAGGATCGCCCGCACCCCGCCGCCCTCGGGCAAGGCCGGGAGCGCCGCCTCGAATGCCTCCCCCGCGAGAACGATATGCTCGAGCTCCCACCGCTTCGAGGCGCGCGCCGCCTCGAGGGAGAGGTTTTGCTCGATGTCGCAAGAGTTGCTCGCCAGGAGCCGCAGCATGGGCTCCCGCGGCGCGAGCGTGCGCACGACGAGCGCGGCCACGTCATTCGGCGAGGTATCGCGAGCGAGGCCCCGGAGCAAAGGCATGACCTCGTCGAACCAAGCGCCGAGCGCCTGGAGGAAGAGCGCGAGGAAAACTTCCTCTTTCGTGGAAAAATATCGATAGACGCTTCCCTTCGCGAGCCCGGCGCGCTCGGCGACCTCGCCGATCGAGATGTCGGCCATCGATCGCTCCCGAAAGAGCTCCGCCGCTGCCCCGAGGATCGCCTCCCGCCGCTGCTCCTTTTGCTCGGCGCTGTGCGCCCTCTGCCATCCCTCGCCCGCCTGGGGCTTGCTCGTGCTGCGCATGTCGACGACCCCGTAACGGACCCGCGGTCGTAAGCGACCGTCGATCCGTCGTCAAGCGCGGACGGGACCAATGGTCACTTACGGCCATGGTACCCTGCGCGCATGGCCACGTCGTTCGCGCTCGTCGTCCTCGAAGAGCCTCCGCGGGACCTCGGGCGCGTCGTCCCGCTCCGCGAGGGCGCTCAGGTCTTCGGGCGCACGGAGGGCGCCGATATCCGCCTCGTGTCGGATACCGTCTCGCGGCGGCACGCGCGGATCACCGTGGAGGAAGGGCGCGTCACGATCGAGGACGTCGCGAGCACCTCGGGCACGTTCGTGAACGATGCGCTCGTGCGGGGATCGCAGGAGCTCTCGCCCGGCGCGCGCATCCGGATCGGTCGAATCGTCTTCGAGCTCGCGCGCGCCGACGAGGCCGACGCGCGGAGCCTCGCCGTCGTGGGGCGAGGCCATGAGGACGGCGCGCCCTCAGGGAATGGGTAATTCGGACAGACCGGCCCGCGTCAGGCTTTTTTCGGGCCGGTCACCGGGACGAACGAGCCATGCTGCACGCGGTCGGCGCCGGGCTTCGGGAGCGCGCCGGGCAGGACCGTGATCTTGGCCTCGCCCACGATTTGACCCCGCGAGGCGACCCACTCGTTGCGCTCCTCGATCCACGCCATGCACGCCGCGCGCACCTCGTCCGAGATGCCGCGCGGATCGTCCTGATCGGCGAGCTGCAGGCCCGTGTCGTACCGGAAACGGACTTCCATCGGGCGGTTCGGGTCGAGCGACTTCTGCGCCTCGCGGTGCGCCGCGCGCGCCGCCTCGTTCTCCTTCTCGCGCGCGAGCGCTTGCTCCTCGGCGGCCTTCTCGCGCACCTTGGCGAGGGCCTTCTCGGCCGCTTGCTCCTCGGGGTCGAGCGGCCGCATCGCGCCCTTCAGGCGGTCGTTCTGCTCGCGCGAGAGGCCCTCGAAGACCACGCCGAGCACGTCGGTGAAGCGCGGGCGCTCGCGGAGCCACGCCGATGTCGCCTCCTCGTCCGGGAACTCCTGGAAAGACGTCTCGCCGGTCTTCAGGTTTTCGAGCTTGAGCATGATCTTCATGGCCCGCATCATCGCCGGGCTCGAAGCGCAAGGCAAGGGCATGCACCTTGCTGCCCGCGGGCCGAGGAGACGCTCCGATGCTTGCAGGAAAATGCGCGTTTATCGGGATCGTCCTTTCGACGGCCTCGCTCTCGTCCTG
Organism: Polyangium sorediatum; assembly: GCF_029946465.1. Lineage (NCBI taxonomy): Bacteria > Pseudomonadati > Myxococcota > Polyangiales > Polyangiaceae > Polyangium > Polyangium sorediatum. The sequence goes on from NZ_JARZHI010000022.1 coordinate 151,113, forward strand.
CCTCCCGGGTCCCCGGGAATTCGAGGACCTCATGTCGGTAAGCCCGAGGCGTGCCCCCTGCGCCCCGGGGCTCGTGCGGCGGGGCGATACGTGCGAAGAGCCTCTCTGGGCGGAGATCGCGCCCCTGCCCGCCAGCGCATTTCGTATGCGCGACGTCGTGGACGTGGACGGCAAAGAGGCATGGATCGTCGGCCAGGGCGGGCTCGTATTGCACAGCAGCGACGGCGGTGAGAGCTTCGAGCGCGTCGACGCAGGCACGACCGAGGACCTCGCCTTCGTGTGGGCGGACGAGCACGCGATCGTGCTGACGGGAGCGCGGCGCGCCTGGGTTTCTCTCGACGAAGGCGGGACGTTCATCCCTTCGCCCGAGGCGCCCGAAGAGCTCACGCGGTGCATTCATTTCTTTGGCCGCCTGGTCTGCGGCTCCGCGCAGGGCGGCCTTTATCATTCGAAGGGCGGCGATTCATCCTTCGTGTACGTTCCCTTCGGCGGACGCACGGTGGTCGAGGCGGGGCCGGGGTATCTCGTGGCCGCGACCGAAATCGGCACGACGACGCGGATCCGCGCGACGCAGGAGCCGGACCTGCGCGCGTTTTACGGCGACACGCAGATCCCCCTCGTGTACCCCGGCTCCGTCGACTCCTTGTGGGTCTCGCGCAGCGAGCTGCTCGCGTGCGTGGTGGCCGATGACAACCCGGGCGCGCCCGGCGGCCTGGCGCTCCATTGCTCGACGACGCGGGGCCATACGTTCGAGGTGCGGGGATCGTATTCGCCCGAATGCGCGCGGGGCCAACGCATCGCCGGCACGCCCGGCTCGCTCCACGTGATGACCTATTGCAACACCGTCGACATGCCCACCACGTTCGAGGTCTGGTCCTCGGGCGACGGCGGGCAGACGTTCACGAAAGGCACGTGGGGCGCCGAATTCGAGAGCTCGTGGCGCGGCGCGAACCGCATCAGCTTCGGGACCGCGAACCACGGGCTCCTGCTCACGCACCGGCTGCGCCGCTCGACCGACGGGGCGCGAAGCTCGGCGCCGATCGAGCAAAACGCGATGTCCGTGGATTGGCCCGACGGCCTCAACGAAAACAAGGCGATCTTTTTCCCGACGAAGGCGCGTGGCTACGTGATCGCGATGCAGAACACGACCGCGGTGTTCAAGTTCCGGCTCTACCGCACGGACGACGCGTTCCATTTTGACGAGGGAACGGACCTCCCGGCGTTCACGGACATGGGGACCCGCCCCCCTTCCCTCTCGGCCTACGAGGATCTGCTCTGGCTCGCGTTCCCGGGCGAAGACGTGCAGCAGACCTTCCTGCGCAGCGAGGACGGCGGCCGGACCTTCCTCCACGACGGTTTTCCCGCGCAGGGGCAGCCGCTCGCGGCCGCCGTGGTCGGGCCGGGCGGGCTCGGGTTCGTCGCGACCGCGCGGGGCGCCGTGAATGCTCGTCCGCTCTATCGGTCGAAGGACGGCGGCGCCACGTTCAGCGAACTCTCGCTCCTACACGGGATGTACGTCCGCGCCCTAAGGATCCTCGAATCGGGGCGGCTCGTCGCGGCGGGCGAGAATGGGCTCCTTTTGACGAGTGACAACGAGGGGCAGTCGTTCACCATCCGGCGGGGTGGCTTGCCCGGCCGCAGCGGGTGGTTGCCTGACGAAGAACAACTCGTGTCGCTCGATTTCGCGCCCGGCACGCAAGTGGGGTGGGCCGGCGGCGTGACGGCCGCGGGAGAGGCGCTGCTGCTGCGCACCGAGGACGGCGGCGCGACCTGGGTCCCGCAGGCGCCCGGAGGATCGCCGGGCGCTCGAATCGTGCAGGTCGCGGCCGCGACGCCGTCCCACGCGAGCGTCGTGCTCGAATTGCAGGGCGGCGAGCGTTCGCTCGTGATGACGCAGGATGGGGGGCAATCGTGGGCGACGCGGGAGACGCCCGGCGGCGACCCGCTCCGGAGGGTCGCGCGGCTCCCGGACGGCGAGACGACGTTCGCGCTCGGGGCGTACGGCCTCTATCGCAGCCGCACGCCCTGAGCCGCGCCTCATTCCGATACGAGCTTCCGCCGCAAAAACGCGCGGACCTTGTCCCAGGCGTCCGCCGCGCTCTTCTCGTCGTACCGCGGCTGCGAGGGGTTCGCGAAGGCGTGCGGCGCGTCGTAGCGGTAAATCGTGTGCGTGACGCCGGCCTTGGTGAGGGCCGCGTCGAACGTATTCACGGCCTCCGGCGGGATCGCCTGATCCTTGTTGCCGAAGATGCCGAGGATCTCCGCCTTGATCGGCGAAAGCTCGGCCGGGTCCGTGACGAGCTGGCCATAATAGATCACGGACGCGTCGAGGTCGGGCTCGTGCATGGCGAGCTGGAGCGACCAGGCGCCGCCGAAGCACCAGCCGATCACGCCGGTGCGTTTCGCCTGGATGCGTGGGTCTTTCTCCAGGAAATCGTGCGCCGCGACGAGCGTGGCCATCGCCTTCTTGTTGTCGACGCTCTTCATCATGGCCATCGCCTCGTCCGGACTCTTCGCGGTCTTGCCGCCATAAAGGTCGACGGCGAGCGCGGCATATCCGTCCTCGGCGAGCCGGTCGGTCCAGTGCTGGATGTGCTCGTTCAGGCCCCACCATTCGTGGATGACGACGAGGCCCGGCAGGGGCGCGGTTTTCCCCTTGGGCAGGCTGAGGTAGGCGCTCGTGCCGTCGATCGTGACGCGCTCGCCGCGCGGCGCCGGGGCTTTCGTGGCGTCGAGCTGGTGCAGCGCCTTGAAAGCCTCCTCGGAGAGCGTTCCCCGCATGCCCTCGGCGGGCGACGTGGTTTGCTCCGTGGCGGGCGTGGCGCTGCCGGGATCGGGCGCGGGCGCGCCGCCGCAACCGGCGAGGGCGAGCACGGACAGGCCCACGGCGAGGGCGCGGGCCGAGCGGAAGAGACCTTCGAGCTTTCCGAACCTCATGGCGCGCACTCTACACCGAGGCGCGCGCATGGGAACGCCCTTCGTTCGTCCGCGCGCGGCCGCCGTCCGGGGCGAAGACAAGAGGGGGCAAGCTCGTCTAGAATGGCTCGATGCGATACCGATCCCTCGCGCTCCTCGTCCCCTTTTCCCTCGCCGCGTGTGGTTCGGAGGGTGACCCCTCAAAACCCACGGCGGGAACACCCGCGTCGATCCACCTCGATCTCGCGCGGCAAGATGGGCCCGCGCCGTATCCCGTCGAGGTCACGGCGCGCGTGACGTCGAGCGACGGGAAACCCGTGCCCGGGCTCTCGGTGGAATTCACGGCCGAGGGCGGCACGGCCGGCACGGTCGCCGAGGTCTCCGCGGGCGCCTATCGGGTCACGGTCGAACCCACGCTCGCCGCGGGCGACGCCGGGGAAGTGGTGGTGCGGGCGAAGGTCGCGGATCTCTCGGCCGAGGCGACGGCCGTGGTGCTGCCGGTCGTGGGCGCGGCGTGGGGGCAGCCGGAGCGTGTCCCCGGGCTCGTCAATACCACGGGCACGGAGGACTCGGCCGAGGTGAGCCCGGATGGAGAATGGCTCATCGTGAGCACGTATTCACCGGCCGACCTGCTCTGCTGCATTGCAGGCAAGGACCTGCCCGGCTGCACGGGCGAGGCCGCGAGCCCGATGTCACCCACATGCAATGCGACGCATGGCCCGTACGCCGCCCCCGAGCGGCCCGACATGCCGGGCGCGGGGCGGATCCTGTCGCCGACCAAGATCGACCACACGATTCCCCAGCTCGGCGTGGCGCAGGAGCTCTTCGCCTTGCCGCCCGTGGCCGCGTACGGGTTCCGCAGGCAGCCGGACGGCTCGTTCGCCGCGCCGTTCGTGATCGCGATCGACATGAATGGCTACACGTATTCGCCGTTCGGCTTCACGTACCTCGGCGCGCCGAAGGACGGCGCCGCGTCCGTGCTCTTCGCGTTCGACCCGCTGCACGGGGCGGACACGGGGCCCGATCTGTATCAGGCCGACATCCAGCTCGGCGCGCCCGTGAGCCTTGGGAAGTATTCGTTCGAGAACAACTTCCTCATCGCCGACCCCTTCCCCCCCACGCAGCTCCCGCTCGTGCCGCTGGATCCATTCCACTCGAATCCCGCGTTGGGTCACGGCTACGTCTGGTTCGATACCGAGGGGCCGGTGGAGAAGGACATCTTCGTCGCCAAACCCTCGGGCGCGCTGCCGGGCGCGACGTTCTCCGAGACGGTCGTCGCCGCGATCAGCAAGCCCGACGTCGAGGAGTTCCAGCCCTTCGTGGACGAGGCCGCGTCGAAGCTTTATTTCTCGCGTGACTTCCGCGACATCTCGACGAGCGCTTATTCGGGCGGGGATCCGGCGCTGCCGGCCTCGTTCGGCGATCCCGTCGTCGAGCTCGGACTCGACGCGCTGCCCGACGGACCCGGCGATATCGTGGCGGTCGGCGAGCCGAGCGTCGCGCGGACGGGCAGCGGCGAGGAGTGGCTCTACTTCGTGTATTACGTCCGGCGGGAGGGCCACTACGACGGCTCGGTCGGACGGGTGAAGAAGCGCTAGAACTCATCCACGCAACGGCATCGGTTGGCCCGCACGGCGTCCACGACAAATGAGCGCGAATGGTTCTTCCTTCTCGCGCCCTTTACCATCTTTTCCTCTCGCCAGCCCATCGGGGTGCTACCCTCCACCTCCGATCGCGGACGATACGTCGTCCCCTGGGGGAGAGGACCGTATGAAGAGAGGTGTGCTTCGTCTCGCGCTTTCACTTGCGCTGATCGGGAGCGGCGCGCTCACCGCATCGACCGCCCGGGCAGCCGTACCTGGTGAATGCTTCGAGGGCCCGGTGCTTTCGGGCGCCCGGACGTTGTATTGCATCCCGGCCGAGGGGTGGAACGGCGAGGTCGTCGCGTATGCCCATGGGTACGTCCCGCCGATGGCACCCCTCGATTATCATGGTCTGGTGATGGCGGACGGCACCTATCTGCCCGATCTCGTGCAATCGCTGGGGTATGCGTTTGCCACGACCAGCTACCGCCGCAACGGCCTCGCGGTCCTCGAGGGCGTGGAGGATGTCCGGAACCTCATCGACGCGTTCCCGTCGGCGTTCGACCGCGCCTATGTGACCGGGCCGTCCGAAGGGGGACTCGTCACCGCGATCCTGGCGGAAGACGAGCTCGGGACGCAGCGGTTCGACGGCGCCCTGTCCCTTTGCGGGCCGATTGGCAGCTTCCGGCGGCAGCTCAATTTCTGGGGCGACTTCCGGGTGCTCTTCGATTCTTTCTTCCCGGGCGCCCTGCCCCCGAGCCCGATCTCGATCCCGCCGACGGTCATAGCGCAATGGGAGACCACGTACGCACCGAGCATCGCCGCCCTGCTATCCGCGCGGCCCCTCGCCACCGCCCAGCTCATCAGCACCTCCAAGGCCCCGATCGACATCGCCGATCCCGCGACGGCCGTGAACACGACGCTGGGCCTCCTGTGGTACAACGTGTTCGCCACGAACGACGGCATCACACAGCTCGGCGGCAACCCGTTCGACAACCAATCGCGCTTCTATCACGGATCCTTCAACGACATTGCGCTCAACAAGAAGGTCCAGCGTTTCTCGGCCAGCCCGATCGCGCTCGCGAGCGTCGCGCATTACGAGACCTCCGGCACCCCGACGATTCCCCTCGTCACCATGCACACCCTCGGGGACGAGATCATCCCTTCCTGGCACCAGAGCCTTTACCAGGTGAAGCTGCTCTCGCATGGCGAGTTCGGCACGATCCAGATCCCCATCCCCCGGTACGGGCATTGCAACTTCACCACGGCCGAGGTGCTCGTGGCATTCAACTTGATGGTATTGCAGACGACGGGCGAGGCGCTCGCCCAGGTGCCTGCCGCGTACGACGTGGCCTCGACGCGCTCGGAGATCGAGCGTGCGGCGGCGGAGTTCGCCGCGCGCGACGTCGAGCCATGACGGCATCCGGCCTCGAGCAAGATCAGCCGAGGCCAGCGGGCCGGCACGCGCCTGCCACGACCACGCGGAGGCCCGGCGCCTCACCGGCCTCGAATCGGACCTCCCAGCCAAGCCGTCGAGCCGCCTCCAGCGTGACGGTGAGTCCCAAGCCGCCGCTCCGAGGGCGAGCTTCGTCGCCGCCAAACGTGGCCTCCTGCAAGCTCGCAAGTTGATCTCGCCCAATGCCCGGCCCGTCGTCGGCGACGGTCAGCTCGAACGTGTCGCCCTCCCGCTCGAGGATCACCGCGACGTGACCGCCGTGGCGACCGTGGCGCACGGCGTTGTGGACGAGGTTCGCGATCGCTCGCTCGGCCAGCGCGGGCGCGCCCGACGTGATCACCGGCCGTTCGGGGAACGACGCCGCCACCTCCATGCCGCGGAGGGCCCCAAGCGCTGCGAACCGGGCTTCGAGCCGCTGCACGATCTCGCACAGGTCGACGACGCCTGCTGCGGAGGACTCGAGGCCTCGCCGGAGCAATGTCCCCTGGTGCAGGTTGTCGACGAGAGCGTTCACGTATTCAGCGTCATCGAGCGCCCGGCCGACCTCCGGTCCACCGCCGAGCGGCACGAGATCCTGCACCGCGAGCACCAGCGATGCGAGCGGCGTCCGGAGGTCGTGCGCAATCTCGGCGAGGTGCCGCTCCAGCGCCACTTGACGCTCCCGGAGCTCCGCCTCGTTCGTGAGAATTCGCCTATGGGAGGCGTCGAGCACGGCGGCGATGGCCCCAAGCGCGTCCGGGATCTCATCGGTGGCGGGGATGTACGCGGTGGATCCCACCGCCTCCGCCGCGCGCCGGATCTGCGCAATGCGATGCAAGAGCGGGTGCAACACGAACCAGGTGGCGAGGCCGACCAGGAGGAGCAGCGAAAATCCCGTGCCGAGCACCACCCCAAGACGGGCCGCGCTGCCCATCTCCGGGGGCGGCGCCCCGACGCGCACCCGTATCAATGCGCACGGCCCTGCCTCGGCCACGCGTTGCACCTCCACGTGGTCGGGACCCGGCCCCCCCACACTCACGGCCCCCCCGTCACGCACCGCCTTCTCGACGAGCGCGCGTTCGAGGAGCGGGGCGCTCGCGTTCCTCGAGCGTCCTTCCAGGTCGTAGGCCCACGCGTCGCCGAATTCGAAGATCCCCTTCTTCCAATGTGCGGGATCTGCCTCGCACGCCGTGAGATCTTCCACGGGCACGGTCCATCGCTCCAGAAACGGCACGCGGTTCACGGTAGCGATGGTGGTGGCGAGCAGGACCACGACCGTAGCCGCCCCAGAGACGACCATGGCCAGGACCACGCGAGCCCGAAGGGACAACCTCACTTACGGCTCCTCGGCGGGGGTGTATCGATAGCCAATGCCCCACACCGTGGTGATACGCTTGCCGTCATGGCCCAGCTTCTTCCGAATGCGGGAGACATGGGTATCCACGGTGCGTTCGATGACGCCGGCGTCCTCGCTGAGCGTGCTCTCCGCGAGAGCGCGCCGGCTCACCGCCCGGCCCGGGCGCTCGACGAGCCATGAAAGGATGTTGAATTCGAAGCGGGTGAGGCCAATGTCCTCGCCGTCGCGCGTCGCGGTTCGACGGTCGAGGTCGAGGAACACGGAGCCCACGGCCAACGTCCGCGGAGGGACCTGCTCGCGAAGCGCGAGGCGGGTCCGGAGGCGCACGACGAGCTCCTCGATCCAGAAGGGCTTGGGGACGAAGTCGACCGCGCCGAGCTCGAAGCTTTTCATCCGCGACGAAAGCTCCGTGCGCGCGGAAAGGACGATCACCGGGATGGATACACGCCCGCTCAATGCGGCCAGCACATCGAAGCCAGTGCGGCCGGGGAGCATGAGGTCGAGCACGAGGGCGTCGAAGGGCTGGAGGGCGAGCTGCGTGGCCGCGTCCCCGTCCATCGCGACGGTGACATCGAACCCAGCACGCGCGAGGCCGCTGACGAGCCCCTGGAGGACCTGCATGTCGTCTTCCACGACGAGGAGGCGGGGCTTGGCCTTGGGGTCGCTCACGTCACGATCATTGGGCGGTGCTTTTGCAGTGGGCTTTGACATCGGCCACGGCGGCGTCGCATTCCTTGCCGTTCGCACAAGGAAACTCCTGACCGTCGGCCAAGAAGTAACACGCGGTGGAGTTGCAGCAGGTCTCCACGCTATCGCAGCCGTCGACGGGGGCCAAGGTGCACTCATCGAGGGGGCTAGAGGCGCAAGCCACGAGGGAGAGGACGAGGGTGATCATGCTCAATCGGGCGTTCATGATTACCTTCCTCCTGCCGGTGGCAACCCGCTGGGCACGCGCTCCGGGATCGTTCGATCGAACGTCCCCTCGGAGAGCGCCTCGAAAAACACGAGAATGTCATCACCTTGGCCATGCGCGACCTCGACGTCCCCCTCGACCAGCGGGTCGACTTTGATGTGGTGGTCGATGTTGTGATAGAAGTCCACCGTCTCGCTGAGCGTCTCGAACACGCCGTTGTGCATGTACGGCGCGGTGCGGGTCACCATGCGCAGCGATGGCGTCCGGAACGCGCCGCCTTCGGGTTCGGGGAATACGGATTCGCCGTAGCCGGCCTCGCCGATGCGTGCCGGCACCTTGAGGTTGTGCAGCTTGTAGTCCGAGAGCATCGGGCCGGAGTGGCAGCCCGAGCAGCCCTGGGAGATGAAGCCGTGCAGGCCGCGGATCTGCGACGTGGTCATCGCTTCGTCGTCGCCGGCCATGTACCGATCGAACGAGCTGTCCCTCGGCACCAGCGTGCGCTCGAAGGCCGCGAGCGCCTTGGCGAGGTTCGTCGCATTCACGCTCTCCGCGCCGAACGCCGCTTCGAACAGCGTGGTGTACGCGGGGATGGCCACGAGACGTGTGACGAGCTCGCCCAGGATCTCGTCCTCGCCGAACGCCGTGCCGCGCATCTCGTCGGCGTTCTTCAGCGGCCCGAGCGCCTGCGCTTCGAGCGACTCCGCGCGATTGTCCCAGAACATCTGCGCCTGCTCGGGTGGCACCTGGCCGTCGACCGTCAGCCCATTGAAGGCAGTGCCGAGCACGGTCGGCGTGTTGCGCGCGGCGCTGATGAAGCGACCGCCGACCCCGACGGGAAATGCGAGGCCATCGGAGTACGCGAAGTCCGGATGGTGGCAGCTCGCGCACGCGACGTCGCGATTGCCCGAGAGGATTGGATCCCAGAACAACATACGCCCGAGCTCGACCGCTTCGGGGGTGGTCGGATTGTCGTCCGGCGCCGGCACGCTTTCGGGGAGCGAGGCGAGCGTCTCTCGCGCATCCGGCGTCAGGGTGCACCCGGTGGCGACCAGCGCGGCAAGGAGGGACCACGTCTTGAATGCCTTCACGACGGCCTCCGGGTCCATACCTGCCTCCCCAGCCACACCATGAAGGTGTTGTCCCATGGCAGGGTCTCGATTCCGGTGTATTTCTCGTAGAACGGCGAGGGGAGCAGATTGAAATCCACGCCCAAACCAAGGTCGAACCCCCAGAAACGAGCCCCGATCTGGACCTTGGCCGTCAGGGTCGCTCCGACGTCGGTGGCGCTGGCGATCCTCTGGGGCAAAAGGACGCTCATTTGCTCGACGTAGGGGATCGCGCCGAGGCCGACCTGGGCCCACGGTCCGACGTTTTCCCAAGGAAAGACCCGCAGGCTGACGCCGAGCGGGCCAAGGTACCGTTGCGACCCTTGGGTCCAAATCACGCTCATGCCGGCGTTCGCGACCACCTGCGTATGGGCGCTCGTTCGCCATCCGACCTCCGCGCCCACCCACGGGCCGGGGTTCTCGTAGATCAGGAACGTCGGAAACAACGCGCCCGCCGTGACGGTCACATTCTCCGGGACCAGCGCATGGAGCTTGCCGCGCTCGTCGGCACGCGCCTCGGCGCTCCAGGTCAGCGCGAGGATCAGAGGGATTCCGAGGATGCGAGGAGGACGAGGCGGTCTTGAAGGTAGGGGGATGCGGTCTTGAAGCATGGAGAGGACCTACCGCGGTCCTGTTGAGGAACTGTTGAGGCCCGCGGAGACCTGCCTGTCAGGTCGGCCATGCCCAGAGGACCGAGCTTCGGGCCGACAGGGTCGCCTCGTGTCGACCCCCTCGGGAGACGATGACCCGCCGGGGTCGACACGAGGCGACCCCCTCGGGAGACGATGACCGACGGGGGTCGACACGTGGCGACCCCCTCGGTGCACGAGGACCGACGGGGGTCGACGCGAGGCGACTCCCTCGGTGCACGACGACAGGCGAGGGTAGAAACGTGTCGACCCCCTCGGTGCACGAGGACCGGCGGCCGTCGCCACGTGGCGACCCCCTTGGTGCACGAGGACCGGCGGCCGTCGCCACGTGGCGACCCCGTCGAGAGACCGTCGCGACCTCTCCTGTCCTGCGAAGGGGTCCTGCGCGCATCGACGCAGCCTCTCCGAGGGCGCGCCTTCGGCGAGGAGGACGAAGAGATGGTCGAGCTTCGAGAGTTTGCGTTCGCGAGCGAGATCGACATGCATGGCGCGCGCAACGACGGCCCAGTTGACACGCCTCATTCGCCGCTGCAGACAACCATCATTCCTGCGATATTGCTATTGAAGGCATCGGATATGGAAGAGAGGGGGAATGACCATGACGCGGAACCAGAGCTCGTACGTCGTATGTCTCGCCTTATTTCTTCTCGTTTCTCCCGCGGCCCGCGCATCAGAGGGTGATCGCTGCAGTCCGCAGATCGCGAACAATTCGGCGGCTGCCGGCGTCTGCACGCCCGTTTGCGCGAGATTCAAGATGGCATTCGCGGGGAACTGGAGCAACGTTCGGAGTCACCCGCCCGTGGCATCGTGCATCGCGGCGAACGCAGGCCTGGCCGTTTGCGGCTGCACGTATACGACGCCGGCGCCGAGCGGCGTGGTTACGCCGACGGTCGAAGACGTCGACGCGACGCCGCCGCCTCGCCTCCCCATCGGCCTGAGGGCAACGTGTCTCGACGGACCGGACACATTGAACAGCAGCGGGAGTTGTCCCGTCGTGGGCACCGGCAACGGGATCACGTTCTGGGCGTTGAGCTATGCCGACGACAGGAATGGCATGGCCATCGTCGGATACGACGCGGGCGGCAACGTCGTTTCTCTCCTCGAGAGAACGGGCGCGCATTACGTGTGGGACATCACCGTGGATGCGACGAACCAGACCATCTCCTTCTTTGGCCAGTCGAACCAGACCATCACGCTGAACTGGAACGATCTCTTCGTTCCTCAGATCGGCAGCCGCACGAATGCGAGTTACGTCCTCTGGCCGACGGCCACGAGCGGTACGGCGTCCTGGACCAACGGCGCCGCGAATTACGGGACCGCCGCACCCTTCGGCGCCGGTGCGAATCAATTGCTCGACCCGTACGTGGAGCACGCCGCCGGCATGCAGCTTTGCGCCTCGACGCAAAAACCGTGGTTCGACTTCGCCACCGCCACCGTTGCCTCTCCGTATTCGACGGTCACGTGTACCCAGCCGCCTGACCCGGCGCAACCGACGTACAACGCGGCGATGGTTGCATTGCTGAACGCCGCGGTCGGTGATCACGGTCTGATGGCCGCCTTGCGCGCAGCCACGACGGACGAACGACTCATCGCAGTCGCCGCCAGCAAGGGATACACGATCACCGAGGCCGACATCCAGCAAAGCCGAGGAACGCTCCCTTCGACGACGGGGTCGGTGTCGTCGAGATTGGTGGCGGCGGCGAGCAGCTCATCGTCCTGCGGCAATGTCAATCAGAGGCCGTGCACCACGTGCACGCGGGAACAGTGCGTCTACTTTCCGTTCAACTTCTGCTGCATCGAGGAATCGTGTTCGTGTACTGGGTATGGGACCAGTTGCGCACCGGGATTGAGCGTCGGCGGGAACGGCACCTGCCAGCCCGCCTGTCCCGAGAATCAGATTTGCAAAGAATTTACTGTCTTCTATGAATACAACGACAACGGCACCAAGGACAACGGCGTGTGCGAGTCGTGGCTGAGCAAGCCCACTTGTGCAAAGGGCATCCCGAACGACGCTCTCGCCTCGTATGAAGTCATCTTCAAGAGCGACGGGCTCGCGTATTACAAGTCCGACAATACCTTGGTGAATACGTGGACGGGGGGCCAGCACAGGGAAACGCTGTACGTGATCGACGGAAGAACCAGCAAGATCTACCTGGTCAACGTCGACGGGCGTTACATCCAGGTTCGCGGAACGGCCAACTGCATTCCGGCGTCCGTCGCACCAGGCGGATCGACCGCGACTTGCAACAAGCCGAGGCTGACCACGCACGCAGGAATCCTGATGGGATCGGTCTACGGATTGCCGACGCCGAGCCAGGAGCCGGCAGCGAGCGTTCAGCAACGGATCGCCGTCATCGGTGCAGGCACGATCCAGGTCACGAACGGCGCGATTCAATGGATCACGAATGACAGCGGGCACTTCAAGCCGACGCAGGACAACCTGAAAAACAGCATCGCCGTCTTCAAGCGCGCCGGATTCCCGAACTTCCCGCCGCTCGGCGACTGCACGTACGACTTCCGGCCGGTCACAGGCAAACCCGGGGTCTATCGTCAGGACGCGACCACCGCGACCCATTGCGAGTTGTGAGATAGCCCCGAGGCATCTTCAGGGGCGGTGCCGCGCGGCGCCGCCCCCCCTGCACGGCTAGAGGACCCGCCCACACTCTCCGAGAGCCGGTACCGCCCACCCGACGACGTCGCGCCGCTCCTCCTGGATGAGCGCGGGGTGGGGATCGTGACGCGCGTGGGCGCATGGCGCGGCTTTCACGCAGGCGCGAAGAAAATGCGCGGTCGGGCACGGCTCGATCCCGGGAACATCCACGCGCGGCCGGGGTCCGACTGCACCGCCCCGCTGGATCCACGGCGGGGCGACATACGACCCACGAACGACCCTGACCAACGGAGGTTTCCCATGGGAGAGGCATTCAGGCTTGGCGGCTTCGGGATGTACCCGACGCTCTTCTTCGGCATCATTCTGTTCGGCGCGGCCCTCGGGTACGCGAGAAACCCCGGCAAAGGGCGGCTCCTCCTGCCCGCCGTGCTCGCGCTCCTCACCCTGACCGCGGGCTTCCTCGGCTTCTGCACGGGGATCGTCACGACGCTGATGTACGCGGCCGAGGCCCCGAACATGGCCCCGCTCGTGGCGATGGGGACGGCGGAGTCGCTGATCAATGTCTGTCTCGCGCTGGCCATGAACGTGATCGGTGGAATCGTGGTCGCGGTGGGCGCCTACCGTCACGGCCGGAGGAAGCCCGAGATCACGCAGGCGGGCGCGACGGTCGCGCCGACCGTCTGAGCCTCATGCCCCTTCACCCGCACGTCGCGTCGCACGCGGCCTGATCCTCCACGCCGCAGGCCTGCGCGAGGCAGGCCGCGCAATCGCCGAGATCACTGCCCTGGCACCGCTGCGCGCATTCCTTGCCGCGCTTCACCTCGTGGCAACGCACGAGCGCCGAGACCTCGGCCGCGACGGCGGGACAGGCGCGGTGCACGCAATCGTAATACGCGTAGCCCACGCCCTTCTCGCCCTTCAACGCCTCCCCGAGGCACGTGACGGTCTCCGTCCCGCTGGCCTTCCCGCTGCCCACCCACGTCGCCGACGGCGCGCCGCTCGTATCCTGGCACCGCTCGAACGCCTCGTTTTTCGGAAAATACGGGCCGATGAGCTGGCACATCTCGTCCGTCGAGGAGAGGCCATATGCGATGGGCCGCGTCTCGCTGCTTCGGTAATTGCAGCGGATGTCGAGGGTGCTCCCCTGACGGAAGACCAGGGGCGGATCGAGCTCGCGTACGGGCGGCTCCTGCCAGGACGTCGTCGAATAGATGGACGTGGTCGTCCCGTCGGGCGCGCGGAGCGCGGCGTCGAAGGAGGCGCCGCGCGCGTGCATGTGCGATTGCAAGCTCACCACCTGCACGTCGGCGGGCACGGGGCAACGCATGCGCGCCGCGGCCTCGCCGAGGGGCGGCACGCGGAGGACGTGGTTGTCCATGTACAAGAGGCCGGCCTCGATCCGGAGGTCCTCGCGGGGCATGGTGTAGACGTTGATGCGGGCGTCGACCTCGATCGGGGCGGTGGTCGTATTGAGGTAATGGGTGCTCATGACGAGCACCGTGGAGGGCTCGACGATGACGCCGACGCCGTCGGGCAATCGATGGAGCATCCCCACGCTGCCGAAGCTCTCGGATCCGCCGAGCACGGCGTCGACCTTCCAGCGCGCGGTGGCGCCCTGCGAGCAATCGTGCTCCGTGAGGGCGTCGACGGCAATCCCCTCCTCGTCGTGGGACGGAATCTCCTTGTACGGGGTCCGATACAAAAGGACGTGATGTCCGCCCAGGCCGAACACGACGTCCTGCCCCCGGATCACGAGCCCCTCGGGCGGCACCTGGAAGAGCTGGCAACCGTAGGATTCGGTCCCCGAGGCGATGGTGGAGGTCATCCGATATTGAAGGCCCGCGCCCTCCGCCGGCGGGTCGAGGAGAGATTTTCCCGCGGACTGGGTGGAGGGCTCGTCGGGTGTGCACGCCGGCGCGAGGAGCGCGGCAATGAAGACGATGTATTTGTTGGATTTCAATCGGTTCCCCCCGTCGTCATGAGCCTTCTCTTCGCAGAAGTGCCCGGACCCGCAGGGGATTTGCACATGACGTGCCCGGCCGTTCGGGCCGGTCGTCCGCCACGAACGATGCTTATTTCGGGGCTGGCGCCGGCGCGGGGGTCGCTTCGGCCGGCGCGGCCTCCGCCGCGGGTTTCGCGGGCTTCGCAGGCTCGGGCGGCGCGGGGGGTTTTCTGGAGTATCCGAGGCCGAGCGTGAGCATCATTCCGTTACGTATCTGCCATTGATCGGTGAGCTGGGGCTGGCGGACGAGCTTGAGCTCGTAATCGAGCGTCGCCCACTCGACGACTTTGAAGGAAATGGCGGCGCCGATGTCCAGGTTCGTGAGCTGTAACGGGTTCTTTTTGCTTTCCCCGGCCGCGGGGATGTCATTGTTCCACGCCGGGATCAGCGCACCCACGCCGACTTTGTAGGAGATCTTCTTGTCCGAGAACGAGCCCCACATTTCGAGCGACCCCTCGACGCCGACCTGGAGGACGTCGCGGAGCTCCTGCACCTCGACGCGATCGGCCGTGGCCGTGTCGTCCTTCAAGATGAGCTGGCCGTCGGCAAACGTCTGCAATCCGCCGACGCCGATGCGGGTCTCCAGGTTGAACCGATCCCCGGAGACAGGGCGCGCGAAGGGGCCGACGGTCTCTTTCAGCGTGAGCGGACGAAACGGATCGGTGAGCGTGAGGCGGCGCGAGGTGACGGTATCGACCGTGCCGGCGACGCGGGCGATGGAGTACGTGGTGTCGGTGGGGCGGACGTCGAATCCACGGAAGAGGGGCGTGCCCAGGGTGAGGCGGGCGAAGGGGCCAAACCAGGGACGCACGAAATAAAGGTAGGTGCTCTCGATGGTGAAGGCGTCGGCGCTCTTGACGGGCTCTTCGAGGGCCGGCGTCTTCGTGAGCGCCTCGTTGATGCCGAGGACGGTGCGCCATTCGTGGCCGCGACGCCGGTACGTCGCGACGCCGTCGAACTTGAGGCCCACGGTGAGCGTGGAGCCATTCGGCGTGACGCCGACGACGTCGCGCGTGTCCACGAGCGAGAACGTGGCGCCGTTTTTCATGGTGATCTCGAGCCCGTCCTGCTTGGGCGGGTCGGCGATCGCGACGTCCACGTATTGTTTGGTGGCGGCGTTCTGCGCGTGGGAGGCCGCAGGCGCGGAGAGGAGGGCGGCCAGCATCGCGGCCGAAAGGAGTGTACGTCGGGACATGGTTCCTCGGGACCGGAGGGTGTACAGGGGCGAAGTTCTGCGCGCAATGGCAACCGTCGTGCCAGAGGGTGAACCCCCGAAAATACCGAGGAACCTGCGTAGGAGGGTCGGGCCGCGCGCGGGTAGGATGATGTCTCGACGCCGCGACGGGTGAGGCATCGGGTCCTCACCACGGGTGCTCGACGCCGCGGCGCGCCTCGGGCACGTCGCTCCCGGGAGCTAGAGCATCGAACGGTTCGATGCTCTGCGAGATCGCGAAGCGAGCTCGCCTCGGGGGGTGAATCGACCGGGCTTTGCCCGGGCGAGAGGG
>NZ_JARZHI010000023.1:0-161634 GCF_029946465.1 Polyangium sorediatum
GGGCGGCGGTGCCGGCGGCGGCGGCGGCGGTGCTTCGGTCGTCGGCGGGGCGGGGGCCTCGGTCGTCGGCGCGCCGGTCTCCGCGGGCGGCGGGGTCGGCCCTCCAGGCGGCGCGGCCGGATCCGTCGGCGGCACCGGCTGCGCAGATGCGCCGGCGGCCGCGAGCAGGAGAGCAGGGATCAGGGCCAGGGGGGCGCCGGCGGCCTTGCGGAGTCGCATGCGGGAATGCATGGGCAATCGAGGGTCCTTCAGTTCGAGCCTTGATCGTTGTCGTCGATGGTCCGGAGGCGAACGCAGGCTTTCGTGGACGGCACGGTCGCCTTCACGCAGCCCTGCGACTGGCATACGAGATCGTCGGGGCACCGCGTCTCGATCGTCCAGTTCAACGAGCCTCCGGAGAAATTGCGCAGCGTGCCGGTGACGGCGTCGAGCGTCTCACCCTTGTGCCCCGTCGGGTCGAAGCTCGCCGCGGTCCCGGTCTGAATCTGAATCTGCGTGTTGCCTTTGAAGACCTTGTAATTGCCGCGCGCCGAGTACGACGTCCACTCCGTGCACTCGGGATCCGCGGAGCAGGCGTCCGAACACGCGCCTTCGGCCTGGCTCGCGAAATCGACCTGCCCGTCGCCATTGAGATCACAGTTCGAGTGATCCGCGTCCGGTACGTTGTCGACGACGGGCTTCGGGCCGAACTTCGTGGCCACGCGGAACCCCTCGATCCGCACGAGGCCGGATTCGAGTTTTTCCATCGCGTCCGCGTTCGGGATCATGCCGTCGTCGAGCACGGGCGGCTCGGGCACCTCGCACGTGTCCTCGCCCTCGACCGGAAAACTCACGACGTACGAGGGGAACGAGAGCTCCGTGAAGCCGAAGAACTCGACCACGGTGCCCGTCAGGAACGTCACGCGATCGCAGACGCGCATGCCCGGCGGCGTGGAGAAGTTGAACGCGAAGATGTGGTTGTACCCCGTCGCCTGCTCCGACAGGTCCGTCACGTAAAAGCCGTCGTTCGACACGCGCGTCACGACGAGCGGCTTCGGCCGATGCGTGTTGATCTCGATGGCCTCGTACGGGAAGGGCGTGGCCGAGCCGAAGCCCTGGACGTCGCTGATGCGCGGCAGCTCGTAATGGACCGGCGGCGAGATGCCGGCCGCGAACGTGCCCGTCTCCTCGTTGTCGTCGTCCGCGAACGCGCACCCCGGATCGGCGGGGAAATCGATGAGCACGTCGCCGTCGTCGTCCTTGCCGTTCGAGCAGGCCGGTTTTTCCGAGAGCGGCACCGGCGTATACCCGAGATCCTCGACCCAGAGGCGCGCCGGGCCATACACGGCCGTCACCGTGGCGAGCCCTTGCGCTTTGCCGTCCACCACCTGGATGTTCCGGCCCGCCGCGCCGTCCCCCGTGACGCTGAGGACGACGCCCGGCTCGATGCTGATCCGCACCATGCCGTTGAAATCGACGTGCTCCCCATAAGGCGAGAGCGTCTCCAGCTCGAACGCCCACGTGTCCTCGCGATCCCCACGGTTCGCGGGCAGCGGCGTGTCGTCCGGCGGGGCGTCCGCGCCGTTCACCTGCGTGATCCGCACGCGGAACGTCGAGGCGCCGCTCGGCGGCGCGACCTGATCGGTGCAGGCCGCGAGGGCGAGGAGCGACACGAGGCCCAGAGATGCCCTGTGCGGAGCGGTGGAAAGCTTCATTGCCCGACCATCCGGATGCGACCATCGGAGAAGTTTCCGATGTAACGATCCACGCAAGCGAGGTACTTGCAGGTCTCGCCCGCGGTCCTGCAGGGCGCGAGCTCTTGCTCGCACTCCCGCTCGATCGCGGCGGTCGGCGCGTTCTCGCAGACCGCCCGCTGGAACGCGGCGACGTCGTCGCGGCAGGCCCGGAGCACGCAGGTGCCGGCGGCGCAGGGCCGGGCCGCGTCGGAGGAGCAGACATCCCCCTCGATGACGGACTCGGGGCAGGCGCAGACGAAGTCCTTGTCGAGCTTCGTGCAATCGGCGTCGACCTTGCAGCCGATGGGCTCGTCGTGGTCACACACGCCGTCGTTCGTGCACGTCGCCGGCAGGCCGAGGAGCTTGCCGCACTCGTCGGATTGGCTCCCGTTGTTGTTCGCGTCGGCGGGGCAGGGGGGCCGGATGGTACACGGCTCGCCTGCGCGGATGTAATCGACGAGCGCGTCGCGCTGCTGGATCTGCGTATCGAACTGCGTCGTGTTGCGCTGCAGGACGCGGAAGCCGCTGCCGCCGGCCGCGAGGTAGTTCGAGGTGGCGAGCTCGTAGCTCGCGAGCGAATCGAAGGGCTGCCAGCAGACGCCGGCCTCGACGTCGCAGCTCCCGAGGCCCTTGTCGGGGCATTGCGCGTCGCTCGTGCAGGCGACCTTGGGGTTTCGTGCGCCGATGTAGATGTTCGTCGCGACGCCGGGCGGGCTGTCGGGTGTCTTCTGCTGCGTGCAATTGATCACGACGCGGGCGCCCGCGATCTGCACCTGCGAGACGCAGCCGCGGCCGGCGGACCTGCGCGCCACGAAATCGAAGAGGTCCTGCACCTCGACGCCCGAGAGCTGCATCTTCGAGATCGAGTTGTCGAACGGGAAGATGTTGTACATCTGCTCGACGGTCACCGGCCCGGGGACGAGGTCGGCGCGGATGCCCGTGGTGTTCGTCAACGAGAAATCGGTCTGCACGCCGAGGCGCAGCCACATCGCGGTGGAGATCATGTTGCCGAGCGGCGAATCGCCGCCGCTCGTGGAGAAGCGCCGCGACCCGTCCCGCGCATACCCGACGAGCAGGTCGAGGTTCGCCAGCGCGTCGAGGCTCTGCGCATACGGCTCGAGCGTCGCGAGCACGATCGGATCCTCCGGCACGTCCTCCGTCACCGGGAAGAGGCGATAATCCTTCGAGACGACCTCGAATCCGTTCACCGGATCGTACTCCGATTCCCCGCCCGACGCGCCGGGGAAATCGGCCGGGTCGTTCGAGAGGACGAGGTCGAGCCGGCCCACGTACTTCGCGAACGCGCCGGAGTGGGAGAGGACGACGTCGCGCGGCCGGCAGTACCTCCGGATCTTGCCGGTCTCCGCGTTCGGGTCGTTCAGCTCGATGTAGTAGCTGTTCACCTCGGCGTCGAAATTGGCCGAGCAATCGCGCACGCGCTTCGGCGGCTGGAGCACGATGTGGTTGTGCCCGCCGAGCACGACGTCGATACCCGTCGTATTCTGGAGCATGCGCTCGTCGACATCGAGGCCGAGGTGCGTGACGAAGACGACGACGTCGACGATGGGCCGGAGGAGATCGGTGTAGAACTGCGCGACCTCGACGGTGTTCAGCGGCGTGATCCCGAGGCGGTTCGGCGCGTCGAAGATCGAGGTCATGCTCGACAGGTTGCCCATGCCGATGAGGCCGACGCGCAGCCCGTCGAGGTGGAAGACCGTGTAGGGCTGGAGGACGGCGCCGAGGGGCGAGGCGCCGGGCTGCGAGGGGTCTTCGAGCAGGTAATTCGCCGCGAGGACGGGGAAACTCGCCCAGTTCTGGAGCTGGATGCCGAGGTTCAGGGCGCCGCGATCGAACTCGTGGTTCGCCACGAGCATCGCGTCGGTGCCCATCGCGCTGAGGGCGCGAATCTCGGCCTCGCCGGAGAAGAAGTTGAAGACGGGCGCGCCCTGGAAGCAGTCGCCGCCGTCGACGTGCAGGACGCGCGAGGCGCGGGCCCGTTCCCGTCCGACGATATGCGAGATACGCGCGGCGCCGCCCACGTTGGCGATGCTGAGCGCCTCCCCGAGCCCGAGGCCGGCGTCGACCTGGCCGAGCTGGAGGTTGTACGGATAGAGCCGTGAGTGGATGTCGGACGTGTGGATCAGGGTCAGGTGGGTCTGACCCTTGAGGCGTGGGGTGGGCGCGGACGTCTCACAGCCCGAGCCCAGGGCCAAAGTCGCGACCAGAGGCGCGGCCAAGAGAGGAGCTAAGAAGCGTCGGAAGCGCATCGAGCGGGCGTAACCTAGGCAGGATGCCCCGTGTGGCTCAAGGGAAAAACGTGGTGGGTGAACACACCACAAGAGCCCAGGATCAAAGGTTCGCCCGAACGCCCCCGAAAAACGGCGGGGTTCTTGGGGGCCGCCTGTGGCCGTGCCGCCGTGCGTCGTGACGAGGAGGGGGTGTCACGGAATCGTCACCAGGGAGCGCTTGACAAACGGGCGGGTTGGATCGGGCGAACGGGCGAGGAGGCGGGGAGGGGAGCGGCAAGCGGGGGCGGGGGCCGCAAGCGAAATCTGATCGTGTACGGCTCCTGCCGCCCCGGTCACCGTCATGGGACGCTCGGTTCCCGGGCGTTTCGCGAGCCCCCCCAGGCTCATTCTCCCTTGTCGCCCAGTCGCTCAACGTGCGATTCGATACTCCATGCAAGCAATGACGAGACACCGCTCGGCAATGCTGGGCGTGCTGGGGTTGGGCTTCGGTGGGGCATGGATGACGGGCGCGTGCGGAGGGCCTCTCGATCCGGGGCCTGCCGATTCGTGCTCGACTCCAGCCGACACCCCGACCGAGACGTCGACCGAATGCGCGGAGCCGATGCCCAAGCCGTGCATGCTTTACCGCATCCCGCTCGTGGGAAACCCGAAGGAGGACGTCGCGCTGCGGAGCAAGTACATCGCCGCGTTCGGCGGCGCTTGTTACATGTCCGAGGCCGGTACGTTCGACTGCTTCTACAGGACGTGGGAGGCGGCGTGTGCCGATGCCGTGAAGATCGGCGAGGTGTCGGGAAATGCGCCGTACGACAAAGGCTACACGTGCCAGCCCGTTGCCGGCACGGAGGACTACTCGCTCCAGGTCGGCTCGGATCCCGCGAACAAGATCCCGATCACCTATGAGGACGCGCCGCTCCAGTCGTCGCTCATCGAGATCAAGACCGTCCCGACGGAGGTGAACGGTCCGTACCGGAACTTGGTCGAGGTCACGCCCATCAAACCGGACAAAGGCTTCTACTGCTCCAGCGGCCAAGTCGGCGCCGACGGCATGACCCTCGACCAGAGGGAGTGGATCCTCCAGGTCAACCGCAAGGCGCACGGCGGCAAGATCCACTCCGATCTCGCGGGCTTCACGTGGCCTTGCAAGGATGAGAACTGCAAGCCAACGATGTGCACCGAGGAGCTCATCCTCAAAGATCCGGCTGCTCAAGACACGCCTGAAAATGACCCTGATGCCGCGCAGGTGCACCACGTGGTGCCCAGGAGGGACCTGCGCAGTTGCCCGTGGGGCACGAACGCGTACAAAAACGCGGCCGTCATCTCGCGGAGGCTCAACCGCTTTCTATATTACAAGGTCCCGCCGGAAAAAGAGGTGGTGCAGATCAACAAGGTTCCGCCCTACACGCCGTGACGCGGCCGGTCGACGCAGGTGGCGGGCCCGTTGACGCCGAGACGGACGGGGCCTAGGCGAAACACCATGATCGAACGGGCCACCCCTTGCTTTGGACGCCTCGTCTTCGACCGAGACGCCATCGTGCGCGCCGCGCTGCGCGCGTACGTGGAAAGCAGGCTCTACAGGGTCGGGCGCTTTAGCTTCCCGGCCGCCGCCGTCGCGTTTTGGGAGGGCGACCTCCAGCGAGGGGCCTTCCTCAACGACGACGTATGCGGAAACTACGAGGTCGTGGCGTGGACCGAGGCAGGCGTCGTTGGCCTCGCGTACGAGCTCGGGTGGGGTCCGATCGAGCAGCTCGGCCTTTCGGTCGACGCCGTGACCGGCGGCCCGGACGACGTGCGTGGAGCCGTGCCAGGGCTCCCCGCCGAGCTCGAGCCCACGTTTGTGCTCGCCGTCAGCAGGCTCAACGTGGGGCCGGAGCATCAGGAGAGGGATGCGGGCGTGGGCTTCTGGCTTCACGGCGATCGCGTGGGAGGCTTGCTCTTCGACAAGCCGACGGCCATCGGCGCCGTCCGGCTGGCCGCGTGGGGCTTGCTCCACAAGGGGCGGCTCTTGCCGCTGTCGTGTGAGTCGTATCGTCCACGCCCCGGGTGGATCGTGACGTACCACGACCGCCCGCAAGACGCCCCCGCCCACGCGGTCATGGACGCGGTGGTCGACCGCGCGCAGAAGGGCCCCACGGAGTTCACGCCCGCCGAGCTCGAGACGCTCCTTGTCCCCACGCCCGACCCGAAGCGCGTGCTCGGCGTCCAGCGCAGGCTTCAAATGGTGGGCATCACCTGGCCCGGCTCGCCCGAGATCCCCGAGGAGCCGTCCTAACGGCGGAGGCGGGAACGCAAGCGGAGGCGGCAAGGCGTCAGCAGGCGGGGGGAGCGCTCAGGTGTGGGGCGGGGCCTTGGCTTCCGTGGCGGGCGCGGGAGTGGTTTCGGTGCGCGCTTGCTTGTTCTTGCGGCGCTGGTCGGCGGCCTTCTTCGCGTACCGGGAGCGGTACTCCAGGGTCTTTTGGAAGGCCGCCTGCACGGACGGGTCGCCGTGCAGGATGGTGGCGTCGACGAATCCGCCGATACGGCTGATGTCGGCCTCGCGCGCGTCCTCGTAGTAGACCTCGCTCTCCTGGAGGACCTCGGCGAGCTTGAGGACATCCTTTTTGAGCGCTCGGATCTCGTCGAGCGTGGCGGTCTTGTCGACGACCCTCTCCCACATGCTGGGGTGAATGCCGAGGGTTTCGCCGTACTGCGGGATGGCCTTCGAGAGTTCGTCAAAGACCTCCGGAAAACCATCCTTCTCGCGCTGCGCGCCCGCGAACTTGCCATTGGCAAGGTCCACGAGCTTCGGGCGAACATTCGAAACGTCGATGCTGCTGGGGCCCATATAGGGAGCGATCGTGTCGTTCATGAAAACCTCCATGCTCGCACCTTCATGGCAAGGAGCGGGCGTTGTGGGGTGGCCGCAAGGTGAGCAGGGGTTGGATGCTGTCATCGGCGGAACCTTTGCTCCGTCGACGGCCGCGTGGAGGGCCAGGTCGTGGTGGGGGAACCGCGCGGACGCGGCTCCGGAGGTCCAGGAGGAGAGGGGCAATCGCGCGGACGCGGTTGGCAAGGGTGAGGACGCGGTTGCCAAGGGTGAGGACGCGGTTGTCGAGGGCGAAGACGCGAGGGTCGAGGGCGAGAGCATCCGATGGGGATCGCTCGGACACCGTTGCCAAGGGCGAAGACGCGGTTGCCGAGGGTGCGGAGGCGGTTGCCGAGGGTGCGGAGGCGGTTGCCGAGGGTGCGGAGGCGGTTGCCGAGGGTGCGGAGGCGGTTGCCGAGGGGGAGGACGCGATGGGAGGAGGCTCGGGCTCGGTCGCCGAGGGCTCGGGCACGGAGAGGGGAGGGCGCGGACGCGGGGAGCGGGTCGCGCCCGCACGCCCAGGACGACACCAAAAGCGCGAGCACGGCGGACCCTTCTCCGGCAAGCTGCGCATTCCAGAACCCCGGAGCCGCGTCATTGCTGCGCTCCGGGACAAACGTCTCGATTCTTCACTGCGGAACAGAGGTCATCGTTTCATGAACAACGTTCATCGAGGAGCGTCCGGCGGGATCTTGATCGCCGCGCTGGCGACGCTTGTGGCATGCGGCGGCGGCTCCGGCGAGATCACCGGTGGCACGGGCGCAAGCGGCGGCGCTGGCGGGATGGGTGGGATGGGTGGCAGCGCCGGCGCGGGCGGCAGCGGGGGCGATACGGGCGGGGGCACGCCCGGCGGCACGGTCGAAGTGCTCGCGGGCGCGGTGGGCGAGGCGGGAGACGTCGATGGCCCCAAGGGGACCTCGCGGCTCCGCGATGTCGGAGGGATGGTCTATCTCGCGCCGACGCTTTATGTCGCCGACCGTCGTGATGCCATCCACAAGATCGACGTGAATACCGGCGTCATGACCACCGCCCCCGACGACAACGGCGTGGATGCCAAATTCTTTCAGCCCATCGCGCTGGCGACCGGCGGCGGCAACTCGGTCTACGTGCTCCAAGGGCTCCAGACCATGAACGGCATCGTGGGGCAGGTCTCGCGGTACAACGTGGCGAGCGGCGTCATCGAGGCGGAGATCACGCCCGATTCGAATCAAGATGTGCCTTATGATCTGATCAATCCGGTGCCCCTCGCGGTCGAGCCGTCCGGGGACATCCTCGTCGGGGAGCGGGCGCGTGTCTCGCCGACGACCCTGATGAGCTCCGACATCGGGATCTGGCAGGCCTGGGGCACGAGCGCGACGCTGACCGCGTGGGTGCCGGCGGATGGGACGATGTACACGGTGCATCGCTTGCCGTCGTTCGTGCTGGAGAGCGACCTCGCCGCCAAGACCTGGAAGTTCGTCGCCGGGAGCGACGCGAACTCGGTCGACCCGGCCGTCGACGGCCCCAAGGAAACGGCGCGATTCTCCAACCGCGCGGGCGGAGCGGCCCACGACGGCAAGGGGCACCTCTACGTCGCCGACACCAACGCGAACGCCGTGCGCAAGGTGGATCTGGCGACCGGAGCGGTCAGCACCGTCATCGGCGAGCTCTCGCCCGTCGGATCCATCGTGACCGGCGACCTGAAGACCGCGCGGTTGCACCATCCGCAGTGGGTGACGTGGCTCGGCGACGGCAAGCTCGCGATCGGCTGCCCCGAGGACTTCGTCGTATTGATCGCCAGCGGCCTCTGAAGCCCGCGCGGCCGCGAAGGGAGAACCTCGTGGACGCGGCTTGCGTCCACGAGGAGAGGTCTTCCGCCGCCGTCCGCCTACAGGGGCGGCCCCTCCGGATAGACCAGCGTCAGCCGCTTCGCCCGCATTCGTGTTTCTTCGAGAAAGAGCGCTTCAATCTCTCGGACCAGGTCTTCCGTGAGCCCGAGCTTCGTTGCCATGCGGATCACCATGGCCCTCTCCCGATCGCCGAACTCGCCATCGGCGCTGCAAGCTCGAATCGCATCGTACACGAGAAAGCGCCGGCAAGCATTCGCCTCCGGCGTCCCCGAGATGACCTGCTCGATGTCTTCGTCCGCCTTGTAGGATTTCATCGCGTCCAACAAGGTTTCCGGTGCGCCAAAAGCAGCAAAGTGATCGATGACCCAGTCCCTCTCCTCGGGCGCCAACGTACCGTCACCATTGGCACAGATGAGGACCGCCTTCATATAGGATACAAAGGTGTCGTCCGATGGAATCGCGCCGAAGCCGGCTTTGTCCTTGAACAGCCACAAAAGCCCGCGCTCTCGATTGGTCTTCATGAATTCACACCTCGGTGCCTCGGCGGTCGCCGTCTCGTGCAGGCCGCCAGGCTGGTACCTTTTCCCGTGTGTCGCCGTGGATGTCAACACGCGTGCGCCACGCGCGCCGGATGGAACCAGCTCCCCGCGCGGCCGCTCGTGACCTATACGACCGGGAGGAATGATGGCAGAGTACCTCCAGGATATCGCTTGATGCGCCGCCAATACTTGCTCATCGCATGGGTGCTCGGCTTCGGCTGCGCGTCCCCACCGGCACCTTCGTCGCCGCCACCCGCCCCCGCAGCCGCGCCCGACGTCCCCCTCACGCCGACGCCGCCGCCGACGTCGACGCCGTCGCCGACGCTGACGTCGCCGTCGCCGCCCACCCCATCCGCGATGAAGATCCGGAGCACGCTCGGATGGCGCCGGGTGACCCCATCCGGGATCGACTTGTTTCAGAAGCTCCAGAACGGCGAGATCCGGCTCGGTATGACGCGCGAAGAGATCGTCCGCGCCTTGGAGCACGATCCGTTGAGCGCCGAGACCGATAGCGACGGGGACTGGCACTTCCATGCGACGGTCAACGGGCTTGCAGGTGATTGGAAATTCGACCTCACGAGCGGCCGTCTCTCGCGCCTGTCCTTCGAGGAGCACCGCGCCGCCGACGAGAACACGCTGGGCGGAGCGTCGCCGGACGCGCACGAGCAAGCGATGCGTGACGTCGCCGCCATGGCGCATGCGACGATGAAGGATTTGACGCTCCTCTTCGGCGCGCCGAAGAGCGTTCGCAAGGGCGGACGCGTGCAGGAAGATGGCAAGAGCGAGCTCGCCTCGCGTTATCTGCTCGACGCGCGATGGTCCACGCCCTCCCTGAGGGTCGAGCTCTCTTCGATCACCGATGGGTGGGAAGGCGCGTTCGCGATCGACACGCGGATCCTGATCGCGCCGGCGAGCCAGTGACGACGACGGACCCGCGCGGGCCGCGACCTTTTACTCCGACACGCAGCGCAGGTCGTACCGGACGGGCTCGATCTTCTTGCTGTTCCACGACGGGAAAAACGCGAACGTGAGGTGCTCGAGATCCTCGCTCAGGCGGATCTCCGCGAGGTCGCCCGTCTCGACGCTGCCCGACGTGCTCGCGAAGGAAATGCGGATCTTGCCGACACCCGTGCCGTCGTCGAGGACGCCGGCGATCTCGTAGGTCTGGTCGGGGACGGGCGAGGGCGTCCCGTAATAGAAGGCCACGCATTCGTCGAACAGGCACTTGGCCTCGTATCGGCCGAGCGCGTCGAACGCGATTTCGACGGGATACTCGTCGTACGGAACCCAGCCGGGCGGGGTCGTCGCCATGCCCCGCCACTTGGAGGCGAACCCATACCGGAGGCGCCCCACGGCGTCGTCGGGCGGGGGCGCGGTGAGCGGGTCACGCCCGCACGGAGGCGGCGTGAGATCGGGCGGCGGCTCCTCGGCCGACGGCTCAGGGTCGATGACGACCTTGGCGCCGCAGCCGAGGGAGACCAACGCGGTCGAGAGGGCGATGCAAGCGAAGCGGGCAGAGAAGGAAAGCAATGCCATGACGAATCGTATTCTCGGGCTTCAGCACCCCTGCATGCAGGTGTCGAACGTGCCGCCCGGCGTGGGGCTCGCGATCTCCGCGCACGTCGCATTCACGATGCACGCCGATTCACACGCGTATCGACCCGTGCATTTGTCCGGGTCCGGGTCCGAGCAGACGAAGTTGCATTCGTTGCAGAGCTTCCGGGCCGCCGCGCTGCACTGGTTGCCGCCGCCGCACTCCGCGAGCGCGTCCTCTTCGATGTCGCAGCCGTCGAAGGCGAACGTGTCCCCCTCCCGGCACTCGGCCTCGCTCTCGACGCAGACGAGCCACGCGTCGTATTGCGACGTGCAGCCCTTGCTCTCGGCCAGCGTCACCGTGCTCTCGATGTCGGCGATGCAATCGTCGCGCTCCGCCTCGGTGCAACCCTGGCACGCGCACTTGAGCTCGCAGATCTCCGAGGCCCCGGGGCTGCAACCGCCCGCCGATCCGGCGAACGACGCAAACCCCACGCCGAGGGCGAGCCACGCGCCGATCCTCGCGAGCGGGGAGGGACGACCGCGAACCCCCTGCCGATTCTTCGTTTCCATCGGTTTTCTCCTCCCCTTCACGGACTTCCGCCGCCGTCGCCCGAGCCGCCGATGCCCGCGCCGCCGACGCCCGAGCCGCCGACGCCCGCGCCCGAGCCGCCGACGCCTGAGCTCGATCCCGATTCCGAGCAGGCGATCACGCAATTGACGTAAGGTGAATTCGGCTGCGGGTTCGAGAGATCGTCGCAGCTCGCCGAGAGCCCGCAATACGCCGCGCACTCGTCCCCGCCCGTGCACGTCGAGGAGCCACCGCCGCTGAGCCCGCAGGACTCGCGCTTCGCGCGCTCTTCCTGGCAGGGCGTCTTGATGAACGTCGACGACCGCTGCGAACAAGCCCGGAGCGCGTCGGCCGCGGCCGCGCAGCTCGACGTGATGAAGGCGCCGTTCTCGCAGCTCCCTTCGTCGACGTAACACGTGAGGTACACCGAATACATGCTCGCGCAGCCATCGTGCTCCGCGAGGCGCTCGGCGTCCTCCACGTCGTCGGTGCAATCTTCGGTCTCGCGCTGGCTGCATCCCTGACAATCGCAGCGCGTCTCGCAATACGACGCCGTTTCGCTCTGGCAGCCCCCGCCAAGCGAGGCGAGCGTCACGCCGAGCCCGGCGAGCGCCGCCGAGAGAACCCTTCGGAAGGAACCGAGTCCCCGTGTTTCACGCATGATGACCCCTCCGCTTCTGCCTGGGTTCAGGGCGCCGTGGGCTTGTTCATGTCCTCGCAGGACATGGGCCAGTAGCCGGTCACCTTCGGCTCGACGCACGCCATGCACGCGTTCGAGAACGTGCGCGGCGTGGTGGAGGGGCAGGGCGCCTTGATGCAGCGGATGCCGTTGTCCATCTCGCCGCAGACGGGCCGCATCTCCTTGGTACACCCCGCTTGCTTGCGCGACTCCTCCGAGCACGCCTGGAACGCGAGCCGGCCCGCGGGCCTCTCCTCGGGCGGAGGCGCCTCCGTGCCCGTCGGTTTGTCCGTCGGCGCGGGCTCGGCCGTGGGCGCCGGCTCCGGGGGGACCGTGGCGGTGGGGACCGTGGTGGTGGGGGCCGCTCCGTCGGTCGGGGGCTGCGTCGAGGCGCAGCCGAGGGCGAGGGTCGGCGCGATAAGCGTCAGGGTCAGGGAAGCCAGGATTTTCATGGGACGGCGCGTGTCTAGCCGTTTTCCCTGGCCGCTTCAAGGCGAGGCTATACTCGGATCCATGCTCTCCCCGCGCACCCCGTCCTCCGTCTTCGTCGCCCGTCGCCGCGCCCTCGCCGAGCGCTCGCCGAACCCGGCGCTGCTCGCGGCCGGCCTGCCCCCCGCGCGCCAGTACCGCGCGAACACCTACCCGTTCCGCGCCAAGAGCCACTTCCTGTACCTCGTCGGCGAGCACATCGCGGGCGCGGCCCTGCTCGTCACGCGGGACCGGCAGATCCTGTTCGCGGAGCCCGAAGCCGAAGGCGACGCGCTCTGGCACGGGCCACGGCCGTCGTTCGAGGAGATGCGCAGGGCGCTCGCCGTCGACGAGGTCCGCGCGCTCGCCGACCTGGATGCGGCGCTGCGGGATCTCGGCGCGCCCGTGGCGACGTTGCCGACCGAGGACGCGCGCAGCGCCGCGTGGCTCTCGGCCCGGCTCGGTCGCGTGATCACGGCCTCGGGCGGGGACAAACTCGACGCGGGCAGCCCCGACGAAGCGCTGGCCGAGGCGATGATCGCGCTGCGCCTGCGCCACGACGAGGCCGCGATCACGCAGCTCCGCGCCGCGGGTCAAGCGAGCGCGCGGGCGCACCTCGCGGGCATGCGCGCGACGCGCCCGGGCGGCACGGAGGCGGAGGTCGCAGGCGTGATGATCGGCTCGTTGCGGCGCGAGGGCTTCGAGGACGCTTATGGTCCGATCGTCACGGTCCACGGGGAGGTGCTGCACAACGAGCACCACCACGGCGCGCTCGCCGCGGGCGACCTCTTGCTCGCCGACGTGGGCGGCGAGACGCCCGAGGGGTTCGCCGGCGACATCACGCGGACCTGGCCCGTCTCGGGCACGTTTTCCCCCACGCAGCGCGCGATCTACGACGTCGTGCTCGCGGCCCAGCGCGCCGCCGTGGCCAAGGTTCGGCCCGGCGTCCGGTACCGCGAGGTGCACGAGACGGCCAAGCGCGTCGTCGTCGAGGGCCTCTGCCACCTCGGGATCTTCCGCGGCGATCCGAGCGGCCTGCTCGAGCGCGGCGCGGCCGCGATCTTCTTCCCGCACGGCATCGGCCACCTGCTCGGGCTCGACGTGCACGACATGGAAGACCTCGGCGATCGCGCGGGTTACGCGCCGGGCCGCGTGCGCTCGAAGGCGTTCGGCGATTGCTACCTGCGGCTCGATCGGGACCTCGCGCCCGGCATGGCCGTGACGATCGAGCCCGGGTTTTACCAGGTCCCGGCGATCCTCGGCGACGCGCGGTACGTCGGCGCGGTCGGCGACGATCTGCGCCGCGATGTGCTCGCGCGGTACGCCGACGTGCGCGGCATCCGCATCGAGGACGATGTTCTGTGCACGAACGGGGATCCCGAGGTGCTCACCGCGCTCGTCCCGAAGGACGCGTCCGAGGTCGAAGCCGCGATGCGCGGCTGATCCCGAGCGCTTTCAGTCGCGGTAAGGGTTCGCCGCTTCCACGTACTTCCGCTGCGCGCGGGCCTTGTCGATCCCCTTCGGCTTCGCCGCGACGTCCTTCTTCGCGCCCGCGATCGTGCTCGTCTGCTCCTCCAGATCCTGGGCGAGCACCTCGCCTTTGGTCCCTCCCCCCGCGCGCCTCGCCCGCTCGGTCACCTCGCGCAGCGACTTCTCCTGCGCCGCGAGCTTGGCCTCGGCCTCCTCGGTGCGACCTTGCTCCAGGAGATCGTTCACGGCGTCGAGCGTGTCGGCCGTTCGGGTCCGCTCGATGCGCGTCGCGATGATCGGATCGAGCTCCGAGCCCGCCTCCCCGTCCGCGCCGATACGCACGTCGAGCTTGCCGCTGCACGAGCCTTCCCCGCCCGTCTTCCGATCGTCGAACCGGAGGCGCACGTCGGCCACGGGCGTGATCCCTTCCGCGTCGGCGGGGACGCGAAGTTCGAGCAGCAACGTCTTCGTGTCGCCCGCGGAGAAGTTGCCGAGCGGGACCGTGAGGCGCTGCCCATTGCGGCTGAACGAGCGATCGAAGACGCGCGCCAGCGTGACGCCTTCGGCGAGATCGACGGTCACGGCGGCCGAGACGGCGACGGTCTTGCGCAGCTTGTCGGCCTCGGCGAGGAAGACGCGCTCGAGCGAGGCGGCGTCCTCGATGAAATGGTGGCGCCCGCCCGAGTGCAGCGCGATCGCGCCCATGATCTTCTGGTTGTAGGACGTGCCCACGCCGATCGTGCTCACGCCGATCCCGGCGTCGCGGGCCGACCGGGCGATGGACTCGAAGCCCGGGACGTCACGCACGCCGGCCGTCGCGTCGCCGTCGCTGAGCACGATCATTCGATCCGCCGCGCTTTCGCTCCGGCGCAGCTCGTCGACGCCGGCCTGGATCCCGCACGAGATGCAGGTGTCGCCGCCGAGGGCGATGTTCTGGATCGCGGACCGGATGGCCTGGCGGGTCGAGGTGTTCACGGTGGTCATGGAGACGTCGGTCGTGGGGCGCGTGTCGAACGAGATCACGCTGACCCGATCGCCGTCTTCGAGGCGATCGACGGCCGCGTTCGCCGCCGCGAGCGCCCGCGGGAGCCTGTCGCCTTTCATCGAGCCCGAGCGATCGATCACGATCGCCAGGTGGTTCTCGGCGACGCGTTTCCCGTCCTCCGCCCCGTCGGCGTGGACCTCGACCATCACGTACGTCGTCCGCGCCCCGCCTTGTTCGAGCCGCCCGTGCCCGAGCCGGCCCTCCATCCGCAGCGTCGTGCCCGTGCTGAAGGTCGCGGCGACGTCCTGGGCCGCCGTCGCGGGCGCCACGTCGCCGAGCTGCGCCTCCGGGGCTGCGCCGAGCGTCGTGGCGCCCGAGGTGGCGGGGGCGAGGAGGTACACGGACGAACCCGACACCAGCATGCCGAGGGCGCTCAGGAGGGCGACGCTTTGGACCTTCATCGGGGGACCTCGACCCGGCGCTGGGAGAAGGGCGCGCGCGGGGCCTCTACAGACGTACCACGGCCCGCAAAGATCCACCGAACGGCAGGCCGGGCGGCCGGCCCCGCGTCAGCGGCCTTCGTTCGAGGCGCGCAGGATGCCGAAGCGCTCTTCCGGCGTGCTCACGGCGTGCAGCTTGCCGTGGCGGACGTCGAGCACGGCGAAGACGTGCCCGGGGCAAATGCGCCCGAGGCGGCCTGCGAGAAGGCTGAGCATCACGCTCGTGCGGCGGGGCGTGAGCGGCTCGCCGCGGAAGTACATCTTGATCACGTGGGGCGTCTCGTCGATCGCGAGCCCGAGCTCCGGGGCCACATCGACGTTGTGGGCGCCCATGCGATAGCTGGTCCGGGGCGGATCGAACCATTTCATGGTCCCCGTGGCGAGGAAGCGCCGGTAGCCCTCGATGACGCGCGCGAACACGCGGCGCTTCTTCTCGCTCGGCTCGCGCGTGATCGCCGCGTCGAGCGTCGCGGGCAGCAGATCCTCGCGGTGCATCTGCACGATCGCGTCGCGAAGCGGATGATAATAATCGGGGGCCGAATCTCCCTTGCGCTCCTTCAGCGGATCCCCGTCGCCGCCCGCGCCAGCTTCGAGCACGAAGTCCACGAATCCCGTCAGCGAGATTCTATTCATGATCCCTCCGCCACATCTTCAAGACCAAGCTGCCGTATGGGTTACCGGCACAGGCTTCCATACCACGGATCCCCCCGCGCCGACGGGCCATGGCAGATTTCCTCTGACGAAAAATGTCCGTGCGGACCCCAACAACGGAGCCGATTCGTCCAAGTCAACACGATCCAGCGTGGAAATCGACGCGCCCAGGAAAGTGGAGCGACCACCCCTTACGGGCCGCCCTTTCGCGTCACAGGGCTTCGTACATCGTCGAGAACGCGGCTGCTTCGCCGCGCAGGAGCACGTCGAGGCGTGGATTCGGCACGTCCTTCGCGGTGTGGAGCTTCGCGCGCGGCACGTCGAGCATCGTGATCACGTGATTCGGATAGAAGCGTGAGAGCCCGCTCGTGAGGAGCGCGAGGGCCACGGCGCTGCGCTTCGCGGCGAGCGGCTCCTGGCGGAAATAGAGCTTGACGAGGTGGGGCCTCTTGTCGATCACGAAGCCGACCTCGGGGTTCAGGTTGATCTCCAGGTCGCCGAGCTTCATTGCGCCGCGCGGGGGCTCGAACCATCGCTTGTCGCCCGAGGCCAAGAACTTCCGGTATCCGCCGATGACGTGGGGATAGATACGCCGTCGCTTCTCGTCGGTCTGCGCCGCGAGGACCGTGTCGAGGACGGATTCGCACTCGCCGCGCCGGTGCATGGCCACGATGCCTTCCCGGATCGGGCGATAAAAATCCGTGCTCAGCTCGTCCTTGCGTTCTTTGTATTCGCGGACGCCGGTCAGCTTGGGTGTCCCAGATCTCAACACGAAGTCGACGAAGTACGTCAGCGAGACCTTCTCCATGGGGATCCTCCCGTGCGGCTCCGCCTCGGAATGTCGACCCCCCGAGGCCGACATCACGATTCCACATTTATCACGAACGTGATTCGAATGCTGCCCCCCGATGGGGGTGGATGCGACGAAGAATGTCCCACGTGAACATGGGATGTCCGGGATCGGGTGTGCCGCTTCCGCATCCAAGACGGCCTCTGTGGATCGTGCGCGGACGCAATCTGTCCCATGTGCCGGAAGCGTTGCATCAATGATATGCCACGGAATGTCCGATCTGGCGTCCGACGGCCCTGCGATCGGTCGTTTTCGTTCCGAGGGGTTGACGCCGCCCGGAGGCCGTGGGACGAGCGCGGGTCGAGGAGGTTTTCGTGAAGGCAATCGTCATTCAGGGCTCGTTCGGGCTCGGCTCCCTCGCCGAGGTCACGCTGCCCGATCCCACCCCGGGGCACGGCCAGGTCGTGATTCGGATGCGCGCGGCATCGCTCAACTATCGCGACCTCATGATGATCAGGGGCCAATACAACCCCCGCCAGCCCCTCCCGCTCGTGCCGTTCTCGGACGGCGTGGGCGAGGTGATCGAGGTGGGCCCCTCCGTGACGCGCCTGAAAAAAGGCGACCGCGTCTGCCCCATCTTCACGCAAGCGTGGCAAGACGGCGAGCTCGACGCCGAGAAGCTCAAGACGACGCTCGGCGGGCCTCTGCCCGGCGTGCTCTCCGAGCTCTTCGTGACCGGCGAATCCGGCGTCGTGAAGGTGCCGGCCCACCTCTCCGACGAGGAAGCGGCGACCCTCCCCTGCGCAGCCGTGACGGCGTACAATGCGCTCTTTTGCGCCGGAAGGGTTTCTCCGGGCGATACGGTGCTCGTGCAGGGGACGGGCGGGGTGTCGATCTTCGCGCTGCAATTCGCCCGCCTCGCCGGCGCGCGCATGATCGTGACGTCGAGCAGCGACGCGAAGCTCGAGCGCGCGAAGTCGCTCGGCGCGTGGGCGACGATCAACTACAAAACCACGCCGGACTGGGACAAGAAGGCCCTCGAGCTGACGGGCGGCGTGGGCGTCGACCACTTGGTCGAGGTCGGCGGCGCGGGAACACTCGCGCGTTCGATGCGCGCCACGCGCATCGCGGGCACGGTGAGCGTGATCGGCGTTCTTTCAGGCGGAGCGCAGGAGATGAGCGTGCTGCCGATCCTGATGAAGCACCTCCGGCTCCAGGGCATCATGGTCGGCTCGCGGGCGATGTTCGAGGCGATGAACCGAGCGATCGAGGCGGGCGGGCTCCGGCCGGCGATCGACGACAAGACGTTCTCCTTCGGCGAGGCGCGCGAGGCGCTTACCTACATGGAGAGCGGCGGGCATTTCGGGAAGATCGTGCTGCGATTCTGAGGCGCCTCGGGGGCGCGCGCCTCACGCCCGTTCGAGGTGCACGCGCGTGCAAACGACCCGGAAGCCCACCCGCTGCACGTTGCGCTCGGTGGGCTCGCCGGGCATCGATCCGATCGTCGCCACCGTCGCCCCGCGCGCCCGCGCCTCCGCGAGGCGCGCGCGGATGAGCGCCTGCTGAATGCCGCGTTTCCGCCACGCCGGCAGGACACTCGTCCCGAACAACGCAGCGACCTCGCCCCGCACCTCCGCGCTCCCCGCACCTACGGCCTCGTCTCCGGCCCAGGCCATCACGCTGATCGAGCGCGGCTCCTTCACCATGGCCAGGCTCACTTGCCGATCGGCCTCCGACATGGGCTCGCCCTCGGGCCGAAACCCGCTGCTGGACACGTCGACGAACCGATCCTCCTCGCCCGGCGCGACCTTCCGCACCACGATCCCCTCGGGCAATGCCGCGCCGGCGAGCGAATCCTCGTCCGCGGAGAGATCCCGCGCGAGCAGGTTCTCGAAGCGCGTCAGCACGAACCGCCGCGCGGTGAGCATCGCGAGCAGCCCCGCATCCACGTACGGCGAAAGCTCCATCCGGATCGGCACGCCGCGGCCCGCGTAAAACGCCTCGATTCGATCGAGCTCCTCGGCCGAGACCGGCCCTGCGAGCCCGATTCCGACGACGACGTTGCACCAGGATCCGGGCCCCGCGAAGCAGGCGATCCCGCCGGCGACGCGGATGGATTCGGGCGCGATGGAGGCGAAGCCTTGCACCTGGCGGGCTTCTTCGAGGCGGGCGATTTCCTCGGCGGTTCGCATGCCCGCTTCTTTATCACCGTATCGAATACGAAAACAACCGGCATTCGATCGGCCCATTCCAGACCGTGATCTCCTTGTCCGGCCGGATCCGCATCGCCCGCGAAATCTCCGGCGTCCCCGCGAGCAGCACCACTGTATGCCCCGACAACCGCCGAAGCGCCTCCGCCATCCCCCGGTAAAGCTCCTCTCCCCCGGCCAAGCGCTCCCCGTACGGCGGGTTCGTGACCACGAACCCCGCCGGCTCCAAAGCCTCCACGTCCCGCACATCCGCGCGCGAGAAATGCAGCCGCACCCCCGCGGCTTTTGCGTTCTGCTTCGCCGTCTCGATCGCCTGCGGCGAGACGTCGCTCCCCGCGATGAACGGCCCTTCGCTCTTCACCCGCGCCCGCGCGGCCTCGCGCATCTCCGCGATGCGCCGCTTGCGCGTCTCGTCGTGGCTCGGCCACCGCTCGAAGCCGTGCCGCGGCCGCAAGAGCCCCGGCGCCACGTCGCGCGCCCAGAGCGACGCTTCGATCGGGAGCGTCCCCGAGCCGCACATCGGGTCCACGAGCGGGCTTTGCCGATCCCAGCCCGAGAGACGCAGGATCGCCGCTGCCAGCGTCTCCTTGAGCGGCGCCTCCTCGATGCGCTTGCGGTAGCCGCGCCGGTGCAGCGATTCGCCCGCGAGGTCCACGTACAGGCTCGCCCGGTCGCGCACGACGTGCACGAACACCCCGAGATCCGGGTCTTCGAGGTCCACGTTCGACCGCGCGCCGTACTGCCTGCGTTGCTCATCGACGATCGCGTCCTTCGTCTTCTGCGCGATGTACTGCGTGTGCGTGAGGCGGCTGTCCTTGCACGCGGCGCGCACCGCGAGCGTGCGCTTCGGCTCCAGGTAGTAGCTGAGATCCACGCCCTTCACGCCCTCGTAGAGCGCGTCCTCGTTCGGCGCCTCGAACTCGGCGAGCAGCGCGAGCACGCGCACCGCGATCCGCGACTCCAGGCACGCGCGCATGCCCTCGTCGATCGGGCCCTCGAAGTTCACGCCGCCGCGGTCCGCGCGCACCTCGCGGAACCGCGCCTCGCGCAGCTCGTCACGCAACGCGCCCTCCGTGCCCGCCGCTGCGGTCGCGAAGAAACGCATCACCTCGCCCCGGTTCTTTCGCTCGGTTCGCATCTCGTCGGTCCGGGGCGTACGCTCGTGCAGCCCTCCGCGCAAGGGGTTGTTTGTGTCCGAGCCCCTTGCCGACCTCGCCCCCGAGGGCCTACGCTCCGCGCTCATGGCAAACCCGACTGCACTCCTCGAGACCTCCCTCGGCAACATCAAGGTCGAGCTCTTCGTCGACAAGATGCCGATCACGGCCAATAACTTCCTCAAGCTCGCCAAGAGCGGCTTTTACGACGGCCTGCATTTCCATCGCGTCATCAACAAGTTCATGCTCCAGTTCGGCTGTCCGCACAGCCGCGACCCGAAGAGCCCGCGCGCGGGCACGGGCGACGGGCCGGACGGGACGATCAAGGACGAGCATCCGGCTGACGCGAAGATCTCGAACGAGCCCGGCACGCTCTCCATGGCGAACACCGGTGAGCGCAACAGCGGTTCGTGCCAGTTCTTCATCAACACCGTGCACAACCATTACCTCGACTGGTTCACGCCCGGCGAATCGAAGCACCCCGTCTTCGGCCGCGTCATCGAGGGCATGGACGTCGTGCACCAGATCGAGAAGACCCAGACCGATCGCAACGATCGGCCCCTCACGCCCGTCCGCATGAACCGCGTCGTCGTCGAAGGCGCCTGATGCACGTGTCGGCGCGCCCGTTTGCCCTCCTCGCGGCGTTGATCGCCCTGGCCTCCGGTTGTGGCGGACATCGCCCGGCCGTGGCGCCTGCCGTTGATCTCGCCGCGGGACCTCGCGCTGCGCCTCCCGAGACGGAGGCCGACGGGGACGTCCTCGTCTGGGGCAAGCAGGGCGACGGGCGCCCGACGACGTATCGCGTGGCGGGCGACGGGCGTGTGCTCGGCGAGGAGCCGGGCATCGTGATTGCGACGAGCCGCGGCGAGCTCGCCTGGCGCGAGCGCGAGGCGGAGGTGAAGCTCGGCGGCTGCGAGGACGGCGCGCCTCCGGCAAACCTCGAGCCGGGGACCGTGACGCATGTCTGGCTCGCGCCGCGCGACGATCAGCCGCGGCAGGTGGTCGTGGATCCCGGCGACGACGGCGAGGGCGTGGGCGAGCTCTCGCATCGCGTCGAGCTCCTCGGCAGCGTCGGGCCGTACCTCTTCGTGCACGAGGACGTGTACGTGAACGCGTGCGGCGCGCACGGGAACACCTCGGCGACGTTCAAGTTGTGGGACGCGGAGGCGGGCAAGGAGATCGATCTCCTGCGCAATCTCCCGAACCGAGAGGCGCTCGCGCGGCGCGCCGAGCCCCTGCTCGACGAGGGCGACATGGATCCGGAAGAGGCGCGACAGCACGAGGATTTGCCCGATCTCGTGCAGATCCTGCCCGTGTATGGCGAGCGCGGCGGGCTCCGCGTCGACGCGCAGTTCGCCCGCGCCGATTGTTATGCGTGCAGCGACGGCCTCTGGAGCGGGTACACGCGGAGCGTCATCGTGCCGAGCGAATGGACGCCCGAGCGATTCGCGCCCTGGTCGACCCCGCCCGTCGCCGTCGTGAAGTTCTTGCAGTCGCGCCCTGGATTCGCGCTCGGCGGTTGGTCTCGCCGGTAGGGTTTTCTGCTATCCTCTGCGCGCCATGCACGGCTCCCCCGAAGCGCGCGCGCTCCACGACCTCTACCCCGCGATCGATTTGCATGCCGACAGCTTGATGTGGTCGCGCTGGGTGGGCTACGACCTGCATGCTCGCCACGATCCGCCGCTCCCGCGCGCCGCGCTCGGCGGGCACGTCGACGTCCCGCGCATGAAAGAAGGCGGGATGGGGGCGCAGTTTTTTGGCCTCGTCTCCTTGCCGATCGGGCAGCGGCATGGGCTCGCGCGGGTCATCGACGAGCAGATCGACGCGCTCGAATCGCAGATTTCGCGCGCGCCGCACCGCCTCGCCAAGGTGCGCACGGCGAACGAGATCGAGGCGGCGCGGGCGCGCGGGCAGGTCGGCGCGCTGCTCGGCATCGAGGGCGGGCACGCGCTCGAAGGTTCGCTTGACAAACTCGCACATTTCGCGCGGCGCGGCGTGCGGTACCTCGGCCTTTGCCATTTCAGCCGGAACGAGCTTTGTTATCCAGCGTATGGCCGTGGGCGCAAGGACGACGCGGGGCTCACGCCGTTCGGCCGCGAGGTCGTCGCGGCGTGCGAGGCGCTCGGCGTCGTCGTGGACCTCGCGCACATCAATCGCATGGGGTTCCTCGAAGCCTGCGCGATGGCCACGCGCCCGCCGATCGTCAGCCATACCGGCGTCATTGGCGCGTTCGAGCATTGGCGCAACGTGGACGACGACCAGCTCCGCGCCGTCGCGGACAAGGGCGGCGTCGTGGGGGTCATCTTTTGCCCGCAGTTCCTCGGCGGGGACGGGCTCGCGCCCGTCGTGAAGCACATGAAGCACATCCTCGACGTCTGCGGCGAGGATACGCCCGCGCTCGGATCGGATTGGGACGGCTTCATCGTGCCGACGCGTGATCTCTGCGACGCAGCGCGATTGCCGCTGCTCACGGACGCGCTGCTCGAAGCGGGGATCCGGCCCGAGACGATCGGAAAGATCCTGCGGGGCAATGCCATGCGCGTGCTGGCGGAAGTGCCCTGAACGAGGGGACGCGCGGGCGACGACGGGATCGCCGCCCGCGGGATCGATTCAGAGGTCCGACAGCGGGCCGGTGCCGTTGTCGCCGAACGTGTTCGTCGGGACGCCCGCGCCTTGCAGCATCGAAATGAACAGGTTCGCGAGCGGCGTCTCGTCCGGATATACCACGTGCCTCCCGGGCTTGAAGATCCCGCCGAGGCCGCCGCCGACGAGGACCGGCAGGTTCGTGTGCCTGTGCGCGTTGCCGTCCTCGATCTCGCTGGAGAAGAACACGGCCGAGGTATCGAGCGCGCTCACGCCATTGCCCTCGTCGATCGCCTGGAGCTTGCCGAGCAGGTAGGCGAATTGCTCTACCTCCCACCGGGCGATGGTCGTGAGCTTCTCGTAGTTCGTATCGAGGTTCTGGTGGTGCGAGATCTCGTGATGGCCCTCGTTCACCAGCAGGAACGGATAACTCCGGCCGCTGCCCGCGTTGCCCAGCATGAAGCTCACGACCCGCGTCGCGTCGCATTGCACCGCGAGCGCGATGAGGTCGAGCATCATCAGGACGTGCTCGGGGTAGGGCAGGTCGCCGGGCGGGCGGTTCATCGGCGTGCATTGCGGGCCCTCGCCCGTCTTCTGGATCTTCTTTTCGAGCTCGTTGATGCCCGTCATGTACTCGTCGAGCTTGCGCCGATCCGTGGTGCCGAGCTTGCCGTTCAGCGAGTTCGCCTCTTCGAGCACGTAATCGAGGACGCTCGTGCGGTAGATCTTCTGCCGCGCCTGCTCCTCGGCCGTGGCCTTGGGATCGAAGCCGCCGAAGAGGATGTCCCATACGACCTGCGGGTTCACCGCCTTCGGCAAAGGCTGCGTCTCCGAGGCCCAGGAGATGTTCCGCGCGTAGGCGCAGCTATACCCCGAGTCGCAATCGCCCGCGCTCGATCCGCCGTCGATGCCGAGCTGGAGCGAGGGGATCCGCGTGAACTGGCCGAGGTGCGCCGCGGCGACCTGGTCCATGGAGATGCCGTTTTTGATGTTCGCGCCCTCGGTCTTCACGACGTGGCGGCACGTCAAAAAGCCCGCCGTGCCCGCGGCGTGATCGCCGGGCCCGTCGGGTCGCGCGGGCGTGTTCGCCAGGCCCGAGAGGACAAGCAGTTTGTCCCGGACCGGGGCGAGTGGCTCGAGGATCGTGGGGAGTGCGTATTGGTCCCCCTCGGTCGTCGGCGTCCAGGCCGGCATGTGGATGCCGTTCGGCACGTAAAACGCGAGGATACGCTTGAGGTCGTTCGGCTCGGCCTTCGCGTTTTTCGGGGAGAACATCTCGAGCGCCGGCAGGGCGAGGAGCGCGCCCGCTCCGCCGAGGAAAGCGCGTCGCGACAGCTTGAAACGTTTCACTTTGCACCTCCCGGCGTCTCTCCGCGCCGCATCCGGAACGGCTCGCTCGTCGCGACGAGCTTGATCAAATCGACGAACCTCTTGCCGCGGTCGTCGAGCGCCTTCGTCAGGTGTTTGAGGTCGTCCGCGTCGGCCGGCTCGTGGCCACGCCCGAGCGCGTACGTGAGCATCTTCTCGGAGATGCAATGCAAGAAGCGCGGGTCTTCCGCGAGGATGCCGCTGAGCTCCGTGAGGCCGTTGAACGTCTTGCCGCCGGGCAGGACGCCGCTCGAATCGACGGGGAAGCCGAGGTCCTCCGTGCGGAACGTGCCGATGCCGTCGAAGTTCTCGAAGCCGAAGCCGAGGTTGTCCATTTCCTCGTGGCAGCCGGCGCAGATCGGATTCGCGCGGTGGATTTCGAGCCGCTGCCGGATCGAGCCCGTGGGCACCTCCTCGGTGACGAGCCCCTCGACCCCCGGCGGCGGCGCGTCGGGCTCGCTGCAGAGCATTTGCGTCATCACCCATTTGCCACGCTTCACCGGCGACGTGCGCGTCGGGTAGGACGTGACCGTGAGGATGCTGCCCTGCGCGAGCAGGCCTTTTCGATTCGGGTCCTCGATCGTGACCTTGGTGAATCCGTCCGGCCCGGGGGACGGCATGCCGTAATGCGTCGCGAGGCGCTCGTCGATGTACGTGAAATCGGCCGTGAGCATTCCGGGGATCGGGAGATCGTTCTTCAGGAACTCCTGGAAGAAGAGGCGCGTCTCCTGCCGCATCGACTCGCGCAGCGTCGCGTCCCAGGTCGGGAAGGCGTAATAGTCGGGCTGGTGATCGTCGAGCGCCCGGGTGAAGAGCCATTGCCCGGCGAAGTTGTCGACGAGCGCCGCGGCCTTCGGATCGGCGAGCATACGCTCGACCTGCGCCTCGATCTCGGCTGGATCTTGCAATTTGCTCTCCCGCGCGGCCGTGAAGAGCTCCTCGTCGGGCATGCTGCTCCAGAGGAAATAGGAGAGCCGTGAGGCGAGCTCGAAGTCGTCGAGCGGGTGCGCCGGCACGGCGGCGTTCGGGTTCGGATCGAGCTCCGGGCGGAACAGGAAATGGGGCGACGTGAGGATGGCGCGGAGCGCGATTTCGAGGCCCACGTCGACGGTTTGTCCCTGCTGCTCGGCGAGCGCGACCACGCCCGCGAGCCTGTCCAGCTCGGCCTCCGTGACGGGCCGGCGGAACGCGCGTTCGGCGAATTTCTGGAGGATCTCCCGGACGCACGCGGCGCCGCCCGTCGGATCGCAGACCACGATGCGCTCGCGGATGGGGTTTTCCCCGACCACCCCGAGCGGGCCCTCGATCTCGATCCAGTCGACGTGGAGATTTCGGTCGGCGCCCGCGGCCTCGTCGTAATAATCGTTCGTGAATTCGACGGAGACGACCTGCGTGCCCGCGTTCGCGTCGGCCTCGGCCTCGACGACCACGGGATTCGCGCTCGTCTCGCTGACATCGAAGCTGCCGGCGATGGTGCCGCCGACGAGCAGGTTCAGCTTCACGGGATCCGGGCCCGCCTGATTGCCCCATACACGCGCGGCGATCCGATACTTTCCGGTCGAGGGGAATTCGTGCGTGACCGGCAGCTCGCCGCTGCTCCACAGGTTCCAGTCCTCCGCTCCGGCTTGGCCGACCTGCCCGGTGAGCGTCTCCGCTTCTACGCGGAGCGTCGTGGAGGACGACGGGAGGTTCATCGCCTCGCGCGCGAGATCCTCGGCCGCGCGGGCATAAAGCTCGGCCTGGAGCGGCGAGATGGATAGGACGTCGGAAATGTTGTCGAAGCCGTAGCCGCGATCGTCAGCGGGGAAATCGTCCGCGGGTGTTCGCGTGGTGCCGAGCAGATCGCGGACCGTATTGTTGTACTCGGCGCGGTTGAGCCGATGCATGGTGACGCGCCCGGGATCCGTCGCAGGGGCCGCGGCGTCGTCGGAGCACCCGATCGCGGCCGGAGCGAGCGCCGCGGCGAGCAAGAGCGGGGGAATGAACCCTCCACGCCGTCTCGGGCGCGGACGATGGGAAGTTATCGAACGAGGCATCGTTTTCCTCCTCCGTCGGCGAGAGTACACCGATGCCCCGGGCGGCACGTGGACGAAATGGGCGATGGAAGGGCGAAATGACCCTCGAATTCGTGAAATGTTTCGTCGAGGGTCGACGTGATGCCCTGCGGGTGGGCATCGTTGGGGATGGTGAGTACAGGCTACGCCACGTGCGTGATGGAAGCCGGATGGATACGCCGAAGCGCGTCGTTATGCGCGCGTCACGCCCGTTGCGCGAGCCATTCGTCGATGAGCTTGCGCGCGATGCTCAGCGGAGGCGGGAGCTTGGGCAGGGCGTTTCGGTCGAACCACGCGGCTTCTTCGAGCTCGTCGTGATCGACGACGAGCTCGCCGCCCGCGCGGCGCGCGAAAAAGCCGACCATGATCTGGTGGGGGAAAGGCCACGGCTGGCTGCCGAAATAACGGATGTCGTCGATTTCGATGCCCGTCTCCTCGCGCGTCTCGCGCTGGGCGCAGGCCTCGAACGTCTCGCCCGGCTCGACGAACCCCGCGACGAGGCCG
The DNA here is from genome assembly GCF_029946465.1 of Polyangium sorediatum. Taxonomy (NCBI): domain Bacteria; kingdom Pseudomonadati; phylum Myxococcota; order Polyangiales; family Polyangiaceae; genus Polyangium; species Polyangium sorediatum. The sequence continues at coordinate 26,695 of NZ_JARZHI010000023.1, forward strand.
TACATGCCCGGGGGAAAACGAGGCTGCCGGGTCATCAGGATGCGCGGGCCGTCCTCGACGAGGACGATGATCGCCGGCGTGACGTGCGGAAAATGCTGGTGCGCGCAGCGGGTGCAGCGCTTCGAACGACGCCCGATTTCGAGGTCGAGCGGCGCGCCGCATATCCCGCAGAACTGATGCGTCCGGTCCCAGTACTGCACCTGATACGCCGTGCCCGCGGCCGCTTCGACGTCCGGATCGATGCGGCCGTGCAGACGGCGCAGCGATACATACGCGAAACCGGGCGGGACGGGCGCGTCGGGAGGGAGCTCGGCCGATCGACAAGGCACAGCGTCGAGCCAGCCGAGCGGCTGGACGCGGACAGGCGTGAGGCCGAGCGCTTCGAGGCTTTCGAGGAGGGGGACGTCGTGCGGGAACGGCGGCGCAAGTGTGTCGCCCTCCACGAGGCGAACGAGGAGATCGTCGCCGCGATACGCGAACCAAAGGCCGAGCGCAGGCGCGCCTTGGAGCGCAGGATCGACGCGGAAACGAGGTATTTTGATCATGGGGCGAGAGACCTCGCGCGCCATCGTAGCAAGGCCACGCTTTACCGCAGATCGATCCTCCGGTATTTTTCGTCGGGGGAAGCAACACGCCGACGGGCGGCGGGCAGACGAGGGGACGCGATTGCATGGGGGCGCTCGAGCGCGTGATCGGCGGACGGTTCGAGATCCTCGAGCGCGTCGGCAAAGGCTCGTTTGGGGAAGTGCTCCGCGCCCGGGACCATGCGACCGGCGGCCTCGTGGCGATCAAGCGGCTCTTCGACGAGGACGCGAGCCCCGAGCTGCGCGAGCGTTTCCACCGCGAGGCGCGATATCTCGCGTGCACCACGAGCCCCCATGTCGTCCGCTTCGTGGCCGAGGGGATGGACAGGCAGGGCAAACCGTGCATTGCCCTCGAATGGCTGGAAGGCACGGACCTCGCGCGGCTGCTCGGGCGCGGGCCCCTGCCGGTCGAGGTCGCCGTGGAGATCACGCGGCGCGCGGCGCTCGGCCTCCACGCGCTGCACGAGCAGGGCATCGTGCACCGGGACGTGAAGCCCGCGAATTTCTTCGTCGTGGGTGACGCCGCGCGATTCACGGACGTCGGGTCCCCGCCGGTGAAGCTCATCGACCTCGGCATCGCGCGCGCCTCGGGGGAACGGGCCCTGACGGAGCGGGGCAGCCGGCTCGGGACGCCCGTCTACATGTCGCCCGAGCAGGCCCGCGGCGAGGAGGACGTGACCGCGGCCTCGGACCTGTTTTCCCTGGGGATCGTGCTGTACGAGCTCGTCTCCGGGAAACGCCCATTCCGCGGGGACCGCACGCTCATCGTGCTGGCGAAGATCGTGCTGCACGAGCCTCCATCGCTCGACGTGGCGCGCCCGGACGTGCCCGCCGAGCTCTCGGCCCTCGTGGCGCGCGCGCTGGCGAAGAGCCCCGCCGGGCGGTTCGGATCGGCGCTCGAAATGGCCCGCGCGCTCGAACGTGTGTCGATCGAGTTCGCCCGGCGCGCGCGTGGGTCGTCGCCGCCGCCGTCGTGGGCCGAGGTGCAGGCCGATCCGTCGATGCCCGCCTCGGGGCTCACGCCCGTGCTCCACGTGAAGGTCCCGCCGAGGCCCGCGAGCGAGCTGCTCTCGGGGCGCGGCGAGCAACGCGTGATCACCGCGGTCTTCGCCGATCTCTCGGCCGCCGCGGACAGGACGGCCGGGCGGCTCGCGCTGGAGCTTTCCGCGGGGGAACTCGGCGGCGTTTGTCATGGTACGCTCGGCCATCAGGTGATCGTCGTGTTCGGCAGCGCCGCGTCGGCCGGGGACGAGGCGCTGCGGGGTGCGCGGCTCGCGCTCTCGGTGCGGGCGCGGGTGCCGGGCGCGCGGATCGCCGTGGCGACGTCCCGCGCGCGCGTGGGCGAGACGGGGCTGTCGGCGGACGTGATCGAGCGCGGATCGGGGCTGCGTCCGTCTGGGGCCGGGGAGGCGATCGTGCTCGACGCGCCGACGGCGCGGCTCGTGGGCGCGCTCCTCGCGGTCGAGGAGATTCATGGAGGGTTCCTCCTGCGCGGCGAGATCGGCGCGGAGGTGCCCGCGTATCCGCGTTTGCTCGGGCGAGCGACGCCGACGGTCGGGCGGGATCCGGAGCTCGCGATGCTCGAAACGATGTACACGTCGTGCGTCGCGGAGCGGGCCGCGCGGCTCGTGCTCGTGACGGGGCCCGCGGGCGTGGGCAAATCGCGATTGCGCTGGGAGATCTCGACGCGGGTCGCGGGGCGCGCGGAGGCGCCGACGATCCTGCTCGGCCGGGGCGAGTCGCTGCGCGCGGGTTCGCCCTACGCGATGATCGCCGACCTCGTGCGCAGGGCGGCGGGGATCGTCGAGGGAGAGGCGCCCGAGGCGCAACGCCGCAAGATCGAGGCGCGTATCGGGCCGCTCGTGAGCCCGGTCGACGTGGGCCGCCTGGTCGATTTCCTGGGCGAGCTCGGGCAAGTGCAGGCCGTGCCGGGCGCTGCGAGCGCCGCGCTGCGGGCCGCGCGCTCGGATCCAGCGCTGATGGGCGACGCGACGCGGATGGCCTTCGAGGACTGGATTGCGGCCGAATGCGCGCGCGCGCCGGTGCTGATCTTGCTCGAAGATCTGCATTGGGGGGATCTGCCGACGGTCAAGCTCGTGACCTCCGTCGTCGCGGCCGCGCGCGACATGCCGCTCTACGTGCTCGCGCTCGCGCGGCCCGAGGTGCATGTGCTTTTCCCGTCGCTCGCGAAGGAAGAGCGCACGACGGTGATGCGGGTCGATGCATTGCGCCCGGAGGCCTGCGAGCGGCTCGCGCGCGCGGTGCTCGGCGCGGACGCGGATCCGGCCGTGGTGCGGCTCGTGGCCGAGCGCGCGGGCGGCAACGCGTTTTACCTGGAGGAGATGATCCGCGCCGCGGCTGAGGGCAAAGAGGGGCTGCCCGACTCGGTGCTGGGGCTCGTGCAGGCGCGCCTCGACGCGCTCGGGTGGGCGTCGAAGCGAGTCCTTCGAGCTGCAAGTATCTTCGGCGAGCGGTTCTCCCCGGCCGGCGTGCGCGCGCTTTGCGGGGGCGACGCGGCGCTCGTCTCGGACGCGCTCGACGAGCTCGTGGAGCGTGAGGTGCTGATTCGCTGCCCGGATCCGGCGCGCGCGTCGCGCGACGACCTCGCGTTCCGGCATGCGCTCGTGCGCGAGGCCGCGTATGCGATGCTGTCGCCGGAGGACCTCACGCGCGGGCACAAGCTCGCGGCCGAGTGGCTGGGCGCGTCGGGCGAGACGGACGCGGCGCTCGTCGCGACGCACTTCGAGCGAGGCGGCGAGCCGGATCTCGCGATCGGATGGTGGCTGCGGGCGGCGGAGCAGGCGCTCGTGGGCAACGATTTCGACGCGGCGATCGAGCGGGCGGAGCTCGGGGCGAGGCGCGCGGAGGGCGAGGTGCTCGGCAGCCTGCGGCTCGTGCAGGCCGAGGCGAGCCGGTGGCGCGGGGACGCGGAGCGGGGTTCGTCGTGGGCGAGGGAGGCGGTCGCGCTCTTGCCGCGCGGCTCGTCGGCGTATTTCCGCGCCATCGGGGAGATTGTGTCGTCGGCGGGGCGGCGCGCGGCGTGGGACGAGGTGGAGCGCTGGCTCGACGAGGCGCTCGCGCTCGAAGCCTCCCGCGAGGCGCGGAGCGCGCAGATCGCGTGCGTTTGTCCAGGCGCTACATTGCTTTTGCAGGCGGGTCGGACCGAGCGCGCGGCGCGGGTCTCGGAGCGTGCGCTTTCGCTCGCGAGCGGGGTCCGGGACCTCGAACCTTATGCGGTGGGGCGCATCGGGCAGCTCCGGGCGTTCCGCGCGCTGCACGAGGGGGATCTTTCGGGGGCGCGGCGGGGCTACGTGCGCTCGATGGCCTTGTTCGAGAGCGCCGGGCACGTGCGGCAAGCGTGCGTCGAGCGGATCAACTTGGGGCACGTCTGCGCCGAGCTCGGCGATCTCGATCGGGCCGAGGAGGTGTTATCGACGTGCCTCTCGGCGGCGCAACGGATGCGGCTCGGGACGGTGGAGGCCGCGTGCCATTTGAATCTGGCGCGCGTGCTCTCGGAGCGAGGGCGGCTCGCGGACGCTTCGATCGCGGCGGCGCGCGCGGAGGAGCAAGGCCGGGCGCACGGCGGGCACCGCATCGTGGGCGCGGCGGAGGTGCATCGATCGGGGATCGCTTATCGCAGGGGTGATTTCGTGGAGGCCGAGGCGCTTTCGCGCAAAGCGGAGGCGACGCTGTCGAACGTGCCGCCGCTCCGCGCGGGGGCGATGGCGTCGCGGGCGCGCGCGCTCGTGGCGCTCGGGCGCGTGGAGGAGGCGCTCGTGGAGGCCCGGCGCGCGAATGCGATCGTGGAGAGCGGGAAACACGAGACGCTCGACAAACTCGTGCGATTGGTCCACGCGGAGGTGCTGTGGGCGGCGGGCGCGAAGGAGGAGGCGCGGGCGGCGATTGAAAAGGCCCGGGCGGAGATCCTGCGGAGCGCGGATCGGATCGGGGAGCCCGAGCTGCGCCGGAGCTTTTTGGAGAATGTCGAGGTCCACGCGCGGACGATTGCGCTCGCGGCTGCGTGGGCGGTCTGAGGGCGAACGGTGCGTTGCAAGCTGGATCGGATTGGATTCCGTTTCGAGCACAGAATTCGCACGAAAAATCGTCATGTTCTTGGCGGTTGGTGAGGAAGGCCTCGTGCCCGCCATGCGTGGACCCGGCTCCCGCTTCCAACGGCGTCCGATCGTGATAGGGTCATCGAATGGCCCACGAAACGACAGACAGCCATGCAGACGAGATGAGCGCGCTGCGCGAGCGGATCGCGTCGCTCGAGGCAAAGGTCGCCGAGCTCGAGCAGGAGCAGCACGAGCTTCGCATGAGCGCCGCGCAATCCCACGCGCTGGTCGCGGCCGTGGCGAAGATTTCGTGGTCGACGAACGCGGACGGCTCGACCGGCCTCGCGTCTCCGCAATGGTGCGCGCTCACAGGGCAAACCGTCGAGGAGCTCCAGGGCATCGGCTGGGCCGATGCATTGCATCCCGAGGATCGCGCCCAGGCGGCCATGGCCTGGCAAAACGCCGTCGCCGCCCGCGGCGTATACGACGTCGAGTTTCGCCTGCGGCACCACGACGGCGTGTATCACCAATACTGGTCGATCGGCGTCCCGCACGTGCTCGAAGACGGTAGCATTCGAAAGTGGATCGGTTGCTGCGTCGACATCACCGAGCAACGACAAATGGAGCGCGCCTTGCGCATGAGCGAGGAGCGCTCCCGCTCGATCACGCTGCGCCTGCCCGTCGCGGTCTTCGAGACCGATGCCGAGGGGCGCACGAGGTTCGTCAACGACTCCTGGTCGGCCGTCACCGGCGTCCCTGCCCGTCAGGCCTTGGGCGATGGATGGCTCAGGGCGCTCCATTCCGACGATGTGAAAGAAACCGTCGAGAAATGGTCCAAGCTCGTGCGAGCGGGGGAGCAGAAGCAAACCATCGACTTCCGGTTCTGCTTGCCCGATGGGAGCCTGCGCTGGGTCAGCGCGAGGGCCGTGCCGCTACGGGACGCGGAGGGTGAAATCGAGGGTTTCATCGGCACGCTGACCGATATCAGCGACCGCCTGCAAGCCGAGCAGCTCTTGCGCGAGACCATGACGCAAAACGAGGTCATCGAGGCGCAACGCCAGAGGCTCGCGGATCTCTCGACGCCCCTCATCCCCATCACCGATCGGATCCTCACGATGCCGCTCGTCGGCGCGCTCGATCCCGAACGAGCCGAGCAAGTCCTCACGACGTTGCTCGAAGGCGTGAGCCGCACGGGCGCAGCCGTGGCCATCCTCGACATCACCGGCGTCGCTGTGGTGGATACCCAGGTCGCGAGCGCCTTGCTCCGCGCCGCCCAAGCCGCGCGGCTCCTCGGCGCCGAGGTCATTCTCAGCGGCATTCGCGCGGAGGTCGCGCAGACCCTCGTCGGCCTGGGCGCAGAGTTCGGGAACATCATGACGACGAGCAGCCTCAAGGTCGGCATCGATCGCGCGATGAAGGCCGCCTCGCGCCGCGGGTGATCGGGGGCAGGCGGCGGGATTGGCTCCTGCCAGCGGAATTGCGGAAAAAGGCGCCGAAGCGATCGACCAGGGGCAAGCAAGGGCCTGCCCGGCCAAACGTTTCTCGACCAGGCCGGACGCGGGGACGTTGGCGGCCCCGGCCATGTCGAATCATGCTTGGCGTATGGAACGCGAGCGAAATACACGTTGGTATTGGGGGCGCCCCTTGCGGCTGAGCCGGCTCCTCTCCCTGGCGATCGCCGCCCTTTCGTTCCTGGTCATTCTTTCGGCGGTTTCGCTCTTTCTCTCGACCGCGGTCCTGCATCGAAATACGGCGCGGCTCGACAACGCCATGACGGGCGCCGGCCTCGCGCGCGACGTGGAGCTCGAGCTGCTGCATTACGGGCGCCTCGCCGAGCACGCCGCCGAGCGCGACGGGATGGAGCCGGACAACCAGCGAAAGGCGGTCCATCGAGCCGTTCAGGAGCGGCTGGTCGAGGCCGAGGCGCACGTCGGGAGCGCGATGGAACAGCAGGTCCTCGCCGAGCTGGCCAGCCGGACGGAGACGTATTTCACGGCGCGGGACCGGATGGAGCGGGCCGGGCTGCCGCTCGACCAGGCATTGCAGCAGACGCAGATCGATTTCGACGACGCGCTGTCGAAGGCCGCCGAGCTCGTCACGATCAACCTAGCGGACGCGGAGGACGCGCGGAAGAGCGCGTCGTTCTGGGACGACGCGCTCGATACGGTGAGCATCATCGTCATCAGCGGTCTGCTCCTGCTCGTCCTCGCGCTCGTGCAGGGCGCGCGTACGCAGATTTACGTCCCGCTCTCCGCGCTCCGAGGCGCCATCGAGCGGCTCGCGCGCGGCGACGAGCACACACGCGTGCCCGACGTCGGGCCCGTCGAGATCCGGGAGCTCGGGGCGGTATTCAATGAAATGGCCGCGTCGATCGCGCGAAAAGGCGAGGAGCAGATCGCCGTGTTGGCGGCCGTCGCGCACGATATCCGCAACCCGCTCGCGGCGATCAAGATGTCCACCACCGTCCTCGCGCGGAGCGCGCCTTCCACGGAGCCGCGCGTGCTCCGGACGCTGACCATCGTGGATCGACAGATCGATCGCCTTGCCCGAATGACGGACGATCTCCTGCAAGCCACGCGCATCCAGGCCGGCCAGCTCGAGCTCTCGAGGAAGCCGTGTGATCTCTGCCGGCTCCTCAACGACTGCGTCGAGCTGTATGCCTCGACGTCGCCGAACCACCGCATTTCGCTCGTGATCCCTGAAGGATCCTTGGTGTGCGACGTCGACGAGGCGCGGGTCGAACAGGTCCTCGACAACCTGATCGGCAATGCGATCAAGTATTCCCCGACGGGCGGCGAGATCCGGATCGTGGCGGATCGCGATGGCGAGGAGGCGACCGTGGCCGTGTCGGATCAGGGCGTCGGGATCGAGCCGGAGGAGATCGAGCGGATCTTCGAGCCCTTTCATCGCGCGGCCTCGACGCGCAAGGTGGCGCACGGGGTCGGGCTCGGGCTCTCGGTCGCGCGGAAAATCGTCGAGGCCCACGGCGGCCGCGTCGACGTGGAGAGCCGGCGCGGGGAGGGCACGACGTTCCGCATTCGCCTGCCCTTGCGGCGCCACGAGCTGGCACGGCGCTCGGCGTGAAGATGAGACCCCTTCGAATCAGATCCCGCCGTTCGCGCTGAGGACCTTTCCGTTCGCGTAGGTGTTGTGCAGCGCGAACCACGTGATCGTTTTGGCCGCCTCCTCGGGCGTCCCGAGGCGCCGGAGCGCGCTGAAGTTGCGGTATTCGTCGGCGAGCTTCGGATCGAGCTGCTTGCCGATTCCGGCGTCGAGCAGGCCGAGGGCCACGACGTTCGCGCGCACGCCGCGCGGGCCGAGATCCTTGGCGGCCGCCATCACGAGCGCGGACGAGGCGCCTTGCGACGCGGCGAAGATCGCGGGCACGGGGAGGGATTGCGTACGATCGAGCGCGGAGACGAAGATGAGGTCGCCGCCGCGGCCTTCGAGCCGCCGGCCGAATTCGCGACACACCTGGAAGACCGAGCGGGCATTGAGGGCCATCGTGGCCTCCCAGTCGTCGTCCGTCGCCTCGAACACCCGCGCGGTGCGGACGATGGCGGCGCAATGAATCACGACGTCGGGCAACACGCCCTCGGCTTCGAGCGAGGCCGCGAGGCGGCCGAGGGAGGTGGGATCGGCGAGGTCGAGCCGGAGGGCGCGCGCGGCGAGCTCGTTTTCGAGCGCGCGGGCGCGGGCTTCGGCATGGTGGTACGTGAATGCGGAAGGGATGCCGGCGCGCGTGAGCTCGGCGAGGACGGCGCTCCCGACCGCGCCCGTGCCGCCGAGCACGAGCGCGCTGCGTTTTGATTCGTTCATCCGAGCCCCTCGATGTAGTCGAGCTCCTCGGCCACGGCCACGACGAACGCGTCGAGTTTTTCCTCGGGGATGTCGAAGCGCGGCTGGAGGCGAAAGAGGCTCCAGTCGTGGCCGCAGGTGAAGCAGAAATAGCCGCGGCGGTAGAGCCTGTGGCAGACGAGCGGGGAGATGATCGATTTCTGGCCGAGGTCCTCGAAGCCAAAATGCTCGAACGAGAGCCACGGGTGATCGGGGCTGTTCAGCGCGACGCCCTGCATGAAGCCCGCGCCGCGCGCCTCGCGGAAGAGCGGCGAACGAGCGAGCGTGTCCGACAAACCTTTCTGGAGCTTCGCGCCGAGCCGCCCGACGCGCTCGATCCGCTCGTCGGTGAGGAGGTCCAGCGCGGCGAGCGCGGCGACGGAGGAGAGGGCGTTGAACCCCATCGTCGTGTTGTGGCTCTCGCCCGATGCGAAATGATCGCCGTACGCGCGGAGGAAGGTCTCCCGTTTCGTGAGCATGGCCGAGATCGGCGTGATGCCACCGCCGAGGTGTTTGGCGAGGAGAACCACGTCGGGTCGACGTGGCCAGCGCGCGGTGGCGAGGAAACCCCGGCCCGTGCGGCCGAGCGCGGTCTGGACCTCGTCGGCGACGAGCAAGGTGCCATGTTTTTCGGTGAGCTCGCAGAGCGCCTCGACGAACGGCGCCGGCAATTCGCGCACGCCGCCTTCGCCCTGGATCGGCTCGACGACGATGGCAGCGACGTCCCCGGGCGCGAGGGCCCTGGCGAGCGCATCGACGTCACCAAAAGGCACGTGCTCGGCGCCCTCGACGAACGGCGCGAAGGGATCACGGAGGTAACCCTTCGACATGAGCGAGACGCTGCCGAAGGTGCAGCCGTGGTAAGCGCCTTCGAGGCCGAGGAGGCGCGGGCGTTTCGTGCGCGCGCGGGCGAGCTTCAGGGCGGCCTCGACCGCGTCGCTGCCGGTGCAGGCGAAGAAGGCGTTGTCGTAATGCCCGGCGCGCTCGCAGAGCCTCCGCGCGAGGCGACCGGCGAAGGGATTGACGCGGGCGGGGTACCAGGAGGGCGCGTCGGAGTCGAGGTACCTTCGGATCGCGTCGGCGATGTACGGATTGCGATGGCCGAAGGCCTGCGTACCGTGGAAATCCTCGACGGCGTGGCCGTCGTCGTCGTACAGGACGCCGCCTTCGGCGCGGACGAGCTTGATGGGCTCGCCGGCGAGCGCGGCGCGCTGCGCGATGAGGGGGTTCACGAATTCGCGATACTCGTCGAACCCGCGCCGCAGGATGTCGTCGTACGAATCCATTTTAGAGCCCTCCGTCGAGCACCACCTTGGCGCCCGTCATGAAGGAGTTCGAATCGGAGACAAGGAACGCGGCCATCTCGGCGACCTCGTCGGCCCGAGCGAGGCGGCCGAGCGGGCACTTGTCGAGGTACTCCGTTTGCCGGTGCTGCGGGAGGCCCTGCGCCATGCCGACCTCGGCGAGCCCCGGCGCGAGCAGGTTCACCCGGATCGCATACCGGCCGACCTCGCGCGCGAGCGCCTCCGTGAGCCCGCGCAGCGCCGATTTCGAGGCGGCGTAATGGACCGGCGACTCGATGATGCGCTCGGAGGCAAAGTTGCCGATGTTGAGGATGTTGCCCCGCTTCGCCCGGATCATGTGGCGCAGGACGGCGCGGCTGTAGAGGTAGACGCCCTTCACGTTGACGTCCATCAATTCGTCCCAGTCCGCTTCTTCGAGGAGCGAAATGGGGAGCACCTGCGTGACGCCCGCGTTGTTCACGAGCACGTCGACGCCGCCGAACGCCGCGACGACGGCCGCGACCGTGGATTTTACGTGCGCGCTGTCCGCGACCGATCCTTTGAAGACGAGCGGCTCGGACCCCGTTGCGGCGACGGCGCGTTTCGCGTCCTCCGCGCTCGCGTCGTCCTTGTGGTAGGTGAGCGCCACGCGGGCCCCGTGGCGCGCGAACGCGACGCTCATTGCGAGGCCGAGGCCCCGCGTGCCGCCCGTGACGATGCAACGTTTTCCTTCGAGGAGGCGCGTCATGTCACGTTCCCCCTTGCACGAGCGGGAGCGAGCGTTTCCCCGCGCGTTCGCCCCAGGCGCGCGGCGTTTCCATGAAGCGCGCCTCCTTGTCGCGGTAGAGGATGTTGTAATTGCAGACGGGGATCGTCGAGCCGTCCGCATAACAGTTCGAATCGCAGCATTGGTACGTGCGCTCCACGTCGAACGTCTCCTCGTCCATGTGCGAGTGCACGTAGACGGCCTTCGCGGCGCGCTCCGAGATACGCAGCGCCTCGGCCGGCGAGAGGCGTTTGTCCTTCGGGAAGAGCTTGCGGACGAGCTGGTCGAGGAGCTTGAGGCCTCGCTCGTCGTCCGCGTCGCCGCGCGCCCAGAGCATGTCGATCGCGTCCTGCAGCGCGCGTTCGAGGCGCGTGCCTGGCTCCAGGTAGAGGTGGTCGGCGAGGCAATCGTACATCGTGTCGGGATCGAGGAAACGCAGGAACGGGAGCGCCGGGCCGCCCTCGTCGTCGAGCAGGAGATAGGCGATCTGGTAGCAGAGCGGGTGCGCGCTCGGCGAGGGGACGAAATCGGAGGCGCGGAGCAGGCCGCCCGTCGTCTCCTCGATGGATTCGAGAACCTCCAGCATGGAAATGCGGCCCGAGCGATCGAAGGCGACGCCGCCTTGCCCCGTGTACGTGATCGTGTGGATTTCGAGGTGACGCACGCAGGAGAGCTCGAGGCCCATGCGGATGATCCGGCCGACCTCCTTGTCATTGTAGCCGCGCGTCATCACGGGGATGAGCGTCGTGTCGACCTGGTGTTTGTCGAGGAGCTCCAAGACACGGGCCTTGAGGTCGACGAGCGTGGCGCCTTGCAAGGCGCGATCGACGTGTTTGTCGAAGGTGTCGAAGGAGAGCGCGATGCGCGCGCCGTGATCGGCGAGGCGCTTGACGAAGTCCTCGTCGCGCGCGAGGCGCACGCCGTTCGAGCACACGCTGACGCGGTGGATGCCACGCGCGCGGGCCATCGACACGAATTCGAGCAGGTGCGGGTGCAGGAGCGGCTCGCCGCCCGTGAGGTTGACGATGTCGAGGTCGCCGCCGTGATCCTCGACGAGGTGATCGAGGACCCGGGCAAACTCCTCCCGGCTCATGTGGAACGCGTCGTCGTTCTTGTTGTGGACGTAGCAGATGGGACAGTCGAGGTCGCACGCGCTCGTGATGGTGACGACGGGCAAGCGGACCTTCTGCGTGTGGCTCTCGCACGGGCCACAATCGAAGGGGCAGCCATGCTCGATCGGGCGCCGGATCTTCGCGGGGCGCGCCTCTTTCGGGACGATGGCGCGCGTGCGCTCGTACCAGGCGGCGCTCGTCGAGAGGCGTACCTCCTGCGGGCCGTGTTTCGGGCAGCGCTTCTGCATCCAGGCTTCGCCGCTCGGGGTCGCCACGACGCGGGCCGGGAGGGCGTCCTTGCACACCTTGCAAAGGCTCGTGGTTTCGTGGAGAAGTCGCCCTTCGGCCTGCATGATGGTTCGAGGATACTCGAAGTGCGGGGCGAATCGGATAGGCTTCGGAGAGGCATGACAGAGGGGCAGCCGAGGGAGATCGTCGCAGCCGTGGGGCTCACGAAGCGCTTCGGCGACACCGTGGCGCTCGACGACGTGAGCTTCGTGGTCGAGGGGCCGGGGCTCTGCGCCGTGCTCGGGCCGAACGGCGCGGGCAAGACGACGTTGCTCGACCTCCTGGAGGGGCTCGCGGAGCCGACGCGCGGGGCGTATCGGCTCTTCGGCAAGGAGCCGCGGCCGTATCCGCGAAGGCGCGTGGGCGTGGTGATGCAGAAGGAGGCGCAGATCGAGCGGGTGACGGCGCGCGAGTACGCGGAGCTGTTCTCGGCGATCTACGGCGTGCGCGGGGGGCCTTTGCGGATCCTCGCGCGGGCGCGGCTCGAACATCGCGCGGAGACGGCCGTGACGCGGCTCTCGGGCGGCGAGGCGGCGCGGCTCTTCATCGCGACGGCCGTGGTGCACGATCCGACGCTCGTGTTCCTGGACGAACCCACGGCGCACCTCGATCCGGAGAACAAACGGATCGTGGGGGAGATGCTGCGCGAGCTCGCCGCGGAGCGGACGCTCTTCATGACGACGCACGATCTCCGCGAGGCGGACGCGCTCGCGGATCGGCTGCTCTTCCTCGTGGGCGGGCGCGTGCGCGCGAGCGGGACGAAGGCCGAGCTCGTGCAAGCGGTGCCCGAGGCGGAGCGGCGTGGGCTCGGGGTCGAGGATGCGTTCTTCCATTTCTGCGCGATCGAGATCCGCGAGGGCCAGGCGATCGGGCGCGGGGAGGCGACGTGAGCGCATTCTTGGTGCTCGTACGAATGCGGCTCCTCGACACGCTCCGGAACCGGAGCTCGGTCGGGTTCACGCTGGTCTTCCCGGTCGTGCTCCTCGCGGTGCTCGGGCTCGTGTTCATGAACGGGCACCCGTTCGAGCGGCGGTACGTGGCGGTGGTCTCCGCGGGAGGCGAGAGCGCGGCGATCGAGCGGTGCGTGGCGGAGCTCGGGGCCTTCGAGGAGGTGCGCGTGGGGCGCGAGCAGACCGAGGCCGAGGCGCTCGGGAAGCTTCGCGCGCGTATGGCGAGCGCGGTGCTCTCGGCCGCGCCGGACGGCGGGAGCGTGGTCCTGCGGGTGGGGATGCGTGATCGGATCTTCGGCGGGGGGCTCGCGGCGGCGCTGCCGGTCCCGGCGCGCCTCGACGTCGTGCAAGGCCCTGCGTGGGGGTACGTGCATTACCTGTTCCCGGGCATCCTCGCGTTTTCGGTGCTCGCGTCGGGCCTCTTCGGGATGGGGTATCCGATGGCCCTGTTCCGGCAGAATCTGTTCCTGAAGAAGCTCGCCACGACGCCCTTGCCGAAGGGCATATTCATCGCGGCGAACGTGGCGGCGCGGTCGTCGATCGTGCTCGTGCAGGTCGTCTTGCTGGTCGGGGCGGCGCGGCTGTTTTTCGATTTGCCGCTGAGCTTCGTTTCGTTCGGCTGGCTGCTCGTGATCTCGATGCTCGGCGTGATCACGTTCCTCGGCGCGGGCTTCGCGCTCGCGGCCGCGATCGACAACGCGGAGCTGCTCGTCGACGTGATCAGCGCGATCAACATGCCGATCGTGTTCCTGTCGGAGATGTTTTTCCCGCTGGAATCGCTGCCGCGGGTCCTGTCCACGGTGGGCGCGTGGTTGCCGACGACGGAGATGGTGCGGCTCTCGCGCGCGGTCTTGCTCTACGGGGTCACCGACGTGGCGAGCCTCGCCGGAGGCCTCGGGATGATGGCGCTCTGGGCGGTCGCGACGTTCACGATCAGCCTGATGACGTTCAAGTGGCACGCGTGACCGAGGGCGCGTCGTCGAGCGCCGCGCCGCGCCCGCGACGTGTGGAGGGAACACGATGCGGGCGCGGCGACAGGCGCGAGGGAGAGCATGGCAGATGGAGCGCGTCCGGGAAAGCGGGCGAACGGACCGAATTTGTCCGATGGCCGAGATATGTCCTCCCAGAGGCCGCCCTGCATCACGCGCGCGGGCGAGGCCGGCGCGCGGCGAGCAGGGATGCGGCGGCGAGGGCGAGGAGCCAGGCGGCGCGGGGAGGAGCGGGCGCGCCGGGGGACGCCGTGGTGCAGCTCCCGGAGAAGGCGCCGGATTGCGCGTCCTCGAAGGCCGTCCACTTCATGCAGTTCGAGGTCTTCTCGTCGCAGATGACGTCGTCGCCGGAGCAATCGTCCACGGACGCGCACGTCGCGAGGCAGGCGCCATTGCGGCACGCATACGGGGCGCAGCTCTGCTTGGTGCTGTCCGGGAGCTCGAGGATCTCGTCGTCGAGGCATTTCGTCGGCAAGCTGACGCAGGCCTTCATCTCCGTGTTGCACGTCGAGCCGAGCGCGCACGAGGTGTTGCTCGTGCAGTCCGTCTCGCACGAGAGATCGACGGCGTTGCAGTTGTACGGCGCGCAGTTGTTGCTGAACGACTCCACGCAATCGCCGGTGCCGTCGCAGGCGTACACCGTGAGCGTGGACGTGTTGCATTTCTTGTCGCAGCCATTCCCCGAGGGGTACGAGCATTGCTGCGCGTTCACGCCGTCACACGTGGCGCACGCCTCGCTCGTGCCGTTGCAGGCCGGGCGCGCCCCGTGGGGTTTGCCTTCGACCGGCGAGCAGATGCCGAGGCGAGGGCCGTCGCACGCCTCGCATTGCCCGTCGCAGGGCGCGTTGCAGCAGACGCCGTCGACGCAGAAGGAATCGTCACACGGGGTCTTCAGGTCACACGGCGCGCCGAGCGGCGTGTAGATCTCCGCGTCGACGAGGACCCCCGCCGCGCCCGTGCCGCCCGCGACGAGGACACGGCCATTGAGGAGCGTCGTGGCGGTGTGGAGCGATCGAGGCTTCTCCATCGACGCGGCCGCGCTCCAGCTCTGCGTGGCGTGGTCGAAGATCTCGGTGGTGTACGGGACGTCCTCGAATCCGCCGCCCGTGACGAGGATACGACCACCGGCCATCACGCTCGCCGTGTGGTCTTTGCGCGGGCGTGTCATGTTGAGGCCGGCCGTCCATTCCTCCGACCCGGGATCAAAGACTTCCACGGACTGGGCCGCGATCTGGCTGCCGCCGGCGACGGCCACGCGCCCCGAGGGGAGCCGCATGGCCGTGTGGCCCGAGCGCAGGCGGTTCATGGGGGTCGTTTGCTTCCAGGTTTTGGTGGACGGCTCCCAGATCTCCGCGGTCTGCGTCGGGCCGACGCTCTCACCGCCCGCGACGAGAATCCGATCCTCGTCGAGCAACGTCGCCGTGTGGTTGTACCGCGCTTGATGCAGGTCCCCGCCGGGCTCCCACGTATTCGTTTTGGGATCATAAATCTCGGTCGTGTTGACCAGCATGGAGGTTTTTCCACCGGTCACGAGGACACGCCCATCACTCAAGAGCGTCGCGGTGTGCAGCGCGCGCGGGAAGTTCATGGCTTTCGCGGGCGACCACGCCCCCGCCATGTTGGGACCGTTCTGCGGGGTGAAGATCTCGGCGGAGTTCGTCACATTGAGGACCCCTTGCAGGGTCGCCTTGCCGCCCAGCACGAGCACGCGGCCGTCCTTCAGCGTCGTGGCCGTGTGCCCGAGCCGGTTTTGGGTCATGGGAACCGTCGCGATCCACATCTTCAGGGCCGGGTCGAAGACCTCGGCATATTCCAGCGGGACTTCCCCGCCCTTGTCGCCGCCCGCGACGAGGACACGGCCATCGGGCAAGAGGTTCGCCGTATGCCGGTAGCGCTTCTGGGCCATGGCATCCGTCAGGGTCCACGCGGGATCGACGAGTAGCGGCGCGCGCACGGCCGTGCCCTCCCAGGAGAGGGTGACCTCGCATTGCCGCGCGCCCGGATCGACGACCGGGCGGTCCATCGGCCATCGTGGATCTGTGCTGATCTTGCAGCCCTCGACGGCGACGTTCAGCCACACGGTCTTGCCGTCGGTGTCCTTGGCCCAGGGCGGCGCCATGCGGAGGCGCGGCGCGCCGCCCGCGTCGAGCAGCTCCAGCGTTTTGCCCACGAGGCGAAGGCCGGCCACGTTCTCGCCGAGCGTGATCGTGTAGCGCAGCTCCGGGACGTCCGGGAGGGCGTTCCGGAAAAACACGTAATCCTCGGCGCCGCCCTCGGTCGGGTGGTGCACGATGTCGGCGACGCCGCGATAGCCCGCCGGATACACGACGATCCCCGCGCCCGCTTCCCCCGCGACCTCCCGCGCGCCCGCGAGCGCGACCTCGACCACGAGCCCGCTCGCCGGGTCCGCGACGCGAAATGCGCCGCTCGCGTGCAGGGGCAAACGTACGTCGGCCCGGGGCCCGGGCGAGGTCCTTGCACCGAGCGTATACGCGTCGTGAGCGAGGTGGAGGCGGATCGCTTCGGCGATCTCCACCGCGACACGCGCGTCTGAAGACGGAGCGGCCGCTTGCGCGGAGCGAGTGTCTCCCGCGCTCGGGGCGTCACCGCCCGCCGAGCACCCTCCACACAAACCCGCTGCGAGACCGAATGTCCACGCCGTGCGCCATTTCGTCCCCATGGTGACCTCTCTTGAAGGTAGGAAAGTCAGAATCGGTACGTCGCCACGAGACCGGGAGACACCACGAGGATCGAGGTCCCGGTCAACGTGTCGGAGTCATATTTGCCCTGACCATCCGTGCTCGCCTGCACATACCCTTGCTCGGGCACCCAGCTCGGAGGCTCGGGGATGAGAAGAACGAGGGCCGAGACCGAGAGGGCGACGTCGAGTTTGTCCGAGATGCGCATGCCGGCGCGGATTTCGGGCGCGATGTAAACGCCGAGCGCCGCCTGGGTCTCGGTGACCCGATCGACGGTATACGGCGTGCTCGCCTTGAGGCGCGTCCCGGTGGCGCTGGTCGGGTCGGGGACGTCCCGCGCGGTCGTGTTGTAAGTGCCGGAGCGGTCGTCCTGCACCGAGCCGAAAAAGCCGCCCGCGCCGAGGCGGAACGTGACGGGGAAGCGCTCGCCCACGGTGCGCGCGACGGAGGCGCCGACGTGCGCGCCCCCGAGGGAAATGACGTCGTTGGTGAGGCCCTTGTTGGCGGCGATGTTGCCGAAGACGTGCACGTCTTCGTCGGGCCGTTCCGTGAAGCTGCGGCGCACGAAGAGGCCGCCGACCTCGACGCCGAAAAGCCATTTGCGCCGGATTTCGAGGCCAAACCGGAGCATGCCGCCGCCCCCGAGCCCGAGCGACGCCGCGCAGGGGCCCGTGCAGCTCCCGTCGAGGCTGCCGCCGAACGTGGGGGCAAGCGCGAACGTGGCGCCGAGCTCGCCAAACAACCGCTTGTCGGCCCAGAATCCCGAGGGCGGAGGGATGGGCTCCAGGGCGACCGCGACGGCCTCGCGTTTGCCCGCTTCGAGGTCGACACGTCGCTCTTCGCGAACAAACCCATTCGCGGTGATCTCGATGCGATGGGAGCCGGCCCGGACAGGGCCTTCCCAGGCGCCGCGGCCGAGGCGGACGCCGTCGACGGAGATGTCCGCGTCCTTCGTCTTGGCCTCGACGCGCAGGACCGAGGGGAGCTCCTCGGCGATGAGCAGGATCGGGGTGATGAGGCTCGGGCGCACTTCGACCCGCGCGGGCTGGGTGCCGAGGCGTTTGTCACCGCGCAGGCTGACGAGGTGGTCGCCGGACGCGACGAGGCCACGCCAGGGCGTCTTGCCCACGGCCGCGCCGTCGAGGAGGACGTCCATCGAATACCCGGACGCCTCGTCGACCTGGAGCCAGCCGGCGAGCTCGAGCCGCGCGAGGACGGCGGGGAGCTTGGCCGTTTTGCCTCCAACGACCTGCAGCCGCGCTTCGAGCGTCTCGAAGCCAGCCTTGAAGATACGCACGGTGCGCTCGCCGACGGGGACGTGCATCGCGCCGGGGAGCGGCGTCGTGCCGCGGGGCTTGCCGTCGATCGAAATGGTCGCGCCGTCCGGGACCCCTTCGATGACGAGGTCGCCGACGAGGGGCCTCAGTTCGGCGATTTCGCGGAGCGCGACCTGCTTCTCCTCCTCGGTCACGCCCGGGAACGCGAGGAGCGCCTCGTTCATGTCGAACGCCTCGTCGAAGCGATTGAGGCGACGAAGGCAAAGCGCGGCGTTTTTCTTGGCGGCGCGGGTGGGGTAAATCGAGAGCGAGGTGAGGAACTCGGGGAGGGCCGCCTCCATGGAGCCGGCGTCGAAGAGCGCGAGGCCCTGCTCGAAATGCTTGCGCGCGTCGGCCTTGGCCTGGGCCTCGGCCTCGGCGGCGGGGTCGGGCGGCGGCGGAGGCGGCGGGGGCGGCGGCGGGAGCGGGCCGCCCTTTTTCATCCACGAGGGCTGCGGCTTGGGGTTGGTGGGTCCGCCCGGCGCATTTTGAGCGATCGCGGCCGTGACGAAGGTGGAGGTGAGCGCGACGGCGAGCGCTTTGCAAATCGGGGAGGGGAGGGCCGCAGAGCGTTTCATTCGAAGGTTCGCGCGGGCTGGGGATCTTTGGAGGGCGTCGTGGCCGTGGCCGTGGGCTTCGTGGTCGGATGGGCCGCCGTCGTGACCGGCGTGGTCGTGGGCGCGGGGCCTGCGGCAGGGGCGGCGGACGAAGGCGGAGACGTGGCCTTGGCTTTTGCGCTCGACAGCGCAAGCGACGCGACGTCGCCGTCGAGCGTGAGTTTGTGCGGCAATGCGCCATTCGCGGTGATCGCGACCTCGACGCGTGTCTCGTGGCCGTCCTTGTGGATCCGCAAGGCGTGGGTGCTGCCGAGCGCGCCGGAAATCGTGACGTATCCGTCCTGATCCACGGGGGCGCTGCGGCCATTGACCTCGACCTGGGCGTCGGGCGGGGTCACGAGGAGGCGCGCGGTGCGGAGCGCCTCGACGGGCGCGACGGCGGGCCCTGCTTGCAAGGAGGTCCCCGCGGGAGGCGCGGAGGCGCCTCGCGCCTCGGGGGAGGCGTCTGCGCCGGTGTTCGTACGGTCGCGCGTCAGAATGATCCCGGCGCCGATGGCCAGCGCGACGGCGGCGCCGAGCACGACGGGGACGAACCTGCGCGACGAGGACGCGCGCGCGCCGCTCTCCGCGGGTGAAAGCGTGCTCCGCGGGTCGGGCGTGGACGCGCGAGGCAACGAGGGGCGCTCGCCGCTGTCGGCCGTGATCGTCGGGGCGGCGAGGGTGACGTCGGTGCCGATCTTGTTCGTGCGCGCGTCGGCGGTCCTGCCGCTCGACGGGACGAACTCGCCGCTCGGGCGTGATCGCAAGGACGCGCGGATGCCGACGAGGAGGCCAAAGGCCTCGACGAGCTCGGCCATGCTCTGGAAACGCGCGGCCTTGTCGCGCGCGAGCGCACGCTCGAAGAAACGATCGACGGCCGGGTCGAGCGAAGGGACGATCGACGAGGGCGGCGGGGCGGTATCCGTGCAGATGGTGACGAGCAACTTGCCGATGTTCTCGGCCTCGTCGAAGGGGAGGCGGCCCGTGATCGCCTCGTAGAGGATGACGCCGATCGACCAGAGATCGCTGCGATGATCGACCTGCTTGGTCTCGCGGATCTGCTCGGGGCTCATGTACGAGGGCGAGCCGAGCATCATGCCGGAGCTCGTGGACGTCGCCGGGCCCGTGATCGTGACGTCCTTGGCGATGCCAAAATCGAGGACTTTGACGATCTCGTCGTCGCCGCTCCGCGCGAGGAAGACGTTTCCGGGTTTGAGGTCGCGGTGGACGATGCCGAGGTCGTGGGCGCGGCGGAGCGCTTTGCCGAGCGGCTCGAGGATGCGGTAGGCCTCGACGAGGTCGATGCGGCCGCTGCGCGCGAGGCGCGCGCCGAGATCCTCGCCTTCGAGCAGCTCCATCACGATGTACGGGGCGCCGTCCTCGACGCCGTAGTCGAGGACCTGCACGACGTGGGGGCTCTTGATGAGGGCCGCGGCCTTGGCCTCGCGCTCGAATCGCTGCCGGAGCGACTCGTTCGACGCGATGCTGCCATCCATGAACTTCACCGCGACATTGGTGTCGAGGAGCTGGTGGCGCGCGACCCATACGGCGCCCATGCCGCCTTTGGCGAGAGGTCGTTCGAGCCGAAGCTTGCCGCCGATGATGGCGCCTTCTGCGATGGACACGCCCCGACACTCCTCCCGCGAGCCCGACCGTGATCGGGCAAAATGAAGCCACCTGTGAGCATATCACGATCGTTCCAGCGGGCTCCATGGCAAGCTTCGGCGTGATGCGCGCGAAACGTCCCCATGCGGCCGGACTTCCCCGTCTTTTCGCGCTCGGGGCGCTCGTCGCCTGGGCTCTCGTGTCAGGTGGTTGTCGGTCGAAGGAGTGCGTGCCGGGTCAGCAGGTCGCGTGCGCCTGTCCGGCCGGCGTGCAGGGGACGCAGGTCTGCGACGACGAGGGGGCGCGGTTTCTGCCGTGTGTTTGTGATGCGCCCGCCGCCGCGCAGACGGCCGCGCAGGGCAGCGAGCCGCGGAGGCCGCGGCCGATGCTCGCGAAGAAGCAGATTCGTTGCGGGACAAATCTTTGCGAGACGGCGTGTTGCGCGACGTTCGAGCCTCCGTCGTGCACGCAGGATGGGAGGTCGTGCCCGCGGACGGCGAACGGGGAGGGCGTGATCTTCGAGTGCGACGGGCCCGAGGATTGCGGGGCCGAGGCGTGTTGCCTGATCCCGGGCGACCGGACGATCGCGGCCGTGTGCGTGCCCAAAGGCGAGTGCGCGGGGACGTTCACGCACCCGCGGCTCGGGACGACGGTCGCGCCGCGGGTGGTTTGCCACGCGAACCAGGACTGCGCGCTGTCCGAGATCTGCTCGACCGCGGGCGCCGTGGCGGGCATTTCGGTGTGCAAGTAGCGTCGAGCGAGCTCGCTCGCGGTTGTTGGCAACGGTCGGGGGGGTTGTCGACATGCTCGCCGGGCTCGTCGACAACGGTCGGGGGGGTTGTCGACATGCGCGCGGCGGTTGCCGGCAACGGTCAGGGGCTTGTCGACATGCGCGCGGCGGTTGCCAGCAACGCTCGGGGGGCTTGTCGACATGCTCGCCGTGGTTGCCGGCAACCGCCGAGGTCCTTGTCGACATGCTCGCCGGGCTCGTCGGCAACGGCCGGGGGCTTCGTCGACACAGATCGGGGAGGTCTTCGGCGCGCGGGTCGGGCAAGCGGGAGCGGCGGCGGACGCGGACTCAGAGATTCACGCAGTAGCCGAAATCGGCGCTCTGTCCGACGGAGAGGGTGCTGTTCCAGGAGACGCCGTTGAACACGAATTCGCTCCCTTCGACCTTGTGCACCACGTTCCACGAATTGTAGAGGGTGCCCTCCTTGGGGATGCGGAGGGTCCACGTGATGCTCTTCGTGTCCGTGTTCTTCAACGACACGTTCTTGCAATAACCCCCGTTCCAGCTCGAGTTCGGCGTGATCGTCACCGTCGCGTTCCCCCCGATCACCGTCACACCACCCGCGGGCGGCGGGGGCGGCGGGGGCGGCGGGGGCGGCGGGGGCGGCGGGGGCGGCGGGGGCGGCGGGGGCGGCGGGGGCGTGGTTCCGCCCTTCACCGTTGCAATGAACTGGTCATAACCGGAGACGTTCCCCGTTTGCGACAGAATGATGCTATCCACGCCCCAGCCGACGGCGGTGGCGATGTTCGACGCATTGAGCCAGGTCGAATCGACGTCGATCGGGCCGCCGCCGAACGTGTATGCGTCCACGATGATGAGCGGCAGGGCGAGCTGCTGCGTGATCTCCGCGTAGGTGAAGTTGTCGATCTTGCCCGCGGTGAACGGGAAGGGCTTGCCGGTGAGGCCCACGTAACCCGCGACGGTCTTGTCCCAGCCGGAGTAGAAGTCCGCGGCCGAGGTGGCCCATTTCGTCTTGCTCGGCGAGAACCACGGGCTGAAGTCGATGACGACCTTGCAGGTGGGGCAACCCTGCTTGATCGCGCCGAGGATGTTGTTCATGAAGCCGTTGGACTCGGCCTTCGTGAAGGCGTTTTGCTGGGCGTTCTCCGAGAACTGGAACCAATCCGGCTCGATGTGGATGAGCGCATTGCCGCCGCCGAGCGCCGCGTTGATCTTCTGGGCCGCGTCGAGGTAGGCGGGCACGATGTTGTTGGCGATGTTCGCCCGGATCCACGTCGCGCCCTGCTGGCAGAGGGGCGCCGACGCGTTCCCGTCGCAATCGTTGTTCGAATTGAGGCCCTTCTTCGTCTTCGCTGTCGCGATGTAGCCGAAGAGGTAGGGGGTCTTCCCCTTGGCGCGGATCTGTTGGATCTTCGATTGATGGGTGCTCGTGAAGCCGTTCTCGAGGAGCCAATCACCGACGACGACAAGGTCGACGTTGGCCGGACCCTCGGAGGGCGGATTCCAATTTTGATACCATTGCGGGGCGACGCCAAAGCGCATGCTCTGGGCCGAGAGGGCTTGCTCCTGCGCAAACGTTTCCGCGTCGTCGACCTCGAAATCCTCCCCGCCGCAACCAATCAAGGCGGCAGGGACGCAGAGGGAGACAGCGCTGAGCAGGGAAGCGAATTTCGTCATGAGGACTCTCCATGCCGCAACTCGCAGCGGCGCGGTCGGGTTCACGGGACGGGGGGGCCCGTCGATGTCAGGGCGTACTTGCAGGTTATGGGCCAGCCCTGGTCGCTCAGGAAGACCGCGGAAATCGCAGCGCTCGACAGGCTCGACCGATGCGCGGGTGATCGGATCGATCATGAGGGGATGAACGAATCGATCACCCCCACAGGCACGAAGCGGATCCCGCTCGCTCAGTCGAGCACCGAGAGGAGGATGGCCGAGGGGTGCTCTGGGTCGTGATGAATCGTTTGGTCCGCGCCGACGAGGCGCGTCGCCGTGGCGAGCGGCTCGCCGGTGCCGGGGTTGCGGGCGAAGCGCGGGTGCGCGCCGCTCGAGATCTGCACGCGAATGTGGTGGCCGCGGCGAAAGCGGTGCGCGGTGGGGGAGAGCTCGACGGTGATGGCCAACGTGCCGTCGGGCCGCGGCGCAGGTCGGCCCGGTTCGAGGCGCAGAATGCCATCGCACAGGTTCACGGAGCGGCCGGAAGGATCGACGTCGCAGAGGCGGACGAAGAAATCGGTATGCGGGACGCTCGATTGCACGAAGAGCTCGGCGGACACGGGGCCGATGACCTCGACAAAGCGCTCGAGCGGGGGGCTCGTGTACGTCACGACGTCGCGACGCGCTTCGAGGGCGCGGTTGTCCTTGGGCCCGCTGTCGTCGTTGAGCAGCGCGCCGCCCACGGACGGGGTGGGATGGGCAGGATCGTAGCGGTAATGGTCGGGCGGCGAAGCGGCGGGGGGCGCAGGGGCGAGGCCGCGGTTCGGCTGGAGATGATGGCGCTCGGTGCGGACGCCGGGAGGGGGCCAGCTCGGGTACTCGCGCCATTCGTCGGCGCCCATCACGTAGATACGCACGGGCGCCTCGCGCAGGAGGCTGCGATCGCCGAGGAGATGCGCGCGAAACCAGGCGAGTGATTCGCGCACGCTGGTCGAGAACACGGGCCTCGAGGTATGGGACCAGGGGCCGATCGTGAGGTACGGGGTCCGGCCCGCCGCGACGAGCGCGGCATAATCTCGAAGTTGCCAGGGCAGGAAGAGATCATAGAAGCCGCCGATGAACAGCACGGGCGCCGTCACGTCGGCCACGGCGCCGCTATGGTCCGCCGGCGCCCACCACGGGTCGCCCGGGGCATTGTGTTCGAGCCAGTCCTGGAAGAACCCGACGCGGTGACCGGTGGCGACGCGATCCGCCTCGTTGAGCGGGAGGTGCGCGAGGCCTTTTTCGAGCGAGCGGCGCAAGGTGAAGCGCCCGAGCAATTGCTCGTGGAGTGGTTTTTTCTGCTCTTGCATCATCTGCGTCCAGCGCAGCATGGTGTCGAGCGAGAAGCTCTCGCCGGGGTACTTGAATTTGCGGAAATCGGAGAGCGTGATCTGGGCGGACATGGCTTTGAGTGCGGGGCCGGCGTCGCGCGCGAGGGCCCATTGCACGTAGCCGAGATAGCTCGGGCCGAAGGTGGCGAGCTCGCCCGAGAACCAGGGTTGTTGCTCCAGCCAGGCGAGCGTGGCGCGGCCGTCGTCTTGCTCGTCGCGAAAGGGATTGAGCTCGCCGCCGGAGCCGAAGGTGCCGCGGCAGCTCTGGATGAGGACCGAGAAGCCGCGCTCCGTGAACGGGCGGGTGAGAAACGAGAAGAGGGGATTGCGGCGGCCATACGGGGAGCGGAGGAGAATGAGCGGGCGCTTGCGGGCGTCGCGCGCCGTATGGAGATCCGCGAGGAGGACCGCGCCGTCGGACATGGGCACGCGAAGATCACGCTGGACGACGATGTCGCGCGTCTCGGCGGGCGGGAGGTCGAGGAGCCATTCGAGGAGGTGGCTTGGGAGGGTCATGAAGTCGTTCACAGGCTTCAGGAAGACGCAGATCCGAGGAAGACGCAAGGCGGAGGCGGGAGCGTCTTCTCCATGGCAGCTGCGAGGATCTCCTCGGTCGCCCGCGAGCGATGCCCCTCCTGACGGCTGTAACAGAGGTGTATCTTTTCCGGTTACAGGTACACCTCTGCCCCTCCTTCAACCGATGACGTCGGCGTTCAGCTCCCATGGATTCGTCCAGGAAATCGCCCCCGCATCGCAGGTCCGAGCCGTCGAGTGCCCACTGGCACGTGCCGTGCTCCCAGACGACAGCCGTAACGATAAGGAAAGGTGGTATCGTCATGGGACAAGCATTTGGATGTATCAACGCCGACGGCTCGATCGACAGCGGCTCGGGCAATTTCCGGGTCGTCAAAAAGGCCCCCGGTCAGTACTTCTTCACGGTGGACGGCGAATCATCGTCCGATCCCGTCGTGGTGGTCACTCCGGGGAGCGCCTATATGACGGCCAATGCCATTATCACGGCGACGAACGGTGGCAACGCACCGAACTTCACCATCTCGACCGGCTACACCGATCAGGGCAGCACCAAGACCATGGATGTCGACTGGTTCTGCTTCGTCGCATTCTGGAGCTGAGCGCTTCCCGCCAAGCGCATGAGGCCAGCGGCAGCAGCCGCGACTACCGCGGCCGTCGTTCGACGAGCGCGCGGTCGATCGACGCAAGCGAGGGGCACCCGGCGAGCGCCATGGCCGTCGCGAGCTCGTCGCGCAGGATGTCGAGCACCCGCAGAACACCCGCCTCCCCTGCCGCTGCGAGCCCCCACAGCACAGGCCGGCCGAGCAGAACCGCGTTCGCCCCGAGCGCGAGCGCCTTGAGCACGTCCGTCCCCCAGCGCACGCCGCCGTCGACGAGCACCGGGACGCGGCCCGCCGCCGCCTCAACCACACGCGGCAGCACGTCGAGCGTGGCCGGCGCCGAGTCGAGCTGACGCGCGCCGTGGTTCGAGACGATGATCCCGGCGGCGCCCGCGTCGACCGCGAGCATTGTATCGTCCGGACGAACGATTCCTTTGAGGAGCAAAGGCAACCGGGTGATGCCGCGCAGCCACGCGACGTCGCGCCAGGAGAGCGAAGCGTCGTGCCGCGACGCGATGTACCGGTGGAGGGCCGATCCCGAAGCACCGGCGGCGACCTTGGCGTCCACCAGGTTCGCCATGACGAGGCCGTTCGGCAGGCCGAACCCGTTGCGCACGTCGCGCAGGCGGCGGCCGAGGACGGGGGTGTCGACCGTGAGCACGATGGCGCGATACCCGGCCGCCTCGGCGCGCTCGACGAGCGAGCGGGTGAGCTCGCGGTCCTTGTGCACGTAGAGCTGGAACCAGAGCGGGCCCTTCGAGGCGCGCGCGATGTCTTCGAGGGAGGTCGTCGCGAGGGTGGAGACGGTGAAGATCGTGCCGGCGCGGGCCGCGGCGCGCGCGGTCGCGAGCTCGCCCTCGGGATGCGCGAGCTTGTGATAGGCCGTCGGCGCGACGAGGATCGGCATCGAGACGGGCGCGCCGAGGATCTCGGTTTCGAGCGTGAGGCGCGAGACGTCGACGAGGACACGCGAATGGATCTGCCAGCGGCGATACGCGCGCAGGTTCTCCCGGAGCGTGCGCTCGGCGTCGGCGCCGGAACGGTAATAATCGTAGGCCATGGCCGAGAGCGCCGCGCGCGCGGCCCTCTCGAAGTCACGCACGGTGAGGAGGCCGGAGGAGGCGTCCTTCTGCGGCGCGTGGAGCGTGGTTTTTCCGGTGTCGTCGCTCGAATGCATGCCGCGCGGTCTTTACCACTGAACGGTGATGATCGACGAGAAGCCCGAGGAGGGGCGCGAGGACGGGCTCGATTGCGAGATCGTGTCGGGGACGTCGAGCGTGGAGAGGGCTTCGAGCACGCAATGGCGCATCTTGTCGTCGGCCGTGGAGCCTGGGTCGACGGCGAAGGACGCGGAGGTGTGATTGCCCGCGACCCGGATGCGGACCGTGCCGCCGCCGCCGTTCCCGCGGCACTCGTTCATCGGCGCCTTGGAGGCAGAGACGATGGCGTCGGCGAGCGCCTGCTGGCCGTCAGGCACGCCCTCGACGCCGACGCGTGGCGCGAGCGCTTCCTTCCGCACGCCTTCCGCAGGGGCCGCGGGCTTGGGCGGCGTGGCTTCCGCGACCGTGGCGGTGGTGTCGGGCGAGGCGCTCCCGCGGGGATGCAAGGGCGGAGGCGCGGCCTCGATCTCCGCACAGGCGGCGAGCCCGAGGAGGGAAAGCAGGAGGAGACCGGAGCGGAACGAGGGGGACATCGGCCTCCAGCATAACGCCAGGGGGCGGCCCCGGAGGAGGGGTCGGGCGTTTTCGGAAACGCGTTCAGGGCGGCAGCGGTCGCACGAGCACGAGGGCGTCGGCCTTGCCCGCGAGGAGGCGGAGCTCGGCGTTGCCTTTGGCCCCCGCGTCACCGGCGCAGAGGCGATCGCTCAGCACGAACCGGCCGCGGGTGACGGTGTTCTCGCCGGTGGAGGCGTCGGCGAGGCGCAGATCGAGGCCGCTGCCGCCTCGATCGAGCGCAGCCGTGACCTCGACGCAGCCGCGCGCGGGGACGTCGAAGGGCAGGGTGGTGCGCGCGCCGGCGTCGAGGGCGACGACCTGGGTCGACGAGGCCGCCGCGGCCGAGATGCGCGCGCCGCCGGCGTCGAGCACGGCGAGCAGGCGCGCGGCTGCGAGAGGGTGGGCGACGAGCGCGGCGGGCGCGGCGTCGTCCTTGCGTAGCTCGACGGCAAAGGGGCCCGGCCGCGCGAGGGCCTCGACGTCGATCCGCGCCGGGCTCGTCGGGCCACACGAAAAGAGCGTGACGCCCGCGCCGCCGCGGCCCTCGGCGAGCAGCGCGCCGCGATCGTTCCAGAGCGAGGCCGCGGCGTCGGCGAGCGGCTTGCCCGCGACGACGTCGATGCGCGCGCAGCCGGCCGGCAGTTCGAGCGCGGCGGCCGCGCGGCTGCCGAGCTTGGCCGAGCCGACGAGGACGGTCTTCGGAGCGCCGAAGCCCTTGCCGGTGAGGTCCTTCGCGAGCGCCGCGCGCGCCGCGTCGAGCTCGCGTGTCTCGGTCACGTGCTCCGCGCGGGCAGACACGTCGAGGGCCGCGCCCGCGCCGGGGGCGGAGCGGCTCGCGACGACGGCGACGATCCCGGTGGAGGCGCGCGGCCGCATCGCCACCGTGACCTCGTTCGCCGTCGCCGAGCAGAGGACGATCGCGCGGTCGCGCCCGCGCTCCTTGCCACGCGCGAGGATGCGGCCCGCGGCATCCTCGGCGACGACTTCGAGGGAGCCGACCTCGTCGCTCGGGGAGACGAACACGTCGAGGCAACGGCCTGCCTCGACCGCGACCGTGAGGCGCGTGGGGGCGCGCGGCGCGACGGGCACGGCCGCGCGCCGCACGTCTTCCCAGCGGCCGCCGAGCCAGGCGCGGTGCGCGAGGAGCTTGGCTTCGAGCCCCGGCCACGCTTCGAGCCGGCCCGTCTCGCCGCCCGATCGACCCCGCGCGCCGGCCGCTTGCTCCACCGCGGCCATCGCCGACGTCGGCACGCTCTGCACGCCGAGGCTCACGAGGCCCGAGCCCGACACGACACGCGCCGCGAGCCAGAGCCGCTTCGGGTGCGGCGGGCAGACGAGGATCGCCGGCCGCGCGTCGGTCGACTCGTCCACGGCGAAGCTCGCGCCGTCGTCCTCGTACGCGAAGAGATCCACGTCGACGACCGAGGGCGATCCGCGCGCCATGACGAGCGCGCACGCGTCGAGCGGGACCTCGACGAACGCGCCGGCCTTGTCGCCCTCGGAGAGGTACTCCGCGGCGACGACCTCGAGCGCGCCCGCGCCCGCATCCTGCACGCGCGCGGCGTCCATGGCGAGCAGCGCGCGTCCATCCGCCTTCCCCGGGAGCACGCGGGGAGGCGCAGGGCGCGCCGCCGCGGGCTTCGTGGGGGAGGCGGGCGCGGCGCCGCCGCAGCCTGCGGCGAGCGCGGCGAGCACGAGCGAGGCGATCCGCACGGGCAAGCGCGTCAAGGTTCGCCCCCTCCGAGCGCGAAGAGCGCGAACGTCCACCACACGCCCGAGCCACGCGCCTCGACGTCGATCCGCGCCGATTCCTCGCTCTCGGCGCAGAACGCGAGCACGGCGCCCTCGGGCCGATCGACCACCTCGTCGCGCATGTACCTGTCGCCGACGGTCGCCGCGAGCCGGAGCCCCCGCGACTCGCCCCGCGCCACCGCGAGGGCCGCGAGGTAACAACGCCCCGGCTCCAGCGTGACCGGCACCATCGTCGGGCCCGCGACGCCGAGCGACTCGAAGACGGGCGCCGCCGTGGGCTCGGGCGCGTTGCGCCGCCGCAACGCGAAGGCGAAGCCGGCGCGCGTGCGCGCGCCCCAGTAGTTCGGGATCACGCGCGGGATGGGCCAGACCGAATCGATCACCATCATCGGCACCATGCCCGCCGCGCCCGCGAACGGCACGGTCACGCGTGTCGCCTCGCCGAGGCAGAAGTCGAGCCGCGCGTCTGCGGCCTCGCTGCGATCCCGCGCGAGCATGCGGCCCGCATCGTCGCGCGCCTCCGCGTCGACGTCGGTCGCGCGGTGCGGGAACGTCGACGGCACGGCGGCCATGACCTGCAACCGGTGGCAGCCTTCGCCGAGGCGGAGCTGGTACTCGCCCGCGCCCTCGACCGAGGCGACCATCGGCACGCGCGTGAACCGGTCCGCGCCCTCGGAGCGCGCCCGCTCCTCGGCGCGGACCGTGCGCTCGGCGAGCGGCCCCGGCTCGATGGGCCTTCCCGGATTGCCGCGCGGCGCGACGAGGCCAAAGGCGCGCTCGGGCAACGCGTCGCGCAGATCCCCGAGCGGCGCGGGCGAGCGCGCCACGAGGATCTCGATCGCGCCGCGGGGCGAGCGCATCGAGACGACGAGCGACGCGAGGTCCTTGCGGCGCGGCCCGCATCGCACGAGCGACACCACGCCGAGCGAGCTCTTCGTGCCGCGGTCCTCCGGGTCGAGCGCGGGATGGCCGTGCGGCAGCAGGCCCGCCGGCAGCGGGGGCAGGTCCGCCTCGGAGGCCGTGAGCACGGCGAAGTCCGCGCTCGGCGCGCCGAGGAGGACGACCGTCGTGCATCCGGGAAGCTCCTCGTCGGCGCTGTCTTGCGGCACCACGAAGCGCTTGTTCCGGCCGTGGTCGAGGAAGAGCGGCGCGAGGCGTGACGTCTCGGCGCCGCGGTCTTTCCAGGTGCCCGCGAGGCGATCGGCGTCCTCGGCGAGGTCGGCGTGCGCGTTCGTGGAGACGAGCGTCGCTGCCACGAGCGCCGCGAGGGCGCCGATCAACCGCCCTTCGCGCGCTCGTACATGCTGCGGATCTCGCGCGTGATCTCGGGGCGCACGACCTCCGGCGGGGGCGCCTCGCCGCGCTGGATCCTGTCGAGGATCTCCGCCTCGGTCGCGGTGATCCGGGTGGACGTGTCCCCCGGCGCGCTCCTCTCGGTGGCCATCGCGTGCAAGGTGGTGGAGTAGAACGGTTCCTCGATGCAAAGCGGCGTGACCCCGAGCTCTCCCGGAGCATAGACGCGGAACGCCCGCTCTGCACCGCTCGCGCCGCCCTCCTCCGCGGAAAGCGTGACGACGGCGTGAGAGGCCCCGTGGTTCTGGCTGAGGATCGCGTCGAGCACCGCCCTGCGCGCGCCGGAGCGCCGCACCTCGATGCCGTCCGAGACGAGGACACGCCTGGGCGGAAAGGACGAGGCGAGCACCTCGTAGAGGGATCGTCTCCCGCGGGCCCCGGGGTCGACGCGGGAGGCGTCGCCGCCCTCGACGTTCGCCAGCACCTGGATCCAGAGGGCCCCCGTGAGGTCGAGGGCGAGCCGCGCGAGGTGCTCCTCGGCGCGCCGGGGGATCGATCGGACCCGCAGCGCCGTGACCTTCGTTTCGCCCTCGTGCTGGAAGAGCTGCCGCGTCCTCCGGGGCGGATCCGTGGCCCCGGTGGCGGGGAGACCCTCGCCGAGCACCTGCACCTCGCCGCCGACGAGGAAAGGCCCGCGGCGGAGCTGCCTCGTGATCTCGGGGTCGTCCTTGCCGAGCGGCCCGAGGAGCTTGCGGCCTCGCACGAGGTCCTCCGGCCGGTAGACGTCGCTGACCTCGAGGATCGCGACGACCTCCCCCGCGGCCGTGCAGAGCGCCGCTTCCCCGCGCGCCTGCGCCGCGCGTGCCGCCTCTTCGCTCGCGGCGAGCGTGACGAACGTCGGCCACGGCAGGCCCTGTTCGAGCCGCATCTCGTCCGCGACCCGCAGCCAATCCTTCGAGCCCAGGAAGCCCTTGAGCGGCGAGAGTGAACCGTCGGCGAGCCGCGCGAGATCGACCTCCGCCTCCCTGTCGAGCGTGATCGTCGGCAGCGAGCGGGCCCGCTCGGCGAGCGCCTCGCGTCGCTCCTGCGCCTGCACCACGCGGATCACGAGCTCACCCCCGTGCGGCGCGACGAGCGAGAGGCTCGTCCCGGGCCCGAGGATCGCCGCCGCTCGCCGCGGGACGAACCCGAGCTCCTCGAGCTTGCCGACGATCTTCGCGAGGCTCTCCTCCTTGCTCTCGCGGTCCGTGGACAGCGTGACCTCGGGCGCGACGGGCGGCTCGTACGGGTCATCGACCCCCGTGAACCCTTTGATCTCCCCCGCCAGCGCCTTGCGGTAGAGCCCCTTGGGATCCCGCGCGGCGAGCGCGTCGATCGACGCGCTGCAATACACCTCCACGAACCGCTCGATCTGCGCGCGTTGCTCGTCGCGGATCGCACGGAACGGGCTGATCGCGCCGGTGATCGCGCACGCGCCGCTCCGCGCGACGAGCTTCGCCACGAAGCCGATACGCCGCACGTTCGTGTCGCGATCCTCCCGGGAGAACCCGAGGCCCTTCGACAGATGCGTCCGCACCTCGTCGCCGTCGAGCACCTCGACGTGCACCCCGCGCGCGCGCAGCTCCGCCGCGAGCATCGCGCCGAGCGTGCTCTTGCCCGCGCCGGAGAGGCCCGTGAACCAGACGACGAAGCCGCCCACGAGGCGTTACTCCTCGACGACCGTGATCGCTTGGCCCACGAACGATCGCCTCTCCGCGTCCCACACGAAGAGCCGGTGCTCGTCGATCACGCCGTCGCGCACGCTCGTCACGAGGAACGCGAGCGGCCAGGCCGGCCCCGGGCCCATGGTGATGGCGCCGCCTTCCTCGGCGGGCGGCTCGCCCATGCTCATCACGGCCGCGTCCGTGGGGCTGAAGTACGCGCCCGCGTCGAGGTGCGAGTGGTAGAGGATCTTCACGGGCCGGCCTTCACGCGCCGCGGCGCGGACCGCGTCGTCGAACTTCTTCTCGTTGAACGAGAAGAACGTGCGCGCCGTCCGGAAGTACAGCTCCGGATCGATCGCGTGCAGCTTGTTCGCGACGTTCTGCATCACCACGGCCTCGTCGCAGCGGAGCGGGCTCTCTGCGGGCCCACGCAAGTACCCGCACGCCTCCTCGTCGGCTGCGTAGCCCCGAAGCGCGTCCTTCTCCACGACGGCGAGCGCGCTGCGCGTGATCGTCAAGTCGCCGCGCGTCCACGGAGCATCCGTCACCATAGATATCGCTTCTCCCATTTCATCGGCGCGAAGTACCGATCGCCGCGGTCACACACGATCGCCACCACGCACCCGCCGCCGACCGTCTCGTGCAGCTTCTTCGCGATCTCGACGGCCGCGAACACGTTCGCCCCGCTCGAATGCCCGACGAGCAACGCCTCCTCGCGCGCGAGCCGGTCGGCCATGTCCCAGCCGTCCTCCGTGGTCACGCGGAACGTCTCGTCGTAGGCGCTGCTGTCGTGGATCGCCGGCACGAGCGAGCTCGGCAGGTGCTTCAGCCCTTCGAGCCCGTGCATGGCCTCCGTGGGCTCGACCGCGACGCAGCGGACCTTTCGCGTGTGCTCCTTCAGCCGCCGCGACGTGCCCACGATCGTCCCACTCGTGCCGATCCCGGCGACGAAGTGCGTCAAGCGATCACCGAGCGCGTCGAGGATCTCCGCGCCCGTGCCGTGGTAGTGCGCGAGCGGGTTGTGCGGGTTCGAGTACTGGTCCGGGTAGAAGTACGTCTCCGGATCCTTCGCCACGATCTCCCGCACGTAGCGGATCGCGCCGTCGGATCCCTCCATCGGGTCGCTGTAGATGATCTCCGTGCCGAAGGCGCGCGCGATGTCCTTGCGCGCCTTCGTCACGTTCGAGGGCATGACGAGGCGCACGGGCACGCCGAGCGCGGCGCCGAAGATCGAGTACGCGACGCCCGTGTTGCCGCTCGTCGAGTCGATGAGGATCTTGCCCGTGCCGAGCTTCCCCTCCTCGATCGCCTTCGTCATCATCCGGAGCGCGGCCCGGTCCTTCACCGAGCCGCCGGGGTTCGCGAACTCGAGCTTCGCGTACACCTCGACGCTCGGCGCCTCCCGGGCCACCCGATCGAGGCGGACGAGCGGCGTGTTGCCGACGGCCTCGGTCACCGAGCCGAGGCGGCGCGACCGCACGAGCGTGGCGCGCATCCTAGGCGTCGCTGCCGCCCGCGATGGCGGGCACGATCGAGATCTGATCCGTCGGCTTCACCTCGGTCTTGAGGCCGTCGAGGAAGCGGATGTCCTCCTCGCCGACGAAGACGTTCACGAAGCGGCGCACGCCCTTCGCGTCGAGCAGCCGATCACGGATGCCCGGGTGGCGCTTCTCGAGGTCCTCGATGATCTCGCCGACGGTCGCGCCCGTCGCCTCGACCTCGTCTTTGCTTCCGGTCAGCGTGCGCATGGGGGTGGGGATACGAACGACAGGCATGGGGATCTCTCCGTGGGTGCTTGGGGTCTCGCTGCTACTTGAAGTACTCGTCGAGGCTGAAATACCGCTCCCCCGTGTCACAGAGCACCGTGACCACGTGGGCGCCGGGGCCGAGCTCGCGCGCGACGTCGAGCGCGACCCGAACGGCCGCGCCCGCGCTGATGCCCACGAGCAGCCCCTCCTTGCGGGCGAGCGCGACCTTCGTGTCGTACGCCGCCTGCTCGCTCACCGTGCGCACCTCGTCGACGTGCTCGGGGCGATAGTTCGCGGGGACGAACCCCGGCGCGAGGCCCTGGATCTTCGTGGGGCCGCGCTCGCCGCGCGAGATCGTGGCGCAGGCCTCGGGCTCGACGGCGATGATCCGGGGGGCCGGGCTCTTGCGCCGCAGCACCGCGCCGACGCCGCTCACGGTGCCGCCCGTGCCGACGCCCGCGACGAACGCGTGGATCGGCTCGTTCGCCATCGCCTGCAGGATCTCGCGGGCCGTGCTCTCGGCGTGGATGCGCGGGTTCTCGGGGTTCTCGAACTGCCCCGGCATGAACGCGCCTTTCGTCGTCCGGACGATCTCGTGCGCCTTCGAGATGGCGCCTTCCATCTGCGCTTCGGCCTCGGTCAGGATCACCTCGGCGCCGTATGCTTCGAGGAGCTGCCTGCGTTCGAGGCTCATGCTCGCGGGCATCGTGAGCACGCATCGATAGCCCTTCGCCGCGCACACGAGCGCGAGGCCGATCCCCGTGTTGCCGCTCGTCGGCTCGACGACGACGCCGCCCGGCCCGAGCGCGCCGCTCGCCTCGGCGGCCTCGATCATCGCGAGGCAGATGCGGTCCTTCACGGAGCCACCCGGGTTCTGCTGCTCGGCCTTCGCGAAGACACGGCCGCGCGGATGTTCCGTGTCGAGCCGCTGGATCTCGAAGAGCGGCGTGTCGCCGACGAGGTCGAGCACCGAGCCGACCACGCGCGGATGCGAGGGCAATGCAGGCTTTTGTCCGGGCTCGTGCATCACGCTCCTAGATGATGAAGTCGACGCGCTCGCTCTCGCCGCGGCGGAGCCCGAGGGCCTCGCCGCGCCGCACGACGTCGGCGATGGAGATGTCGTCGAAGGCTTTTTCGATGGCGACCGCGAGGTCCTTGAAGGCGGCCGCGGTCGCGTCCGGGCCACAAGGCTCGGCGCCGCGCGGGCCTTCGTCTTCGGCGGGGCAGACGACGATCGGGCCTTCGAGCGCGCGGAAGACGTCGCCGATCGTGATCTCGGCGGCGGGCCGCGCGAGGTGGTAGCCGCCGCGGGGCCCACGCTTCGCGCCGAGGATGCCGGCCTTCTTCAGGTCCTGGAAGATCTGCTCCAGGAAGCGCGCGGGGATCATCTCGCGCCCGGCGATCTCGCGGATCTGCGTGGGGCGGCCGTCGTTGTGGAAGGCGATGTCGAACAACGCGCGCACCCCGTAGCGGCCTTTGTTGGACAGCTTCACGGGGCATGATTTAGGTTGTCGCATCGGAAAAGTAAAGAACCCGGGTGCTTGAACCGACGTGATGTGTTCTTTGGCACAAGGTTCCACCGCCTCGACCCGATCGCCGACCGCCTCGACCCGGTCGATCGACCCCCTCGACCCGATCGTCGATGGCCTCGACCCGGTCGGTCGACCCCTTCGACCCGGTCGGTCGACCCCTTCGACCCGGTCGGTCGACCCCTTCGACTTGAACGTCGACCAGCTCGACCCGGTGGATCGATCCCCTCGATCCGGTCGTCGACGGCCTCGACCCGGTCGATCGACCCCCTCGACTTGAACGTCGACCCCTTCGACCCGGTCGGTCGACCTCCTCGACCCGAACGGTGAGGTAGCAAATTTCTGTCTCCATGGATCCACGCGCGTGCGTGTTCTACCTACGCGCATCGATTCCGTAGCTCCATGAACCCCCCAAGCGCCCCTTCGAGGATCGCAATGGCCCCCGCGCGCGATGCGTTTTTCGCGGGTGTCACGGTCCTGGAGAGGGATCCCGGAGAATGCCATGCCCATCTTGCCCGTTCCCGTCGGAACACTCGTGCTCGATTGTTCGAAGCACGGCTCGTTTCTCGTCGATCTCCCGCAAGGCCGTATGCGCGGCCTGCTCGTCGAGCGCCCCGGATTCCCCGAGGCGCTCGCGGAGGTCGTCGCCAATCAGGCCACGGTCGGGCCCAGGGCCGGCGTCACGCAAGACGACATCGACGCGATCCTGGTCGACAATGAGCGCGTCGCCGATATCGACGCGGTCCTGCCCGCCGCCCGCAAGCTCGTCGAGCTGCTCGAAGAGAGCCGCGCGCATTACGACGACGACCGGCAACGCAGGGTCCACGCCATCGCGAACCTGATCGAAGGCCGCGCGCGCACCACGGGGATCGACGAGGTGCTCGCGAAATACGACAAGACCCGCGCGTACCGCTCGGCCACCGGCTTGAAGGGCATGAAGACACGCAAGGCCAACAAGAAGAAGGCGGAGAGCACGCCCGCGACGCCCCCGACGCCGGGCGATCGGCAATAACGTTCGCAGCCTGTTAGCTGCCCCGCCTCTCTCCCGCTTCATCCGGTCTTTCGGGCCGGCCGTTTGGCCGGCCCATCGAAGCCTTCCCCTCCTGACGAGCGCCGAGTATCCTGCACGGGTGTCCCGCAGGCCGATCCCTACTTGGTTCTTCGCGATGGTCGTCGTGCGGCGCGGTGACGAG
This sequence comes from Polyangium sorediatum, assembly GCF_029946465.1. Taxonomy (NCBI): domain Bacteria; kingdom Pseudomonadati; phylum Myxococcota; order Polyangiales; family Polyangiaceae; genus Polyangium; species Polyangium sorediatum. The sequence goes on from NZ_JARZHI010000023.1 coordinate 62,618, forward strand.
TACTTGCTCGTGCACGAGCGCGGGCACGGGCAGACGTGGTACCTGCCCGGCGGGCGCGTCGAGCCGGGGGAGCGGATCGTCGACGCCGCCGTCCGCGAGACGCTCGAAGAGGCCGGCGTGCGCGCGGCGATTCAGGGCGTCCTGCGCGTCGAGCACTCGCCACACCCGAGCGGGACGGCGCGCTGCCGCGTGTTTTTCCTGGCGAGGCCCGACGGCGATTCGACGCCGAAGAGCGAGCCGGACGAGCACTCGCTCGGCGCCCGGTGGGTGAAGCTGGAGGAGCTCGCGGGGTTGTCCCTGCGTGGGGAGGAGGCGCGCGAGATCCTGAATGCGGTCGCAGCGGGCGCCCCCTCGTACCCGCTCTCCGTGCTCACGTACGAGGGCGCCGCGTGGGCGCCCCGGCGTTAAAAGCGATTGCTCATTTGGGGGTGGTGAGCGCGGTCGCTTGACCGGCGATGGTCTTGTCCTTGTCGTTCTTGAACTTGGCGACGTAGGCCGGGCCATCCTTGGGATCACAGCCGATGGCGGCCTCCATCGCGTACGAGCGCGTGTTCGCGTGGACGGTGGTGGCGTCCGTGAGGCGGCGGGCGGCCTTGCTCCCCTTCTTGCGCTGGGCGTGCGTGAGGTCGCTCCGCTTGCAGACCTTTTGCAGCGCCATTCCCATCTCGAAGCTGACGTTTTTCTTCACGTCGACGGTGGCGAGGTCGTCGAGGAGCTTGTCCGTGAAGGACGCGCACTTGCTGATCGAGGCGATCCGCTCCGACGCGCGGCTCTTGACGAAATCGTCCTTGTCGGCGCGAAGGGTGTTGATGACCTTGCAGGCTTCGTCGGGGAAATACGGGGCGAGGTCGCTGAGCGCATTCAGCGCGTAGGCGCGCCGCGTGGAGGACGCGTCTTTGCTGGCCTCGCTCGCGTAGGCCACGACCTTGGGGTCACGATTCGTGGAGCCAAAGCCCACGATGCGCAGGAACGCGTCCGTGTAATCCGATGCCGGGTGCGCCTTGGCGATCGCAATCGCCCGATCGATTTTGCCCACCTTGACGAGGGGGAGGCCGCCGACGAGCTGCCCGAACAGCGCGACGAGGTTCTCGTCTCGCTCCTTCTCGGCCATGTTGAGCACGGCGTCCACCTGCGCGGCGTTGGCGGTCTCTTCGGTCAGCGTCCGGTCGAGCTTCTCGGCCGCAACGCGTCGCTCCTTGGGGTCCTGGCTCCCGAGCATCTTCAGGAGCTCCGGGGTCGCCTTGCCATTCTCGAACGCTTGCTCCGCGTCGCTCCATTGCTGGTAGGCTTCGCAGTCGTCGAGCGAGCTATCCTCCCCGACAGAGCAGGCCATCACGGCCTTGCGCAGCTCCGCGAAGCTCGGCTCCGGGGGCTTGGCCTCGCCGTCGCCTTCTTCCTCGGAGGGAGGCGCCTCGGCCGCCGCTTCGCCTTCGGGCGCGGGCGCAGAGGCCTCGGATTTCGCGGGCGCCTTCGTGGCGTCGGAGGCGGGCGGAGGCGTGGAAGCGCCACAACCCGCGGCGAGGGAGGCGATCGAGAGAACGAGTGCGAGGGAAAACCGGCCGACGTGCATGGGGGCGTCCGTAGTCGATTCTGCGTCACGCGGGAAGGCGATTTTGCGTATACTCCCCGTGCGATGGCGTTCTACCAAGCTCCCCCCTCGATCGGTAACCAGTACGACGACGACCGCGTCCTGCGCTCGCTCCTCCGGCGTGTGCTTCCGCCGGACGTCCTCCGCGAAGCCGAGCCCGGGCTCCGCGAGATGGGCGAGCTCGCCGGCGGCGAGCTCTACCGGCTCCAGCTCGAAGACCGCCTGAACGAGCCGAAGCTGACGCAGTGGGACGCGTGGGGGCACCGCATCGATCAGATCGAGGTGACGCCGCTCTGGAAGCGGGCGGCGCGGATCGCGAGTGAACAAGGCGTCGTCGCGACGGCCTACGAAAAGCGGGGCGGCGCGGTGTCGCGTGTGCACCAGTTTGCCCTGGTCTACCTTTTTGATGCCTCGACCGACGTGTATACCTGTCCGCTCGCGATGACGGACGGCGCGGCGAAGACGCTGCTCTCGCACCGCGACGTGCGCGACGAGAACGATTTCGCGGCGAGGGCCTTCGCGCGCCTGACGAGCCGGGATCCGGCGAAGGCCTGGACGAGCGGGCAATGGATGACGGAGCGGACCGGCGGGAGCGACGTGGGGCTCTCCGAGACGGAGGCGCGCAAGGACGCGGAGGGGAACTACCGGCTCTACGGGACGAAATGGTTCACGTCGGCGACGACGTCGCAGATGGCGCTGACGCTGGGCCGGCCGGAGGGCAACCCGCCCGGGGGCCGCGGGCTCGCGCTGTTTTACGTGGAGGTGTTCGGGCCGGACGGGCGGATGAACGGGATCCAGGTCAATCGGCTGAAGGACAAATTCGGGACGCGGAAGGTGCCGACGGCGGAGCTGACGCTCGCGGGGGCCTTGGCCGTGCCGGTGAAGGGGCTCGGGGACGGGATCCGGAACATCGCGCCGATGCTGAACGTGACGCGGACGTGGAATGCGGTCTGCGCGGCGGCGGGGATGCGGCGCGGGATTGCGCTCGCCCGGGATTATGCGCGTCGCCGGGTGCAGTTCGGCGCGCCGCTTTCGGACAAACCGTTGCACGTCGATACGCTCGCGGACCTCGCGGCGGAGGCGGAGGGGGCGTTCCACCTCGCGTTCCGCGCGGTCGAGCTGCTCGGGCGCGAGGAGGCGGGCGTGATCACGGAGTCGGAGGCGCGCCTGTTGCGGCTCGTGACGCCGCTCGCGAAGCTGACGACGGGCAAGCAGGCGGTCACGGTGCTGAGCGAGGTGCTCGAATGCTTCGGCGGCGCCGGGTACGTCGAGGATACGGGGATTCCGCGGCTGTATCGGGATGCGCAGGTGCTGCCGATCTGGGAGGGGACGACGAACGTGCTTTCGCTCGACACGCTGCGCGCCTTGCAAAAGGAGGGGCCGCTCGAGGATTTGCTCGCGGATATGCGATCACTCGTGGCGGCGGCGCCGGACGACGCGCTCCGGAAGGCGGGCGAGGCAGCGGTGGCCGCGGCGATGCACGCGGCGCGGTGGCTCGCTTCGACGTTCCAGAAGGATCCGCTCGGGGTGGAGGCGGGCGCGCGGCGGTTCGCGTTGACGCTCGGCCGCGCCTACGAGCTCGCGCTGCTCGTGGGGCACGCGTCGCACGCGCTCGTGCACGAGAACGACGGCCGGCCGCGGGCCGCGGCGCTGCGATTCCTCACGCGGGGCGTGGACCTCGTGCGGGACGAGGAGGATCGCACGCTCGCCGTCGCGCTCGCCAACGACATCGCGTTCTGAAGAGGGGGTTTGGTCATGGAGAAGGCCGCCCGTCTCGAATTCGCGCCGCCGGAGGTCGTCGTGACAGACCTTCCGGGCGGAGGGATGATCCTGCGCTCGCCGAGGCCGCTCCCGGAGTATCCGCGGCACCTCGGCGAGTTGCTCTACGCCTGGGCGGATCACGCGCCGGATCGGGTGTTTCTGGCGGAGCGGGAGGCGAGCGGGGGCGTGCGTCGGGTGACGTACGCCGAGGCGGCGGCGGTCGTGGCTTCGATCGGCGAGGCGCTCGCGCGGCGGGATCTCTCGGCCGCGCGGCCGGTCGTGATCCTGAGCGAGAATGGCATCGACCACGCGCTGCTCGCGCTCGGGGCGATGGTGGTGGGGGTGCCGGTATGCCCGGTGTCGCCGGCCTATGCGCTGCTCTCGCGTGACTTCGAAAAACTCCGGTACATCCTCGGCCTCGTGAAGCCGGGCCTCGTGTATGCGCGGGACGAGGGGCGGTTTGGCAGGGCGTTCGGGGCGCTCGACCTCGGAGGCGCGGAGGTCGTGGTGAGCGAGGGCCGCTCGTCGGCGACACGGTTCGAGGAGCTGTGCCGCGAGCTGCCGGGCGAGCGCGCGGGCCGCGCGATGGAGACGGTCGGGCCCGACACGGTGGCGAAGATCCTGTTCACCTCGGGATCCACGGGCGAGCCGAAGGGCGTGATCAATACGCACCGCATGCTCTGCTCGAACCAGCAGGCGATCGTGGAGGTCTGGCCCTTCCTGCGCAGGCGGCCGCCGGTCGTCGTGGATTGGCTGCCCTGGAGCCACACGTTCGGGGGCAACCACAACTTCAACATGGTGCTGTTCCACGGCGGGACGCTCTTCATCGACGAGGGGCGCCCGATGCCCGAGCACGTCGAGAAGACGGTGCGCAACCTGCGCGAGGTCGGGCCGACGCTGTATTTCAACGTGCCGCGCGGGTTCGACGCGATCCTGCCGTACCTCGAGAACGACGCGGGTCTGCGGGACCATTTCTTCCGGGAGCTCGATCTGCTCTTTTATGCGGCCGCCGCGTTGCCGCAGAGCACGTGGAAGCGGCTCGAAGAGGTGAGCCAGAGGGCGCGCGGGGAGCGCGTCACGATGGTGTCCGCGTGGGGCTCGACGGAGACGGCGCCGATGGTGACGACGGTACATTTTCCGATCGACCGCGCGGGCGTGATTGGCCTGCCCGCGCCCGGTTGCGAGCTCAAGATGGTGCCGAACGGGAGCAAGCTGGAGATGCGCGTGCGCGGGCCGAACGTGACGCCCGGGTATTTCGGTCGTGACGACCTGACGCGCGCGGCCTTCGACGAGGACGGGTTTTACAAGATCGGCGACGCCGGCAAGCTCGCAGATCCGGCCGATCCGGCGAAAGGGGTCGTGTTTGATGGGCGGGTGGCCGAGGATTTCAAGCTGACGAGCGCGACGTGGGTGCACGTGGGGCAGGTGCGGATCACGGCCATCGCCGCGGCGGCGCCCGTGATCCAGGACGCGGTGGTGGCGGGGCACGATCGGGACGAGATCGGCCTGCTCGTCTTTCCGAGCCTCGTCGGGTGTCGTTCGCTCTGCCCGGGGGCCGAAGGCGAGGCGCTCGAAGCCCTCGTGTTGCGTCCGGAGGTCCTCTCCCACCTCACGGCGGGGCTCCGGGCGTACAACGAGGCGCACCCCGGGAGCAGCACGCGAATCACGCGTGTGCTGTTTCTGATCGAGCCGCCGAGCATCGACGCCGGCGAGATCACCGACAAGGGGTACATCAACCAGCGCGCGGTCCTCACGCGACGCGCGGACCAGGTCGCGGCGCTCTACCGCGAGGGCGAGCCGGGCGTGATCGCGATTCCGTGACGATTCGTGACGTTATGGGAGGCGTCGACGCGTTTCGACGCCGGCGGTAACGCGGCGTGTCACCTCGGGACCGGACGTTTTTGGATCCCGGAGCCTGCCGCGGGGATTATGATGCCGGGCTCACGGGGGTGCGCGAGGCCGGAGGGGCCCCGCGGCCCAGGCCTTCCCGCGCGCCGCGCGCATGCGGTTTGCCTGCGGGGGGGCGGACGCTTGCGCGAGAAGGGAGCCCGGATCATGTACGTTGCGCGTTGGCAGTTCACGGCCCGGTTCGGTCGCAGGGACGAGTGTCTCAGGGTGCTGCGGAAGTGGTACGTCGACGTGGCACAACGCGTCGGCTGGCGATCGCTCCGTGTGCTCTCCGGCAGCATTGGCGGGCCCGAGTCGCAGATCGAGCTCGAAGTGCAGATCGATAACGTGGAGGACCTCGAAGCGGCGTGGCGCGATATGGCCGCCGTGCCGTACCACGCGGAGTACCAGAAGCAGCTCGCCGAGGTGATCGTGGACGGCACCGAGCGCTGGACGATCCACCGCTTGGCCGACCTGACGCCGTCCGAGTCCTGAGCGGAGCTACGCCACGACCTCGTCCGGCGTCTTCGCCGCGAGGACCCGCGCCGTCCACTGATCGAGGGCGGCGGAATCCGCAGCCTCGATACGAGCAACGACCGCCTGCGGCAACTCGCCAAAGCGAAGGCGCAGGAGCTGGAGCATGGTGCGACGTTGCCCTTCCAGGTGTCCTTCCTGTCGGCCTTCCTGTCGGCCTTCCTGTCGGCCTTCCTGTCGGCCTTCCTCCTTGGCCTGGCGCTCCCACATGTCCATGATTTCCTGCGTGTTCATCAGCAACTCCTCGTCCATGGGGGTGACAGGGGCCGTCCCGGCTTCGATACGGTAGCGTATCAGGATCGGCAGCGCGATGCATCGCTCGAAGTCGTCCGCCCCGAGTGTCTTGAGCTCCCCGATGGCTCGCCGAAGGGTTCGTCCGCGTCCCATGAGCCGGAGAAGCAAGGTCGAGCGGTCTTCGGGGAGCTCGCTCGCGACGACGACCGAGGTATGGAGGCCGGGGGCGAACGCATAAACACCACGCGGCCAGGCCCGCTTGCTGCGCGCCGCGAGCGCGCGCAGGCCCTTCGTGGGGCGACCGGAGGAGAGGACCCATAGATGAGGCAAGGGCGGGGGCGACGCGCGTCCCAGGAGCACGTGCCTCAAATTGAGCTGCTTGCGGACACACGAGACGATCTCGGTGTCGTCGGGGGTATCCGAGAAGACCTCGAAGGTGCACGCCGAGCGGCTCATGCGGCCGAGGAGGCTCGCGCCCACGGGAGAGGCGCGTGCTGGGTCGGGGACGAACCAGCCATCGACGCGCTGAGGGTCCGGGCTCACCTCGACCTCGGGCGTAAAGGCCCCGAGGGGCGCGAGCGCCGCGCGGAGGAGCTGCTTGATGGCCTGGTCGTAACGCGTGTGCACCCCGGCCACGCTTCCACGCGGGCGTGCATTCGTCAAATGGGTGTGTCGAGGCCAGCGTTCGTCTCGGTAAATTTGCGTTTGGCCGAGCGAAACTTCCTGTTACGCCCGGAGCACCCGCGCCGGCCGTCCCTTCGCCGTCGTCGTCTCCTTGAGCTTCACGCGTTCGCCCGCGGCCCGCTTGCTCCGGCGATCGAAGAGCACGACCGTGCCACGCGTGAGCTCCTCCGCGTCGAGCACGTCCTCCAGGAAGCCCAGCGCGCGCGCCTTCACGCCCGGTTCTCCTTTGCGCCGTGACGAAAGGACGAACGCCTCCTGTTGCTCGTCCCCGTTCGCGAGCGGCACGCGCAGCGTCACGTCGATCCGGCCATGCGAGCCGCCCCAGTGGACGGAGACCCAGCCGCGATGCTCGATCGTTCGATAAAGATATCCCAGGAAGACGAGCTCCGGCGCGACCGCCGGGTATGCGGCGTCCGTGACGAGGTGGCGGGCGTGTGTCGTGTAAAACACGGCGAATGCGTGGAGGAGGGTCTCGACGTCGAGGGCGCCGTCGGTCTTGTAAAACCGCGCGGGGTCGTCTGCGACGGCGCGGCCGATGCCCGAGGCGAGCAGGCGCGGGACGAGCGCGTGGTGAATGCCGCCCTCGATACGCGCAGGGTCGTCCTCGGCGAGGAGGCCGAGGTCGCGCGCGTGGCGGATGTCGTCGTCGTGGGCCCGCGCCACGAGCGCCGTGCCCGCGAGGAGAGGCTCGACGACACGGCGGACGCGTGGCTCGGCGAGGCGCGCCGCGAGGGCGTCGATCGGGGTCGCGCGGCGATCGATGAGGTGATGGATCGCCGCGCGGACGTGCGCTTTGTGAATGGGTTCGGAGCGCGGGACGGTCGTCACGAGTTCGCGGCCGAGCGCTTGCACGAGGAAGGGGTGGCCCGCCGTCGCTTCAAGAGCAGCCCGGATCGCAGCCTTGTCGAAGGCCTGGCCCGTTTCGTGGGTGTGCTGCGCATACAGCGCGCGAATCTCGTCCTCCGTGAAGCTTCGAAGGGATTCGGGGGAGAGCGCGATCTCGAAAGGGCCGGTGAGGCCCGGACGAACGGGCGCGTCGTCCGCGGCGAAAGGTTCGAGGCGCAGGTCGTGCTGGCCGGCGAGGACGACGGACCAGGGAAAGGACGCGGGGCGGCGCGGAAAGCCGATCTCGAGCTGACGCAGGACCGTCCGGAGCGCGGCGCCGTGCAGCGTGTCCGCGCCGTCGAGAAAGAGGACGAGGGGGCGTGGACAAACGCGCGCCCAGGCCGAGAGCGCGGCCCAGATGCGCGTCCCTTCCGCCGACGCGGGGAAGGGTGGCGGGCGCAGCTCGGGCGGCAAATCGTGCTCCGCGGAGAGGCGCAGCGAGGCGAGGAGCGCTTCCTCCACGCGGGCGAGGTCGGCCCCGAGGGGCTCGGCGACCTCAGTGGAGGCCACGAGCGCGGCATGCCGACCCGACGAAAGGAGCGCGGCGGCGAGGGCGCGCAAGGTGGTCGTCTTGCCCGTGCGCCGCGGCGCTCGCACCAGGAAATACGCGCCTTCGTCGACGAGGCGGAGGGCCTCCGCGAGCCGCGGCGCCGCGGGCAGGTGGTAGTGGCGCGCGGGATCGCAGGGCCCCTCGATGCTGAAGGTGCGCATGGGCGAGGCGCAGGATATCGAAGGCCACCCCGGCCGAGAAGCCTCGGGGCCCGCGCGAGGCGTCAGTTGAAGATCGCGCGGAAGAGCAGGAAAAACAGCGCGGAGAGCGTCATCGACGCGGGCAGGGTGAGCACCCAGGCGAGGCCGATGTTGCGCACCGTCGAGCCCTGCAGGCCGGAGCGTTGCGCCACCATCGTGCCGGCGATGCCCGAGGAGAGGACGTGTGTCGTGCTCACCGGCAGCCCGAGCCAGGCCGAGACGCCGATCGTGCTCGCCGCGACGATCTCCGCCGAGGCGCCCTGCGCGTACGTGAGGTGGCTCTTGCCGATCTTCTCGCCGACCGTCACGACGATGCGCTTCCAGCCGAACATCGTGCCGATGCCGAGCGAGAGCGCGATCGCCACGAGCACCCAGGACGGCGCGTACTCGGTGAGCCCACGCAGGGCCTTGCGCTCGTCCGCGAGCTTCGCCTCCTCGGCGGACGTGAGGCCGAGGTGGCCACCCTTCAGCATGTCGCCGATGGACTTGTCCGCGAGCAGGAGGTCCTGCCGGAACTTGAAGCGATCCATCGCCGGGATCTCGGCCGCCGTCTTGCGGCCTTCGAGGAACTGGTGGAGCTCGCCGAGGCGCACGAGCGTCTTGTCGGCTTCCGCCTTCGAGTGCTGATCGTGGTGGTCGCGGACGAGCGCCGCGACGTTGTCCGCGGCGCGCAGCGTGCGCTCGAGCTGCGTGGGGGTCGCGTCCATGTTGATCGCGAACCCGGCCGGGACGAGGCCGATCAGGATGAGCATGACGAGGCCCACGCCCTTCTGGCCGTCGTTCGAGCCGTGCGCGAAGCTCACGGCGGCGCAGGTCGAGACGAGCAGGGCGCGGGTGCCGCGCGGCGGCGGCTGATCCTTCGGCGGCGGCTCGAGCAGCGTCTTGTTCGTCGTGTAACGCTTGATCAGGACGACGAGCAGCGCCGCCAGGCTGAAGCCGAAGAGCGGCGAGACGAGCAGCGCGATGCCGATGTCGGCGGCCTTGCTCCAGCTCACGCCGTCGCCGAACTTGTGGCCGGGCAGGAGCGAGTTGGCGATGCCGACGCCCAGGATCGCGCCGATGAGGGTGTGCGAGCTCGACGCGGGGAGGCCGAGGTACCAGGTGCCTAGGTTCCAGGAGATCGCGGCCAGGAGGAGCGCGAGCACCATTGCGAGGCCCGCGCCCACGCCGCTCGAGACGAGCAGCTCGACGGGCAGGAGCTTCATGATGCCCATGGCGACCGCGATGCCGCCCATGAAGACGCCGACGAAGTTGCAGATGCCCGAGAGGACGACGGCGACGTGGGGCTTCAAGGTGTTCGTGTAGATGACCGTCGCGACCGCGTTGGCGGTGTCGTGAAAGCCGTTCACGAATTCGAAGCCGAGGGCAATCAAGAGGCAGAGGACGAGGAGCGCGCGCACCCCGTTGCCAAGCGACGGATCGAGAAGAGCCTCCATGGACACGAGAGCCTTTCGGCGCCCCGACCGCCCATCCGCGTCATGACCCGAGGGCCATCACGCGCCGGAGACGCGGGGCGCCGTCTCCTTAGTGGAACGAGCGCTCGCATGCTAGGGACAGCTCCGTCACAAGGGCGTGACAGACCGATGTCTGAAGGGTGGACAATCGGTTAACGATTGCAATCAGGTGACCTGGGCCGCGTTCGTCGAGGGGGTTCGGTTCGGGCGGGAAGAGCAGCGCGAGCACCAAAATCCGCGGTCAACGGGGAGGCGGGGGTCTCTTCTGGGCAGCCTCACGGAACGCGCGGATGCCGAGCGTGACGGCGTGATCCGGCCCGAGGTCACGCGCTGCCAAGGACAACGCGCGGTCGTAGAGAGCGAGCGCCTCGTCCACGCGGCCCTTGGCTTCGAGGAGGTTGCCGAGCCGGACGAGCGTCGGTCGGATCTCCGGGGGATCGCCGTTCGGAGCGCCCGCGTGGGCGGCGAGCGCGCGCCGGTAGAGGTCCTCGGCCTCGTCGGCGCGGCCGTCCGCCTCGACGAGCGTCGCGAGGTTGTGCTGCGCGAGCGCGAGGATCCCCCCGTCGGTCCGCGTGTCGCCCTCCGTGAGGATGCCGATCGCGCGTCGCAAGGATCGCGCGGCGTCGTCACGCCGGCCCGCCGCCGCGAGGACCGTGCCGAGGTTGTAGAGGGCCTCGGCCGCGGGACGCGAGCGCGCGCCGAAGACACGTTCGGTGAGGGTGAGGGCGCGGGCGAGGAGGAGCTCGGCCTCCGCGGCTTGTTTTTGCTTGCCGAGGAGCAGGCCGAGCCGGCCCGCGACGTCGGCGATCGCGGCCTCGTCGGGGCTGCGCATGCGCTCGTACCCCGCGAGGAGCCGGCGGTAGAGGCGGGTCGTTTCCTCCAGGCGGCCGGCTCGTTCGTGGATCGCGGCCGCGAGCTCGTAGAGCTTCGGCAGGCGGGGCTCGGTGGGCGTGCCGGCGAGCGCCTCGGCGATACGGAGGGCCCGCGTGCAGGCGGCGAGCGCGTCCTCCGTGCGGCCCGCGGAGAGACGCGCCGCGGCGAGCACGTAGAGCGGCGTCGTGAGCTCGGCGGCTTCGTCGCCGAAGACCTCCTCGCCGATCCCGAGCGCGTCCGCTGCCGCGGCTTCGGCCTCGGCCACCCGCGCGCCTTCGAGCAGCGTGGGCAAGGCCGCGAGCTTTCGCTCGAACGCTCGTCTTCGCAGGGCGCGGCGGAGGCGACGGAGCATGCGCTCGCGCTCCTTTCTACGGCCGGACGAGGTCGCGCAGGTGGCGCATCGACGGCGAGCCGAAGCTCAGCACCTTGTCGTGGAAGGCTCGCTCCGTGAAGCCCGGAGCCCCCTCGTTCGCCGCGCGGAGTTTCATCATCTCGGTGAAGCCGTAATAGTAGGTCGTGAGCTGGGCGCTCGTGAGCAGCGCGCGTTTCCACTTGCCCACGGCCTCGCCCTCCTCCTGGAACGCCTCGTTCGTCATGAGCGCGAGCCCCTCGGCTTCGGTCATCGTGCCGGCGTGCACGCCGTGGTCGAGCAGCGCGTTCACCGCGAGCCGGAGGACCATCTTCTCGCGCTGGATGCGCACCTTGGGGCCGCCGAAGCCGTGCTTGGCCATGACCCACTCGCTGTAGACGGCCCAGCCCTCGACGAAGGGGCCACTCGAGAACACAGCGCGGAGCTTCGAGGGGAAGCGGTTGTTGTGCATGAGCTGGAGGAAATGCCCGGGCATCGCCTCGTGCACGGTGAGGTCGGCGAGCATGCTGCGGTTGTACTCGCGGTAGAACGAGAGGCGGCGCTTGTCGTCCCAGTCGTTCGGCGTGGGCGCGATCGCGTAGAAGGTCTCGGCGCGCTCTTCCAGCGGGCCCGAGGCGTCGCAATACGCGATGGAGACGCCGCGCCGGTACTCGGGCATCTCGATGACCTGACACACCTCGTCGGGCACCCGCACGATGTCGCGCTCGCGAACGAACGCCGTCGCCTTCTGCACGAGATCCCGCGCCTCCGAGACGATCGTCTCGTTCGTCGGGTGATCGTCGCCGAGCGCGGCGAGGACCTCGCGCACGAGCGCCTTGCGATCGACCTGCGTCGTCGTCGTGGGGAGCTTGCGCTTCGGGAAGAGCGTCGGCCAGAGCTGCTTCGAGGTCTCGACCATCTCGGCCTGCGTGCGTTCGAGCAGCGCGCGGGCACCCTTGGCGATCCCGTCGACGTCGACGTCGTCGTCGAGGTAGAACCGGAGCTTCTTCTCGAAGCGCGCGCGGCCGAGGCGGATCTCGCCGTCGCTGCGGGGAAGGAGATCCTTTTCGAGGAAGCTCTGGAAGTCCTCGAGCGCCTTGGCCGCCCGCTCGCTCGCGGCGGCGAGCTGGGAGACGAGCGCCGCGTCGGGGAGTTTTCCGTAAGGGGCGAGGACGTCGCCGCGGCAGAGCGAGATGAGGCCGCGGTTCTGCACGATGGCCGTCTCGGTGTGCAGGCGCGGGGGACGGCCGAGCCGCTTCTTCGCGACCGCGACGATCGCGGGGATGCCTTCGAGCCGGCCGACGAGGCTCTTCGCGCGGGAGGACGGCGTGCCGAAGCTCCGCGTGACGAGCGGATCGAGGCCGTCGCCGACGAGGCGCGTGGAGTAGAGCGGGCTCGCGGACGCCTCGCGGAGCTCGTCGATCGCGAAGAGCGCGTACCGGAGCTGGTTGCCCAGCATCGCGTGATCGACGCGGCCCTGCATGTCGAGGGCCGAGGCGGGGATGCGGTCGAGCTCTTCGAGCAGGCCGACGTAGAAGCGGCGGGCCTCGGCCTCGCCCTCGTCGCTGCGATCGGGCCAGCGCGCGTCATGCGCGTGCTCACCCGCCTCGGTGGCCGCGACCGGCTCACGCGCGAGGTAGCCCGAGAGGAAGCGCTCGGCGAGCGACGCGAACGCGCGATCGGGTGTGTCGGGCGGGGCCGGCGGAGCGACGGGGCCGGGCGCGGACGAGCTCTCCGTCGAGGCGAGGGCGCCTTCGGCTTGCACGGGCGGCGCTCCCCCGGCGGGAGAGCAAGAGAGCGTGATGGTCGATGCGGTGATCAACATGGTGGCGAGGGCCGCGGAGCGACGCGTGGGCGCACGGAGCACGACCCTGCTCTAGCCTTGCGGGACGGGCGAAGGAACCAGGATCTCAGGTGATCGTCAGGTCGAGCGCTTCGATGACGTGCTTCATCAGCACACCTACGTTGGCATAGACCCGTGAGCCATCCTCGTTCTTCAAGCTCTTGGATTCCCCGATGTGGAGGGCGACGACGCGCCAATCGTCGTTGAAGACAGGGGAGCCGCTCGAACCGGGTAGGGTGTCGGTCGTGTACCAGAGCCGATCTCCGGACACGGCGCGCACCTCGTTCGCCGTCATTGCGATCTGCTTGGGTCCGCCCTGGGGGTGCTGGATGATCGTCACGTGCTCGCCCTTGCGTGGGATCCTCGCGACCTCGGGCTCGAGCTTGCCCCACGCCTCGACGTCCGCCCTGTCGACGCGCACCACCGCGCAGTCCAAGCTCTTCTCGCTTCGCCAGGATCCGGCCACGGTCCCGTAGCGCGTCCCTCCCTTGACGCAGCCCGTACCGTCTTCCTCATATTCGAAGATGACCCGGGCCGCGTCGGCGTCGGCCAGGGTCGGGAGCACATGGTGATTCGTGAGGATCAGACCGCGGCCGATGTGGAAGGCGGTGCCGACGGTGATGCTCCCGTTGCTCAGAGGACGGCTGACGCGGCACACCGCACGGGCGAGCTCGAGGCCGCGGCGAAGCCAGCCAACGCTACGAAGCTGGGAGATCCCGAAGATGGCCTCGTGCGTGGGGACGTCCGAGGGCGCGAACGCGGCGGGCAGCTCGACGGAGGGTGTCGCGACTGGCGACGTGGCGCGTTCGATGTCGTCGACCAGCGCGAGAAGGCGCTTGCGTAGACCGCTTCGGTCCGCCTTCCACTGGTCCCGCGTGATCTCGCCGTCGGTGTACTCACGGCGGAGATCCTTGACCTGCGCCGAGAAGTTGCGGACGCGATCGAGCTGGTCCGCCCGGAGGAGGCCGTCGGCGTGGAGGGAGAGGGCCTGCGAGCGCAGGAGCTCGATGGCCTGCTCAAGTTCGTTTTCCTCGATGAGGTCGCGAAAGGGCATGGCGATTCAGATGGCTTTGGGGAGCTTGCGATACCAGGAGAGGAGAAACCCCGTGAGCAGGGTCCACCCGAGGACAGTGAATTTGAACGTTGGTGTGCCTAAGGGGCTATCGGAGGGGACGCTCAAGAAGCTGAAAGGACGGTTTGTCGAAGCGACAAGGTAGAGAGGTGCTCCGTGGACGAGCAGGACACCGAAGTCCAGGAGCGTCGAGCGCGCGCGACGCAAGGCTATTGTGACGCCGACGATGGGCAGGATCACGCCGAGGAGGACCCAAGGGAAGACGTGATACCCCGCTCCGAATGTCGTTGGAACGCCAGCGCGCCGCAACATGTCGTCGGCGAGGTCGATTCGTCCGACGCCCAGAAAGAACATGACCGTCGCAGTGCCCCACACGAGCCCTCGGGAGAGGATCCCTGCCAGGCTGGCCATGCAGCCGAACAACCCTGCGAAGAGCAGGGTGGCGTTAAATCCGATTGTGGGGCCGGAGTGATACATCCGGTCAGGTGCAATGCTGTGAGCTTTGAGTAATACGTCCAGGTTGTTGCGGTAGTTCCAAATAAATGGGCGTACCAGAGATGTCCACTCTTCAATGCAGGCAGACCTCTCGGTATCATTTGTTATGTTCGAACACTTCGAGAAGCTCGGTGGTGATGCGTTGGTGCCACCTTTGACTGTTGTGGGAGCGTATCCGTACCGTAATTGGTGTTGGAGTATCGCTAGCGCCTCGGCTTTGCTCGGTTGTATATTCGCGACCGGGTTTGGTTGTGGGGCGATGATACGTCCGGCGATGGAGAATGCGGGTCTATCTCTTTTAAAGAGTTCCACGTCGCTTTGCAGGATCTCGACCGGAACCAGCGTGCGCAGGTGCGACCGAGCTGCCGCTTCGGCCATCCACTGTACACTCAAGATCGCCATGACACACGCCGTGCTGCTCAGTGTGGACCATACGAGCCCGAGTGGCGCAGAGCGGGGGAGCGCCGGCCGATCGCGCCACTGGACATAGACCCAGCCGAGCGCCACCGGCATCGACATTGAGAGGACAAAGGTCTTGTAGTCCTCGGGGGACGCAAGCGCGCTTCCCAGGCTTCCGACGTACCACGGCGCCAGGATCCAAGAGAGGAAGCTGCCGATGAGTACCCATACGAGCAGCCAGGGCAGCCGCAGCGTCGTGAGCCGTGGGTATCGGAGATCGGCCTGGCGCCACGAATCGAGCAGGCGCCGCAATGCCCCGTCAGCATTTTTCATTCCGCGCGCTCCCTCCTCGCCACCGACAGATCCGCATACTGTTGCGCGAGGGACGAACCCGTGATGTCACGGATTCCCGTGACGCCGACATCGTTGAACCTTTCGAGGAGCTCCGACGGTCGCCGCGTCTCTACGAACCGGACCACCACCGAGCTCGCCCCCGTGACCCAGCCGGTCACCTTGCCGTCCCGTTGCAGCGTCGCCAGTTGCTGCACGACACGATCGATGTTCGCCGTATCGGACACGCCGAGGTCGAAGAGATGTCCACGCGCGACGCTCGTAGGGTCGATGCGCCGTGTGACGGCCTTCTCCTCTGACAGGGTGACCATTACATCGGCGATGCTCTCGATCTCGGGCACGTGCTGCGACGAGATCACGATGGCCGTCCGGGCCGTGCTCGCCCGCGTCGCGAGCCCTCGCAGGAGCTGCTGCTGGGCGCGCGGATCGAGCGGCGCGAGCGGCTCATCGAGCACCAGCAGGAGAGGGTTCGCGAGGAGCGCAGCGGCGATCGATGCCCGCATCTGGTTGCCGCCCGAGAGCGCACCGAACGTCTTCTCCATCTGCGCCGCGAGCCCGAGCAACGCTTCCACGCGCTCGACCTGCCTCCGGTTCTTGTCGAGCGTGTGATGCCCGAAGAACGCGGCCTGCTTTCGGAGGTGCTCCCGCAGGGTTCCGTTCCACGGCTCCACGGATTGCGGGACGTACGTCACCGGATGATCAATCGCGCGCTCCCGATCGTCCTCGTCGCCCAGCCAGCGTGTGCCTTCCGTTCGCGCGAGGTCTCCGGCGATCATTCGCAAGAGCGTCGTCTTCCCCGCGCCGTTGAAGCCCACGACGCCGGCGATCTCTCCGTGGTGCAGCTCCAGCGTCACCTCCGGGAGGCGGAATCCCTTCCCAAAGCGCTTCGTCAGCCGCTTGCAGTCGAAGATCACGCCCGGCACAGGTTCATGGGGCGGGGCGTCGCGTCGCTCGTCCTCCGCGCCTTCGGTCCGTCGTGCACGAGCTTCGTTCGTGTTCGGGGGCGCGGCGCGCGCGCGGACGCTGAGCTCTGCGAAGACCGCATTGCGGAGCGCGTTCCTCGCCGCCTTGGCCGTAGCGCGATCGGCGATTCCGTCACGCTCTTGCTGCTCCATCTCCGTGAGCTCTGCGAGCTTGTTGCTCGCGAAGTCGCGCAAGCGGTCGTCTTCGTTGTGGAACCCCGCCTCCCGCACCGCCAGGAGCGCCTCTCGCACTTCGTTCTGCTCGAGGAGCATGCGCGCGCGCTCAGCTTGCTGCGTCGTCAGCGGGAAACTCGGCATCGACGAGGACGTGCATCATCGCCGAGAGGATTCATAGCGCCAAGTCGATCCCGCTCGGGCGCTCAGACGCCGGACGCGTCCCTGGCGAACGTCGCGGCGATGGCCATGTCCTCCTCGACCGACGTGACGAGCGGCGCGAGCGCGGCCGCGAGCTGCGTTGCGTCGCCATGGCCGACGGTATCGACGAGATGCTGGCAGAGCGCGGGGACGAAGCTCTCCGCGGGGATCGAGACGTAACGCGCCATCTCCAGGACCGTGCCGCGCTCGCCGCCGAAGGCCGAAGGCGCAGCCTCCTGCAGGATCGGCAAGCCGACGCTGGGCGGCACGCCGAGGCGGCCGAGGGCCATGTGCGCGAGGTAGATGGCCGCGACCTGGCTCTCGCGGCGCACGCGCTGGAAGACGGCCTCGCCAAAGGCATTTTGCCAGCGCGCGAGCTCGGACGTGCGGCTCGCCTCGTAGCCGCCGAGCGGCGCGTCGGAGACCGGGACGAGCGCGGCGAGCATCTCGGCCGAGCCTTCTTCGAGCGCGAGGCCGCGCAGCGCGAGCAGGTCGTAGCCGCGGAGGAAGCCGACGAGGATGCGGCCCGCGCAGTCCCGCACAAAGGGCGCGAGCGCCTGGCCGATCGCCTCCGGCGGCGCGCCGGGCGCGAGCATCATGCCCGGCATGATCGCGCGCATCCGGCCGAGCGTGCCCCGCCGCGTGGGCGGCGAGGAGGACCGAGGTCCGTGCGTCGAGATGGGACCACTCGCCGGCCCTGCGCTCGAGATCGGCGCGCGGAAGGTGCCCGACGTCGAAGCTGCGAGCTGCGACACGCGGAAGCTGGCCGAGGGAGCATCGCCGCTCGGGGGCATCGACGAGGGTGAGCGTCCGCGGATCGTGTTCGGCGCGGGCGTGGAGACGGGCCCGGCCACGGCGCGCATCGTGGTGGTCGACGCGCGCCGGAGCGCCGCCGACGTGCTCGGATCACCGACGACGTGCAGGGCCGCGAGGTCGAGCGAGCGGATCGAGGGGAAGCGCGGCGGCAGGCGGAGGCGCAGCGCGGCGGCGAGCTCGGCCTCGGCGCCGATGAGCTGCTCGTGATCGTCGGCCTCGCCGAAGAGCTCCTCGGCGAGCGTCGCACAGCGATCGCCGGCGTCGTCGGCGTTCCCCTGCGTTTGCGCCTCGGCGAAGTGCAAGGTCAGCTTGCCCCGCACGCGGCGATCGTTCTTCGTCTTCGCCGTGACGACGCGCGAAACGAGCTCCACATCGGCCGTGCTCCAGAAAGCCATCGCCTCTCGTCGTCCTCTTCGCGGCGCCCAGGCGGCGCTCCGGAAATACCGGGAAACCACGGGATCATCGCGCAGGCGAGGAGGATCCGTCAACTTTTCGCAGGCGCGCACGCGCGCATATTTCCCCGCGTTCGCCCGCGACGCGGAGGATCCGTTCCCCACGAACTACACGTCGATCCCGAGGCGCTTCAGCCGGTAGTAGAGCGTGGTCCGCTGGACGCCGAGCAGGCGAGCCATCTCGGCCTTGTTGCCGCCGCAGCGATCGAGCGCGGCGAGCATCTCGCGGCGCTCGATCTCTTCGAGCTGCGAGTCGAGGTTCTGCCTTCTTGCGCCGCTCTCGGGCTCGGCCGGCGTCACGGGCTGCGAGGGGGGCGACGTCGCCGCCTTCTCCCACGCGGCGACGGGCGGAACGAAGGCGAGGTGCTCGGGCTGGATGATGTCGCCGCGCGCGAGGATGGCGGCGCGCTCGACGACGTTCTCGAGCTCGCGCACGTTGCCCGGGAAGCCGTAGGCTTCGAGCTTCGCGAACGCGTCGTTCGAGAGGGCGCGCGCGGCGCGCGTGTTGCGGCGTGTGTACTTGCGGAGGAAGTGCTCGGCGAGCGGGCGGATGTCCTCGCGGCGCTCGCTGAGCGGCGGCAGGCGGATGGGGAAGACGGTGAGCCGCGAGGCGAGCTCGGGCAGCACGTCGCGGCCCCACGCCTCGTCGAGGTCGGGCGTGACGGAGACGACGAGGCGCACGTCGAGCCTTCGTGACTCGGCGTCGCCGACGCGCTCGGCCTCGCTGCCCGCGAGCAGCCGCGCGAGCCGCGCCTGCAAGGCCGCGGTCGGCGGGCCGGGGTCTTCGAGGTAGAGCGTGCCGCCGTGCGCGAGCTCGACGCGGCCCGCGCGATCGGCGGTCGCGCCCTCGAACGCGCCGCGCCGGTAGCCGAAGATCTCCCGTTCGAGCGCCTCGCCGCGGAACGCCGCGCACGTGACCTTCACGAAGGGCCGCTCCTCGCGCGGCGAGCCGACGTGGATCGCGCGCGCCACGATCTCCTTCTCTGCGCCGACCCGGCCCTCGACGAGCACGTGTGTCGAGGTCGGAGCGACCTCGCCGATGCGCGTCGAGACCTCCTTCATCGCGGCGGAGTTGCAGATGAGCTCGCCGAAGTCGATGGGGTCGCGCTGCTCGCGTTCGAGGTAGCCCGCGTAGTGCGCGAGCTGATCGCGGAGGCGCTTGTTCTCGCGCATCGTGGCGAACACGCTGATCCCTTGGCGCAGGATGGCGGCGAGCTCGCTGCCGTCCCAGGGCTTCTGCACGTAGCGGTAGACCGTGCCCGAGTTCAGCGCGTCGACCAGCACGGGCAGATCCGCATACGCCGTCAGCAAGATCCCGAGCGCGTCGGGCCGCATCTGCTTGGCGCGCCGCAAGAGCTCGAGCCCGCTCATCCCCGGCATGCGCTGGTCGGTCACGATGAGGGCCGCGTCGAGCCGCGCGAGCTCCTCCAGCGCTTGCGTGCCGCCGAGGGCGTAGTGGAGCGAAAACGTCTTGCGGAAGGCGAAGCGGAAGGCGTCGAGGTTGTCCTGTTCGTCGTCCACGACCAGGACGTCGAAGCTCTTCCAGTCGAGGTCACGCATTGTGCCTCCCTTACACCTACTACGGGCGACCGCCCTGGGGCAGCGGGCAGGGGCGGGCTGCCTCGCGAACTTCGGGCGCTGGCTTGCCTGGCCTTGGCCGTCGGGGACCGTCGGGGCCGCCCTGCTTCCGCGGTTCCGTGCGCGGGGCCCCTCCGCAACTGCCCCCTCCTGCACAAAAGAGAGCTAAGCTCGCCCCCGCCGCACGAGACCGAGGAGAGACCGGCATGCTGGAAGACGTGTTGAATGATTTGCGGACAGGCATCGAGAAATCCATCGAGGCGCTCCGCCGCGATCTCATGCGCGTGCGCACGGGCCGCGCCCACGCCGGGATGCTCGACGGCGTCCGTGTCGACTACTACGGCGTTCCCACGCCGCTCCACCAGATGGCCACGGTGAGCGTGCCCGAGCCTCGCCTCATCACGATCAAGCCCTGGGAGAAGAACCAGGTGAAGGCCGTGGACAAGGCCATCCGCGAGAGCGACCTGAACCTGAACCCTCAGGTCGACGGCGACCTCATCCGCATCCCGATCCCGGCGCTCACCGAGGACCGGCGCAAGGAGATGGTCAAGCTGACCAAGAAGAACGGCGAGGAGGCGCGCGTCGCGATCCGCAAGCATCGCAGGGACGCGAACGAGCTCGTCGACACGCTCGACAAGGACGGCGAGGTCAGCGGCGACGACGCCGATCGGGCGAAGAAGAAGATCGAGGACGTGGTGGCCGAGGGCATCAAGCAGGTCGACGCCGTCATCGCCCACAAGGAAAAGGACATCCTGGAGGTGTAGGGGTCTCCGGAGGAGGCAAGGGAGGGGGAACGCATGGCCCAAGGCAGCCGAGATCCAAGCTTCACGCGCGGCGGGGCAAAGAGAGCCGAAGGCCTCGCGCGGCGCGTCTTCCTTGCCCCGAGCGAGGAAGACGGCTTGACAGCGGAAACGCTGCGTGAAACCGTGAAAATCGTCGGTTTTGACCCGGTCTAAGGTTGCCGAGGTTTATGCGCGCATTTGCTTCCGGGATGACCGATGTCGGTCTCCAGCGCGATCACAACGAGGACAGCTACGCTGTCCTGCAGGAGTTCGATCTGTTCATCGTCGCCGATGGCATGGGGGGCCATCGCGCCGGCGATGTGGCGAGCCGCCTCGCGACCGACTCCATCACCGAGTTCTTCCGCTCGACGGCGAACGACGACGCGACCTGGCCGATCCACTTCGACGCGAACCTGACCGAGGATGAAAACCGCCTGCTCAGCGGCATCATGGTCGCGAACCGGCGGATCTTCGAGCGCAGCATCCGCTCCCGCGAGTGTGCCGGCATGGGCACGACCGTGGTCAGCGCCGTCTTCTCGCGCAGGCGCAACCGCATCTACGTGGGCCACGTCGGCGACAGCCGCGCCTACCGCGTCCGCAGCGGCGCGATCCAGCAGCTCACGCGTGATCACTCGCTGATCAACGACTACCTCATGGCGATGCCCGAGCTCACGGAAGAGCAACGGGCGGAGCTGCCGCGCAACGTGATCACCCGCGCGCTCGGCATGCAGGACAGCGTCGCCGTCGACCTGATGAGCGACGAGCCGCACCTCGGCGACGTCTACATCCTCTGCTCCGACGGCCTCTCCGGCATGCTCACCGACGAGCAGATCCGCGACATCGTCGCGACCTCGCAGGACACGACCGAGATGTGCAGGCGCCTCATCGCCAAGGCGAACGAGCTCGGCGGCGAGGACAACATCACCGTGCTGGCGATCCGCTTCCTCCAGGACGACGTGGAGTACGGCGACGAGCCCACGCTCCAGGTCCCGGCGCACCGCATCGCCGTGACCGTCGGCGACGACAGCGACTCCTGACCCTCGGCCTCACGCCCCCTGTTCACCCCTCTCCCCGTGGGGAGAGGGGCTGGGGGTGAACGTCACAGATCGCAGTTCTCGAGGATCAGGTGGCTCTCGGAGATGCCACACGTGTTCGTCGACTCGACGACCTCGGGGCACTTGAACGAGACCCAGATCTTGCCCCCCGCGATGCCCTCGCCCGTGCCTTCCTTGAAGTAGAAGTTGCACTTCGACGAGCTGAACGCGTCGCCCGCCGTCCGGTCCGAGAAGAACGCGAGAGAACCCACGGCCGGGCTCGCCTCCGTCGCGCCCACGTTGATCGCGGGGATCGACAGGTTGATCCCGTCGCTGCCGAGGCGGAGCTGCGCGCTCACGTTGAACGGCCCCGCGCCCGAGACCGAGCAGGTCACCGTCGCGCCTTCCACGCCGTCGATCACGACGGCCGTCTTGTCCGAGGCGCTGATCGTGCCGACCTCGGACCGGTGCGAGGCGATCGGGCAGCCGCTCGTCTTCGTGAACTGCACGTTGAACGCGCCTTGCGGCGTGGGGGGCACGGGGTCGCTGCAACCGCCGAGCATGGCGAATGCGACGAGCGGGAAAGCAAGACAGGCAGCACGCAGCATGGAAAGTCTCCCTGGTTTCCGCGGCGCGCCGATGCGCCGTCGCCCCAGGTTCTACCGCATTTCGGGCTCGGGGGCGTAGCTCCGGCTACGCCCCGAGCTTCGTCTCTCAGCCGAGCGCGTGTTCGAGATCTTTCCAGAGATCGTCGACCGCTTCGAGCCCCACCGAGAGCCGCACGAGGCCGTCGGAGATGCCGAGCACCTTGCGCGTCTCCTCGGGGACCGACGCGTGCGTCATGATCGCCGGATGCTCGGCGAGCGACTCCACGCCGCCGAGGCTCTCCGCGCACGAGAACACGTGCAGCCGCTCCAGCACGGTGCGCGCCGCCATGAGCCCTCCCGCGACCTCGATCGAGATCATGCCTCCGAACCCGCCGCGCATCTGCCGCGCCGCCACGGCGTGATCCGGATGCGACGCGAGGCCCGGGTAGTGCACACGCTCGACGCGCGGATGACGCGCGAGCCGCTCGGCGAGCGCGAGCGCCGCCATGCTCTGGTGACGCACGCGCACGGGCAGCGTCTTCAGCCCGCGCAGCACGAGGTAGCAGTCGAAGGGGCTCGGCACGCCGCCCATCGCGTTCTGCAGGAAGCCGATCCGCTCCGCGATCTTCGGGCTCGACGTCACGATCGCCCCACCGACGACGTCCGAGTGCCCGTTCAGGTACTTCGTCACCGAGTGGACGACCACGTCCGCGCCGAGATCGAGCGGGCGCTGGAGCATGGGCGTGGCGAACGTGTTGTCGACGACGAAGGTGATCTTCGCCTCGCGCGCCACCGCAGCGAGCGCCGCGATGTCGAAGACCTTGAGCATCGGGTTCGTCGGCGTCTCGATCCAGAGCAGGCGCGTCGAGGGCCGGATCGCCGCGCGCACCGCCGCGGGATCCCGCATGTCGACGAAGCTCGACGAGATCCCCATCGGGCCCATGACCTTGTCCATCAGGCGGAACGTGCCGCCGTAGACGTCGTCGCCGCAGAGGATGTGCGCGCCGGGCTCGAGCGTGTGCAGGAGCGTGGTCGTCGCCGCGAGCCCGCTCCCGAAGCTGTAGCCGTGCGTGCCGCCTTCGAGGGCCGCGAGGCACGCTTCGAGCGCGCGGCGCGTGGGGTTGCCGCTGCGCGAGTACTCGAAGCCCTTGTGCACCCCCGGGCTCTCTTGCGCGAACGTGCTGGCGAGCACGATCGGCATCATCACCGCTCCGCTGATCGGATCGGGCTCCTGACCGGCGTGAATGGCGAGGGTGTCGAGGGAAACCGGGAAAGGCGCGTCCTTGGTCTTCATTTGGCTGCGCGACTCTAGCGCAGGTCCGGCGCACGTGGCACCGGCGCGAGCGCGTCGCACAGTTCTCGCGCCGACGCGCGCCGCCGCGACGGATCCGGATCGAGCGCCTCGAACAGCGCCGCGCGCTCCTTCGCCTCGAACGCCTCTGCGTGAAGCACGAGCTCGCGCCGAAGCCCGCGCGTCGCCACCTCGGCGAGCATCGCGGCCTCCGTGTCGGCCTCGCAGAGCCGCTCGCCCGTCGCCAGATGCAGCAGCGTCGCGGCCATCGCGTACACGTCGGCCGCCTGCGACGGCTTCGCCTCGCCCGATGCGATCTCCGGCGCCGCGTACGGCAGCGTGCCGTGATCCTCCGTCTCGAGCTCGGCTTCGAGCCCTCGGAACCGCGCGGCGCCGAGGTCCACGAGCCGCACCTCGCCGAGCGGGCCGAGGAGCACGTGCGCGGGGCCGAGATCGCCGTGCACCACGTCGAGCGGCCCGGCCTCGTCGCCGAGCGCGTGGATCTCGGCGAGCGCTTCGAGCGCGTGGATCGCCACGTGCCGCACGAGCGTCCGCGGCACCCGCGCGCCTCGCTCTTGCCATCCGCGCACGAGCGCCGCCACCGACGTCCCCGCGGCGAACGTCTCCAGGAAGAAGGGCCCGCGCGCGTCGTTGCCCACGCGTACGAGCGAGGGCAGCGCGGGGTGCGCGATCGTCGACAGGAGCCGCGCCTCGCGCACCATCGCCACGCGCCCTTCCCGCGCGGCGAGCGCGCGCGGCACGAGCCGCTTGCACACGAGCTCGTGGTCTCCCTCGCGCACGAGGGCCACCTCGAACACGCTCCCGCCGCCGAGCAGGCGAACGAACTCCGTCCCTTTGGGCGCGAGGAACGTCACGTCGTCGAAGCCTAACGCGGCACGTCGAGCCGCACCCGATAGATGAGCGTGGGCCCGCCTTGTCCTTCGATCCAGCGGGGCTCCGCGTCGCCGTCGAGCGGGCTCGTGTAGTTGTAGACGTCGTACGCGCCTTCCCCCGCGGGCACGATCGAGGCGAAGCAGGTGTCCCCGCGCGAAGGAAGGTCGAGCTCGAACGACACCGTCAGCGACTCCGGATCGACACGCCAGAGCGCGCAACGCTTCGGCTGGAACGAGTACTCGACCGCGTACACGCCTGCCTGATCCGCGAGCGAAAGGTCGTCCCGATCGAGATCGAAGTTGCCCGTCTCGGTGAGGTTGCGCCGTCCGATGAGCCAGACGTCGTCGCCGCTGCGGAAGAGCAGCGGCGAGTCGTATTTCTTCTTGTCGGGCTTGCAGGTCCAGGCCCCGAGATCGGCGGCCTTCGCGCGGCAGATCTTCGAGCCGAAGCCGAGCGCGTCGCCGGCCTCGTTGCGCTGCACGGCGAGGAGATCGCCTTGGGCGAGGAAGACAAAGTCCGTCTCGGATCCGCCGCCCTCTTGCACCACCGGCCGTCCGGGCACGAGCGGCTCGAACGTGCGCCCGTCCTCGGTGCGGAGCAGGTGGATCCGGATCGGCTCGCCGTCGAAGTCGTAGATGTTCTCGCCGCCCACGTACCCGACGAGGTACGCGGCGCCGTCGAGGACCTTCGCCCGCCATGGGATGAAGCCCGGCTCGTAGAGCGGCGCAGGCTCGCTCCACGCGCCGCCCTCGTAGGTCATGGCCATCATGCCTTGCGGCTCGAAGTCGAGCGGGTCCGAGCCGAGCACGGCGAAGTAGAGGACGAGCTTCCCTTCGAGCGAGAGCAGCCGCATCTCGCGAAGATCGGTCCCCATCGCCACGTGCGTCTCGTAGCGCCACGTCTCCTGGTCCTCGCTCGACACCACGTAGAGGACCGTCTTCGCGCTCGCGAAGTGGCTCGGCGCCGTGCGGAACGCGAGGTAGACGCGCCCCTCGTGCCGCACGACGTCGAGGTTGTTGTTGGCGTTCTGCGTCTCGACCCCGGCGGGCGGCGCGACGAACGGGACGACCTGTTGGTAGCCCTCGAACCTCGCGCCCGTGGGGTTCACCACCTCCTCGGGGCTGCAGCCCGCGAGGAGCGCGGCCGTCACGACGAAGGACGAAGCGCGCAGCATCACGGGCCGCGTCACTCGAACGTGAGGCTGAGCTCGTATCCCGTGATCTTGGCGTCGTTGTTGTATTCCTGGATCCACACGTAATACGTGCCGGCCGGCAGGCTCGCGAGCGTCGCGTCGTTCGCCTTCGACAGCATCGAGCAGTTGCCCGGGCCGTCGTCGTCGTCCTCCACGATCTGCACGCCGTTCGCGTCGAGCAGGTGGATCACCGTGTCGAAGTCGCAGGTGGCCGCGTTGCCGATCGCGTGCGACGTGATCACCGGGCTCTGGCCCGCCGGCAGATCGAACTTGAAGTAGTCGACGTCGGCGATCGGATCGATCTTCCCGTACCAGCTCGTCGTCATGGGCCAGACCGGGCTCGCCGTGGCCGTGCTCGCGTTCGGCTCGATCTCCCACGGCGTCTCGGCCATGCACGTCGGGCTGCAGCCGTCGCCGGCGACCGTGTTCCCGTCGTCGCATTGCTCGCCCGGGCTCGTGAGGATGCTGTCGCCGCAGCCCGGCGCCGCCACCTTTACTTTGAGCACGTATGAGCTCTGCGCGTCGTCGTTCAGGTACTCCTCCACCATGACCACGTACGTGCCGACGGGCAGGTTCGTGGCGGTGCTCGGATCGAGCAAGGGGTTGATGAGGGAGCACGACTCCACGCCGTCCTCGTCGTCCGACACGAGGAGCTGGTTCGAGGGCGAGTAGAGGTAGATCTTCGAGTCGAAGCCGCTCGGGCAGCCGCCGTACCCGTCCGTCACCTCGATCGTCACGCTCGATCCCGGCTCCGTGACCTGGAAGCTGAAGTAGTCCTGATCCCCTGCGGGCAAGATCGACCCGACGACGCCGTCGTAGCCGTCGACCGCGTTCGCCTGGTTGTTCGGCTGGTTCGGCTCCGTCTCGGTCAGGTAGTTCCCTTCGAGCTGGCACGTCGGCGAGCAGCCGTCGCCGGCGGTCGTGTTCCCGTCGTCGCACTGCTCGCCGAGCTGCACGAACGTGTCGCCGCAGCCGGGCTCGGTGAGCTGGAGCTGGAGCACGTACGAAGCCTGCGCCTCGTCGTTGCTGTACTCCTCGACCATCACCGTGTACTTGCCGGCGGCGAGGTTCGCGACGACGGCGTCGAGCGTGGGATCGAGCAGCGAGCACGTGCTCAGCCCGTCGTCGTCGTCCACCGCGATCTCCGTGCCGGCCGCGTTGTAGAGATAGATCTTCGAGTCGAAGCCGCTCGGGCAGTTGCCTTGTCCGTCCGTGACCTCGATGCGCGCGCGGGTGCCGGACACGCCCACCTGGAACGTGAAGAAGTCCTGATCGCCGATGGGCTGGATCGCCGCGACCACGCCATCCGTGCCCGCGATCGAGTTCGCCATGTTGATCGGCTGGTTCGGCTCCATCTCGGTCGGGTAGTTGCCTTCGAGCTTGCAGTCGGCCGCGCAGCCATCGCCGCTCGTGTTGTTGCCGTCGTCGCACTGCTCGCTGCCCTGCACGAGCCCGTCGCCGCAGCCGGGCGCTGTGACGGCGATGTCGACGACGTAGAACGGCAGCGGTGAGAACGTCGCGCTCTCGACCTGCACGGAGTACTTGCCCACGGCGAGGTTGCCCATCGCGGGGTTGGTCGCGGGCATGATCTGCGAGCAGGAGGCGGGCCCGCTGTCGGTGTCCGAGCCGAGGAAGCCGCTCGGCCCGAAGACACGCACGAGCGTCGCCGCGCCGGCCGGGCAGCCGCCCATGCCGTCGCCTGTCGACACCTTGAGGACCGAGCCGGCCACGGTGACGTCGACCGAGAACACGTCGACATCCCCCGTCGGGTAGATGGCCGCCGTGAACCCCTTCGTCCCTTCGGCGAGCGGATCCGCGGTCGCGGGCAGGTTGTTCTGCTCCGTCTCCGCCGGGTAGTCCGCCGTGCCCACGGGCGGCATGAACCCACCCCCACCCCCCGAGCCGCTCGACGAGGACGACGAAGAGGACGAGGACGACGAGGACGACGACGACGAAGAGGACGACGACGACGCGCCGCCCATGCCGCCCATGCCGCCGACGCCGCCCATGCCGCCGTCGCCGCCGACGCCGCCCATGCCGCCGACGCCGCCCATGCCACCGACGCCGCCCATGCCGCCTTCACCGCCGACGTTTCCTGTGCCCCCCGAGCCTCCGGCGTTTCCATCATCGCCGCCCCCGCCGCGCGTGTTCGTGCTCGTGGCGCAGCCTTGGAGCGCGGCGGCGGCGAGGAGGAGGCCTGTCGTCATGGAAGCGAGCGAGCTCGGGAAGAAGATACGGCGGCGTTGATTCATCGATCGTTCCTCGTGGACTGCGGAGGAGAAAGGTCCCTGCGGCGCGGCCGTTCGGCGCGCCAAGCAGACGTCATGCTTACGGCTTACGGTAGCCGACGGGCCGACGCAACGTCCGCGCACGGCGCGCGCCTTCGTCCTCCGGGTGCAGAGGACACGTCGACGTGCCAAGACCGACGCGTGCGCCCCGTGATCCAGAGCATCATCGACGAGCTGTACGCACGTCATCACGCGTCGGGTCGAGTCGACCTCAACGACATCGCAGAGATCATCGGCCCTCGTAGCGTCTCCTACGAGGAGGTCGACCACATCGTCGAGCGTCTGGAGGCGCGGGGCCTCGTGGTCGGCGAGCCGATCGACGCGATCGAGGTCTCCGTCATGAAGCGCGTGCTCGGCGCCGCGCGATCCCTGCGCTCGTCGCTCGGGCGGAATCCGACCATCGCGGAGATCGCCGCGTCGTCGGGCGATCCTGCGCACGTCGTGCGTCGCGCGCTCGAGCGAGGCGTCTCGCCGCGCGTGGTCAGGAGCTACTAGCCTGATAAGGTGAGGCCGTGCCCTTCGGCCCGCGCCTCTCCTTGGCTCTCGCGTTGCTCGCGACGACGATCGCGCCTCGATCGCTCGCGGAGCCGCCCAAAGCCGCGCCGCCGCCGAAGGAGCCGGTGGAGCTCTCCGCCGATCAGCTCGACATCGACATCGCGGCGAAGCGCGCCGTGCTCGAAGGCCACGTGCGCCTGACGAAGGGCGCCCTCGTGGTGCGCGCGCCGCGGGTGGAAGTTCGGTACGACGAGGTGCCGAACGTGACGTGGGCGAAGGGCGCGGGCGGGGTCGTCGCGGAGGTGAAGGGCGTGCGCGCCGAGGCGCCCGAGGTGGAGATCGACCTCGCCAAACAGACGCTCGCGTTGCGAGGCGGCGTGCGCCTTCAGCGAGGCGCGGGGTGGATCAGCGCGGAGAAGGCGACGATTGATCTCGTGAGCCTGAAGGTGTCGCTCTCGGACGTGAAAGGCGCGCTGCCGGTGCCGGAGGGCGCGGAGAAGAAGTAGGGGGGGTCAGCGCGGGACGGGCGCGACGCGTGTCGGTTCGAGCTCGCTCTCGTCGGTCGACGCATTTTCCCTCCGCCGGCTCGCCTCGACGATCGGGAAGAGGACGTCCTGCAGGTCGCGATCCCGCGGGAAGGCGGCGCGGACGATCCCGATCACCTTGTCGACCGCGTCGTGATGCGCGTCGCGGAGCGCGAGCTCGACCTGGAAGGCCTCGTCGTGCGCGGCGAGTGCTGTGACGTGTGCGTCGACGGTGGCTTCGAGGGTCGCGAGCGCGGCGTCGAGCTTCGGCGTCCAGACGGCGCGGTAAGCGTCGATTCCGGCGACGTGTGCATTCTGCAGCCGTTCGACGAGCTCCTTCAGGGGTTTGACCTGGCGTTTCCCCATGGGGAGGACGACCGGCCGGAGCCCTTTCGGAAACAAGCAGGCGCAGATACGACCCCGCCGTCCGCCGTCCGCGATCTCTGCGGCGCGGAGGGACGTGCGAATGACGCGCTCGGCGCTGAGCTTCGCGAATCGGAGCGCGGCGCGGGTCTCGATGACGGGGACGTGCAGGGCGTGGCGCTTGTCTTCTTGGGCGCCGAGGGCGTCGTTGATGGCCCGGATCTCGTTCGCGGCGGCGGTGGTCTCCGGGAATTGCGAGAGGCCGGCGGCGAGCTCGATGCCATATTCGAGACGAACGGCCGACGAGACGTTGGAGCGATACTTGCGCATGATGTTTCCCTGGGCCCTTGGGGCCCGGTAGGTGGATGTTTGTCAAACCCGCGCGGGGGGCGCGCGAGCGGGTGCTCGTGGAACGGAAGGCGGAAGGTTTCCTTGGGGAGGAGCAGGAAGGCGACATCGGCGCGGTCAGCGGGGGTTGATGCGCGTCGGGAGTCGTTGAGCGCGTTGGACAGCGAAGGTTGATGCGCGTCCGAGGGGCGCTGATCACGATGATCAGCGTGGGTTGATGCGCGTCCGAGGGGCGCTGGTCACGATGGACAGCGTGGGTTGACGCGCGTCAGGCGCCTCGGATCAGGATGGACAGCGTGGGTCGACGCGCGTCCTGGGGGCGCTGGTCATGAGAGGCAGCGAAGGTTGACGCGCGTCGGGGGGCGCTGGTCACGATGAACAGCGAAGATTGATGCGCGTCGAGGGGGCCGGGTCGTCATTTCGACGACGGCGCGACGAGGCTCGGGTGAAGCGGCCATGGATGGACGTGCACCTTCCCGTCCGCGGCCGCGTAGGCGATGCCCTTGCCGTCCGCGCGCAGGAACTCTCGTGCCTCGTCAGTGGTGGAGGACCTGGTTCGTCTCTACGCGGCGCCGCTCGGGGAACTCTGCCAGCGGAGCACCTGGAGCGCGACGGCGACTTCCACGCGGTTGTGCTCGAGCGGGCGCGGGAGCAGCTCTTCGGCGCGGGCGAGCCGGCGGAGCAGCGTATTGCGATGCGTGTGGAGCCGGGCCGCGGCGCGGGAGGCATTGCAGCCTTCGGCGAGGAACGTGAGCAATGCGCTCCGGAGTTCGGGGCTCGCCGATTCGAGATCCCCGAGCGTGTGCTTGACGAATTGGTCCGCGCCCTCGGAATTCTGCGTGACCAGGGAGACGAGCCGGACCATGTCGAAGCTGACGACGCGCGGATCGGAGCCCAGGCGGGCGATCATGCGCTGCGTGGTGAGGGCGTCGAGGTGGCTCCGACGAAATCCCTCGATCTTGCGGCTCTTGGATCCGATCGCGACACGGACGCCTGGCAGCGGTCCTATCGCCGCGCGCAATCGCTCGACGTCTGGCTCGGCTTCTCCGGGCACCCATACCCACAGGGTCGCCGCGCTCGCCACGACGACGAGAGGGCGCTCCGCGCCGGCGGCGCGGGCGAGGGCGTCGGCCGCGCTTTCGAGGGCGCCGAGGTCGGACGCGGGTTCGTCGCTCCAGAGGACGGCGGCTTGGTGCGTCTGGTCGAGATCGTACCCGAGGCGACGGGAAGCGATTTGGGGGCTGATCGGCGCGCCATTCAGGAGGAGCGCGACGACCTCGCGGCGCTCGGCGTGGGTGCCGCGGGTCAGCTCGTCGCGCTCCGCGTTCATCTGGGCGGAGAGGACCGCCATCGTCGCGTCGAGAAAGAATGAAATGGACCGGGCCGAGATGTCGAGCAACTCGCGTAGCTCGTCCGGATCCGAGGTCAACTCGAAGCCGATCGACATCCACCGGAGCCAGGCCGCGTTTTGCCCGGTGCGATAGGCGTGCACGGCGGATTCGGTCACCCCACGACGCACGAGGTCCCGTGCCATGCCGAGCGACTCGGCGCCGAGGTGGGGCGCGACCGGCGCGCCCGGGTCCTTTAGGTTTGCCTCGGCCCAGTGGAAGAAGTACGCGCGGCTCGTCCTGCGCGTGGCCGCCGCGAGCACAGGGTCCTCGGCGATGACCTTCATCCTCTCGATGGAGAGCGTCGCCCGGTCGAGCTCCTCGAGCCACTCGTGTGGCGTGTCCAGGGCCCTCTCGGCGCCGCGCCGGATCAACTCGCGCACGCGCTTCGATGGGCGCGGCCACGGCCACGCGCCCAGGTTGTCATCCCGCTGGTGCATATTGCCCAAGTCCTAACGAATTTTGGTGCAGCGTGCACCTTGCCGTCCCCGGCCTCATTCTCCACGTTTCGCGTCACCGGCATGCGCGAACCGCGTGGCAAGCCGGGATGAGCATTCTATCACTCCCTATCGCCAAGGGACGGAGCGAACCATGGCCCACCGCCTGCGCCTCGATGGCCGCACCGCAGCCGCCACCGGCGCCGCGAGCCGCATCGGCCGCGCGATCGTGATCGCGTTCTTCGTTTTCGGCTGCGCCTCCGAGGAGCCTCTGGACGGGCAAGGCTGGCGCAGAGAGCCGCCCACGCTCGATGAATCGTGGGACAAGGACTGCTCGGGCGAGCATGATTGGAATGGTTGCGACGACTGCAACCCGTGCACGTGGGACGCATGGTGTGATCCGGACGAGTGGGATGCCTGGATCCCCGAATGGTGCCGGGAGGTGGCCACGCTCGGACATGCTGTCTGCGTGCACTTCGATCGGACGACGCCGGAGGAGCAGATCAACGACTGCTTTCCGATCACGCCCGTGACCGACGTTCGGGCGGGGAAATGTTGCGCCGGGAGATGCGTGGACAACGTGTCGGAATGTGAAACGGACCCGGTTTCACCTTGAGGCAGGCTTCGTCGGCTCGCTGTCGAGGCGCGCGGCCTCCCAATCCGAGCGCAGCAAACCGTAGATGTAGAAGTCATGCGGTTGCCCACGAGCGATACGATACCTCCTCAAGCAACCCTCACGCACGAATCCACTGCGCTGGAGCAAGCGCTCCGACCGCCTGTTGTCGACCCTGACGTAGGCGTGGACGCGATCGATCTGGTCCTGTTGGTACGTCCACTGAAGGACTGCATCCACGGCTTGGCGCATCCGTCCCGTGCCCCAGTGAGCCTGCGCCAGGTCGTACGCCAGCTCCGCCCAGCGGTGCACCTTGGACCACTCGTTGAAGCCGCAGGTGCCGACAAGCTGATCCTCGTGCTGGAGGGCGATCCCCCATTTGGACAGCTCGCCCTCCGCCCAACGGCGCAGATACCGCTCGATCATGGCTTCGACCATCGGTAGCGATACGACAGGATAGCTGGTCAATTCTGTAACGGCAGGATCCCGCAGGTAGGCGTAGAACGCGGCAGCGTCGGACATCCGAAGCGGGCGCAGGCGTGCTCCCTGGAGGTCGATCGTCGGCGGATGTCGTGTCTCGTCTGCCATGGGTCTCCTGGCTCCGACACAAGGATACAAATCTCACGGCCTTTGTCGCCTACAAACCAACGAACCCCCGGATTTGCATCTCCATTCGGCCCATGCGACCCTCCGAAGGCCGCGCGGCGACGACCGAGCGGAGCTTTGGTGAAGAGATGCGCCACATTGCCCCTTTTGCTTTCCTTGTCCTCCTCGCCGGCTGCGGAACCCCGCCTCCCGGCACGAATCCCACCGAAAAAGACGCCGGCACGGACGGCTCGGCCCCCATGGGACCCGGGATCGCGGGCGTCCTGAAGGACCACGCGGATCAGCCGATCGGCGGCGGCAAGGTCCTCGCCTGCATGGCGACGATTTGCCTCTTCGGCGACGCCGAGCCGGATGGCAGGTTCTTCTTTCCGATCGAGCCCACGGCCGAGGTCGCAGTAAAGACCCTCCCGGACCCGACGGCCACGCCCCGGAAGTCCGCCGCGCTTTGCCCCGTGCGAATCGTCGACGATTCCCTGATCGACGTGGGCTCCCTCCACGTCCCGAGCCTCCCGGAGGGCGCGCTCCTCGGGCCCGCCGCCGCGGATCCGCAGACGTTGATGGCCGGCGACGGCATTGCGTTGACCCTGCGCGTCGCCGACCTCACGCCTTACCTCGGGGACACCCTCGTCGACGTCGCCGCGCGGCGCATTCCGCCGTCCCAAGCGTGCCCGTGGGTCGTGCCCGCGGGGGAGGAGCTCGTCGCCGTGTATACGTTGCACCCCTTTGCCGCCGTGAGCGCTTCCCCCATTGCGGTCCGCGCTCCGTCGGACTTGCCCGCCGGGACGAAGGTCCGGTTTCGCTCGATCAGCGAGATCGACGGCGCCTTCTCGGAGCCAGTCCCGGGCGAGGCCGATGGCACGAGCGTTGCGACGGCGCCGCAGACGGGCTTGACCGAGCTGACTTGGCTCGTGATATCAAAAGAGTGACCTGGCACAGAAAGGCACGATGATGACACTTCCTTCCTTGGTACGAACGATCTCTCGCACCGGCGCCGCGCTCCTCGGCGCGTCCTCGCTCCTGCTCGTCGCCGGTTGCTCCGACGACCCGCCGTCCCAGGCCCCGGGCCTCTCGTGCGGCGAGGGCACGCAGGCGGTCGGACGCGAGTGCTTGCCGACGGCGCTCGAACCCGGCCGTTACTTGAGCCCGCTCGTCCAGCTCCAGAACCTGGCCGAGGTCGGTAGCCATACCGACGAGGTGCGCATCCGCGAGGACAACCTGCTCCTCAATTGCAGCTACACGTTCAACGTGATCGACGCGACGCACGCGAACGACATGGAGACCCTGACGGGCGAGGGCCTCAAGCACACGATCCCCGGCGATACACGCACGCCCGGCTGCAAGCACCTCGCGTGGGACGAGAAGCTCGTCTTCACCACCCACCTCGGCAACATCCGGAACCCGGCCTTCCTCAGCGGCTGGGACATCACGGACCCCGAGGCGCCCGTGCAGCTCCCGGTCCTCCAGGAGCCCGGCATCAGCTACGAGGGCGTCGACGTCGCGAATCACCACATCTTCGTCGGCCTCCACGAAAATGGCCTCGGCGTGTACGATTACGACGCGGCCAAGGGCTTCACGCGCGTCGGGAGCCTCGGCGGGTTCACGAATGCGTGGGGCATCGCCGCGCGCGACAAGCACGTGTTCGTCGCCGACGGCATCGGAGGGTTTGCCACGGTCGACGCCACGGATCCGGCGAAGCCCGTGGAGCTTGGCCGCGTCGCGATCGGCGGCCAGGCCCGCGGCGTCGTCGTCGACGGCAACTTCGCCTATGTCGCGGCCGGCTCCGCGGGCGTCGCCGTGGTCGACATCGCAGACCTCGCGAGCCCGAAGGTGGTCGGCCGGGCGGAGATGCCCGGCACGGCGCTCCGTGTCGCGTTCTCCGAGGGTCGCATTTTCGTGGCCGCATGGAACGACGTGCGCGTTTACGACGTGACCAAGCCACAGACCCCGACCTACGTCGCCTCCGTCCGTATTCCGCGGCCCTTCGATTACGAGGATGCCGACCGCGAGCTGCCGACGATGCGCACGTTCGGCGTCGCCGCGCGCGGACAGGACGTCTTCATCGGCGCCTGGGAAAACCCGTATTCGTACCGCCTGGAGCCGGACCGCCTCGCCCCGAACATTCGCCTCCCCGAGACCGCGGCCCGCCTCGATTTCGGCAAGGTCGCGGCCGGCGCCGCGAAGACGATCCAGATTCCGGTCACGAACCAGGGCACGGCGCCGCTCACGCTCGTGGACAACTGGATCAGCGGAAACGCCTTCAGCGTCGAGCCGAAGCAGGCCCGGATCGAGCCGGGGGAGACGCTCTCGCTCGAAGTGACGTATGTCGCGTCGGCGGCCGAGGAGGAGGTCGGGTATCTGCACATCGTCTCGGACGACCCCGCGGCCCCGGTTCGCAAGGCCTACCTCGTCGGCAATGCGCCCGGCGTGACCCTCGGCAGCCCGCTGCCCGCCACGACGGCCACCTTGCTCGACGGCACGACGTGGACGTCGGAGGCCGCGGCCGGGAAGGTGCTCCTGCTCAGCTACTTCGCCACGTTCTGCCCGGTCTGCGCCAATCACCTCCCGGACGTGGAGGAGCGATTCTGGCAGTCGTACCGGGACAAGGGCCTCGAAATCGTCGCCCTGAACCCGCGCGAGACGACCGACAAGATCGGCGACGTGCAGGCCTATTGCGAGAACCTCGTCGTCTCGTTCCCGCTCGGCATCGAGGAGCCCGCGAGCACCTACGCGGCCGTGACGACGAACTTCGTCGGGCCCAATCCCTTCCCGGTCGACGTGATCGTCGGCAAGGACGGGACCGTTCGGTATGCGAGCCACGAATACGATCCGGACGCGATGGCCGCGGTGATCGAAGAGCTCCTCGCCGAGTGAACCTGTCGCCCCCGCGCCCCGTCAGGGCGTGAAGCCCAGCCGCGCATCCCCATCGTCGCCCGAGGGCGTGTTAGACTCGTCCCGATGCTCATCCTGTCGCGCGTCCTTGCGGTAGGCGTCCTGCTCGGCGCGTCTACGCTCTTTCTCGTGTCGTGCGACCGCGCCCCCGATGTTTCGTCGACGCCCCCGGCCACCCCTACGGCGGCCTCGACCGCGCCTTTGCCTTCCGCCTCCGCGCTCCCGCCGCTCGGCGGGGATGGGCTCGTGCGCCTCCCGCTCGAAGGGTTCTTGGATGCCGTGATCGCCGCGCCCATCGGGGCGACGTCGCCGCGGCCGATTCTGATTGGCGTGCATGGGTTGCGTGATCGCCCGGAATCGGCCTGCGGCGCGTTTCTCGGCGTGACGAAGGGACATCCGTTCCTCCTTTGCCCCCACGGCGTCCCCGAGCACGGAAACCCGGTGTACGGGTTCACGACGGCCGAGGCCCTGAAGCTCGAAATCGACGCGGGCCTGAAAGCGCTCCGCGCGCGCTTCGGGCCTCAGGTGGCCGAAGGGCCGATGATTTATGCAGGGGTTTCCATCGGCGCGATCCATGGCGTGTCCATCGTCGCGGACGATCCCGCGCGGTTTCCCGTCGCCCTCTTCGACGAGGGCGGGGGAAGCTACTGGACGGACGACCGCGCCTCTCGGTTCGCGCGCGGCGGAGGCAAGCGTGTCCTCTTCGTTTGCTCCACGGCGAACTGCGAAAGGGAGACGCAGTCCGCGCTCGAGAACCTGAAACGGGCGGGCGTCGAGGCGAAGATGATCTCTGCCGGGCACATCGGGCCTATCGTGGATGATCGCGTCGTCACCCTGATCCGCGGCTCCTGGCCTTGGCTCGTGCAAGATCGAACGGGGGCGCTCGGGCCCTGGTGAGCGAGCGGCGCGCCCCGATGCTCGTCCGGTCGCGCGTCCTCGCGATAAGCGTCCTGCTCGGCGCGCCTACGCTCCTGCTCGTGTCGTGCGACCGAGCCCCCGATGCTTCGTCGACGCCCACGGCCCCGCCTCCGACGGCGCCGCCCCCGCCGGCCTCGACCGCGCCTTTGCCTTCCGCCTCCACGCTCCCGCCGCTCGGCGGGGATTGGCTCGTGCGCCTCCCGCTCGAAGGGTTCCTGGATGCCGTGATCGCCGCGCCCATCGGGACGACGTCGCCGCGGCCGGTCCTGATTGGCGTGCATGGGTCGCGTGATCGCCCGGAATGGGCCTGCGGCGAGTTTCTCGGCGTGACGAAGGGACATCCGTTCCTCCTCTGCCCCCACGGCGTTCTCCACCACGCCGGGCCAGAGCCGCTCTATGGGTTCACGAACGCCGAGGCCCTGAAGCGCGAAATCGACGCGGGCCTGAAAGCGCTCCGCGCGCGCTTCGGGCCTTACGTGGTCGAAGCGCCGATGATTTATGGAGGGTTTTCCCGCGGCGCGTACCTCGGCGTGTCCATCGTCGCGGACGATCCCGCGCGTTTTCCCGTCGCCGTCTTCGGCGAGGGGGGGCAAAGCTCGTGGACCGACGACCGCGCCTCCCGGTTCGCGCGCGGCGGAGGCAAGCGTGTCCTCTTCGTTTGCTCCACGGCGAACTGCGAAAGGGAGACGCCGCCCGCGCTCGGGATCCTCAAACGAGCAGGGGTCGAGGCGAAGATGATCACCGCCGGGCACATCGGACATATCGTCGATGATCGCGTCGTCACCCTGATCCGCGGCTCCTGGCCTTGGCTCGTGCAGGATCGAACGGGGGCGCTCGGGCCCTGGTGAGCGAGCGGCGCGCGCAGCCCCTTCAACGGGCCTCCACCTTCGACGCCGGCAGCCGGACCGTGAATGCGCTGCCTTGACCCGCCCCCTCGCTCTCCGCCGTCACGGCCCCGCCGTGCATCTCGACGAGCTGCTTGACGAGCGTCAATCCCACCCCGAGCCCCCCTTGCGCACGGTCGATGGACACGTCGCCCTGCGTGAACAGATCGAAGATACGCGGCAGGAGCGCCGCGTTGATTCCCATTCCCGTATCCGTGATCCGCACGACCACGTCCTCTCCGCTTTGCGTGGCGGTGATGCCGATCTGCCCTCCCTGCGGGGTGAACTTCGCCGCGTTGTTGAGCAGGTTCGCGAAGACCTGCGTCAGCCGCGTGAGGTCCGCGCGCACGCGCGCCGGCGCCGGAGGCAATTGCACGACGAGCTTCTGCCGCCGCGCCTCCACAAGTGGACGCACCATTTCCACGGCCTGCGTCACGGCCACGCCGAGGTCGATGAGCTCGGGGTGGAGCATGATCTTCCCCTGGCTCACCCGTGACACATCGAGCAGGTCGTCGACCAGCCGCGACAACGTCATCACCTGACGCTCGATGATCATGCAGGCGTCCCGCACCCTCGTGTCCGAAAGCGAGGCCGTCTTGTATCGTACGATGGTCGCCGCGTTGAGGATCGGCGCCAGCGGATTGCGCAGCTCGTGGGCGAGCATGGCGAGGAATTCGTCCTTGCGCTGGTCCGCTTCCTGGAGTTCCAGTGTCCGCGTCCGGAGGCCCTCTTCCAGCGCTCTGCGTTCGCTGATGTCCTCCACGAGCCCGTCCACCACCGTCCGGCCATCCTCGACCCTCACGCGTTCGCTCACCCGCGCCCATACCCGCGAGCCGTCCGCCCGGCGCACCTCCAGATCCCGCTTCGCGGTAGCGCGCCCGCGCTCGGTCTCCCGGACCTTGTCCGCCTGTTCGGGCAGCGAAAGGAGGCATTCGATGCTCTCCGCCCGGGCCTCCTCCAGCGTGCTCCGGCCGAGGATCCGCAAAAACGCCGGATTGCACGAGAGAAGTTCGCCCTCGGGGGTGGCGCGAAACACCCCGACGTCGAGCGCGTCCGTGAGCTGCTGGAGGTCGGCCTCGACCTGGGTGAGCCGTCGCTTGGCCGTGGCTCGCTCGATCGCGTGCCGGACGGCGAGCGGCAGCCGGACCATTCGGTGGGGGCTCTTGGCCACGTAATCGTCGGCCCCGGCCTTCATGGCCTCGACCGCCACCTCCTCGTTCCCGCTGCCCGTGAACAGAACGACCGGGCAATCGGGCCACTGGCTCTTGACGAGCTGGAGGACCTGAATGCCGTCCGTCCATTGCATCATGTAATCGGTCACGACGGCGTCGTACCCGCCGCGGGCGAGCGCCCGTTCGAACCCGGCCCGATCGAAGACCTCGTCCGTCTCGAGCTCCGGAAACTCGTGCGAGAGGAGCCGGATGGCCATGAGGCGGTCGTCCGGGTTGTCGTCCAGGACGAGGAAACGCATGAGCTCAGGCGACCTCCGTGTCCGGCCGCCGATTGAGGATGAGCCAGTAGACCCCGAGCGCCTTCACCGCGTCGAGCAGCCCCTCGAAGCTGACGGGCTTGACCAGGTACGAATTGCACCCGAGGTCGTACGCTTTGCGGACGTCGGTGCTCTCCATCGACGACGTCAGCACGACGACCGGGATCCGCCGGAGCCCCGGCAGGCTCCGCAGCCATTCCAGGACCTCCAGCCCGGAGCGCCGCGGCAGCTTCAGGTCGAGCAGGATGAGCGCCGGCAGCGGGTGCTCCCTGCGATCGTCGTACGGCGGCCTCCCGGAGAGGTAATCGACGGCCGTGTCGCCGTTGTCCACGAAATGGAGCGGGTTCAAGAGCTGCGCTTTCTTGAAGGCGCGGCGAATCATGAGGACGTCGGTCGAGTCGTCCTCGACCACGAGCACGCCGAGGTCTTCGATGTTCATGCGTTCTCCTGCTTCGGCAGCTCGACCCAGAACCGGCTCCCTCCGCCCGGATTGGCCTCGACCCCGCACGATCCGCCCATTCGTTCGGCGCCCTTTCGAACGATGGCAAGGCCGATGCCGGTGCCCGGGTAGGCCTCCTGCGCGTGGAGACGCTCGAAGACCCGGAAGATGCGCTCTCGGTGCTCGGGCTCGACGCCGATGCCACGGTCTTCGACCCAGAGCCGGACGCGATCGCCGCGGTCCTCGGAGCGCACGTCCGCCACGGGCGTCTTGCCCGCTTCCGCGAATTTGATGGCATTGCCGAGCAGGTTCGTCACGACCTGTCCGAGCGTCGTCCGATGGGCGATCACCCGGCCGAGCGGCCACGCCACGCGCACCTCGGCCCCTCGCTCGCGGATCTCTGGGCGCATTTGCCCGAGAACGTCGGTCAGCACGGCATCCAAGTCGAGCGGATCGAGGCGAATCGCCTCCCGCGCCAGCCGGGCGTACGCGAGCAAATCCTTGATGAGGTCGTCCATCCGGACCGCGGCCGAAACGATGCGCTGCGTGTAGTCCCGGGCGTCGGGGGAGAGCTCGTCCGCATGATCCTCGACCAGCGCGTCGGCGAGGGAATGCATGTTGCGCACGGGGGCCCGGAGGTCGTGGGCGATCGTGTAGGAGAACGCCTCGAGCTCGGCATTCGCGTCGGAGAGCTCGCGGGTGCGTTCGTCCACCCGCTGTTCGAGCTCGGCATTGAGCCGGCGCACCTCCTCTTCCGCATGCTTTCGGTCCGTGACGTCGCGCGAGACCCCGACCAGGCCGACCACGGCCTCGCTTTCGTTCCGGAGCGGCGTCTTGATCGTCGAATAGGTCCGGACCGCGCCCGGCGGCCCGAACTCCTCCTCTTCCCGGATCTCCTGGCCGGTCGTGAAGACGCGCCGATCGAGCGCGGCGATATGGCGGCCCTGCGCGGGTTGCGGGGCAAAATCGGTGTCGCGGTGCCCGATCGCTTCTTCCT
Source organism: Polyangium sorediatum (assembly GCF_029946465.1). Taxonomy (NCBI): domain Bacteria; kingdom Pseudomonadati; phylum Myxococcota; order Polyangiales; family Polyangiaceae; genus Polyangium; species Polyangium sorediatum. Next base: position 102,418 of record NZ_JARZHI010000023.1, read on the forward strand.
CGGTCCGCCCGAGGACGCGCAGCGTGGCCGGGTTCGCCAGCGTGAGCCGACCGGCGAGGTCTTTGGCGTAAATGAGGTCGCTCGTGGCGTCGGTGACGGCCCGCAAGAGCGCCTTTCGCTGCCGCAGCGCCTCCTCGGCCTCGGCCCGCTCCGTCACGTCCTGGAAGACGAACAGGGCGCGCAGCGGCTCCCCCTGCGCGTTGCGAACGATGGTCGCGGTCACCCGCACCTGGATTTCCCGACCGTCCTTGCGGACGTACCGTGTATCGCTCTCGAACATGGGGCATTCCCCCCGGACGGCCGCCTGGAATCGCCTCCAATCCGCGGCCCGGTTGTCCGGGTGCGTGAGCTCGGAGAACGTCATGTGCGCGAGCTCGTCCGCCGTGCACCCCGTGATTTCACTGAGCATGTGGTTCACGCGCAGGAATCGCCCGGTCGACAGCTCCACCTGGGCCTCGCCGACCCCGGCGCGCTCGAAGGCCTCCCGGAACTCCTCCTCGCTCGCCGCGAGCCGCCGCGCGGCCTCGTGCTCGGCCGTCCCGTCCTGGAACACGAGCACGACCCCGCGGATCCGGCCCGTATCGTCCAGGATGGGGGCCCCCGAATTCGAAATGGGGTATTCTTTCTCGTCGCGCGCGAGGAGCACCGTATGATTGGCGAGGCCCACCACGGAGCCGTCCCGCAAGACCCGCGTGACCGGGTCTTCCAGGGATTCTCGATCGGCCTCACCCACGACGCGGAACACGTCGCGGAGCGGCCGGTCGATGGCGTCTCCGGCGTTCCACCCCGTGAGCTTCTCCGCGGACGGGTTCATGAATGCGACACGCCCCGACTCGTCCGTGGCGATGACCCCGTCGCCGATGCTCCGGAGCGTGACCCGCAGCCATTCCTCGCTCGACTGCGCCTTTTGTTCTGCGACCTCGGCGCGGATGCGCGCGCGGTGGAGCGAATCCGTCAAGTAACTCAGACCCACGCCGGTGCATAGAAAGAGCACCAATTGCACCTGTCCCATGACGCTCGGGAGAACGAATTCGAACTTCGGGTGCAGGACGAAAAACGTGGACGAGAGGGCGGCCAAGACCACGGCGAAGAGCGCCGCCCGCAGCCCGCCGTACCAGGCCGCGGCCATGACGGCCAGGGTGAAGAGCAGGAAGGGAGACTGCTCCCCGAGCACGGGATCGAGCGCGAGCCGAATCGCCGTCACCACGGCGACGGCCGCGACGGCTACGCCATACCGTGCAAAGAGGCGTTTCCCCGTCCGCTCCGGGGGCGGCTTGGGGCTCGCGCTCGTCGTCGCGGGGGGCGACCAGACCGGCGCGCTCGTTCGGGCGTCGTACCACATTTCATAGCTGTACGTAGCCCTGCGTGAAGCGCTCGGTAGAGCATCGCGACGTCATTCACCGTCGATTCGGCTCGGCCGCCGGGCGTCGGGCGTGCCCATGACGCGGCGCTCGACGAAGACGAGGCCGATGCCCCAGACGAAGTAGAGCGCGACCGCGGTAAAGAACTGCCAGGCCGCGACGTGGAAGTCGCGCTGCACCAGCGTCACGAAGCCGATGACGGGCGGGGCGACGAGGAGCGGCAGGAAGAGGCCATAGTAGAAGCCGTAGACGCGGCGGTTGCGCGGGCGGTCGACGGGGAGGCGCTCGACGGTCTGGAGCGGGGTGGTCTGCCAGGTGACGACGAAGGGCAGGCCGCGCTGCTTCTCGGGGCCGAGGAAGCGCAGGCGCTCGCGACGGACCGGCGCGACCGGCAGGAAGGCGATGGTCAGCCAAAGGGTCATCATCAGGACGCCGCCGTGGCCGTGGTGGTGCGGGTCGAGGTAGCGCAGGCCGAAGCCATTGAAGCTGAAGGCGCTCTCGAAGAGGCCGGGGTTGGCGAGGGCATAACGCTCGAGGAAGCCGCGGGTCTCGGTGGTCTCGCTGCGCTGCGGGCGGGTCCGGCGCCAGGCCTGGAAGAGGCGGAGCGCGCCGAAGGACGAGAGGGCGATGAACACGGCCAGGCCGATGCACGTCGGTAGTGCGGTATCGTCGACGACCAACCTGCCGGCCGCGTACTCGACGGCGAGGCCGATGGCGGCGAAGCAGAGCGGGAAGGTGACGAAGAGGGCGAGGACGAGGCTCGCGAAGAGGCGCCACATGGGCGCACCCTACTCCAAACTCGCGTCAACGCGTGAAGTCGCCGTGGCCGGGGAGCTTTCGGCTCGGCGCCCTCGCGAAGCGCCCCACGCTCGCCACGACGCACCCCGCTGCTCGGTCACGAGTGCGTCGTGTCCCTCGGCCTGCGGCGCGCCTCCCTCACGAACCGCCCGCGCCGACCTTCCTCCGCAACGTCCACCCCGACGCAAAGGCCCCCGCCTCCCCGAGCGAAGGAGCCCGCCGACCGATCGAAGGACCCCGCGCACCGACGCCCGGACCCCGCGCACCGGTTTCCGGACGTCCCTCCCGACGGCCCCGCAGCCTACTCGCCCGTCGGAAGCGCCGCGCCCTGGGCCGCAGGCGTGACGGGCGCGGGCGGCGAGGGCGCCGCCGCGTCATCCTCGTCGTCCTTCTGCGACGCACGCTCGACGCGCAATTTCTAAAAATCCTTGTCGTTTCGCCCCACGGCATGCGCGAGGCTCCGGCGGAACGTCTGAATCTCTTTATCGAGCACGGCGCCGGTGGCGCGGCTCTCCTTGAGGAGCTTCTGGTAGGTCGCGTCCGCGGCTTCCGCCTCCGACCATTCTTTGTTCGCCGATGCGAGGGAGGGATGCAGCGCTTCGAGCGCCACGAATTTGTAGGCGAGCGGCTTGCCTTCTTCCGTGGTCGCCTCCTCCAGCACCTCGGCGAGCCGGCTCCCGTCCTCGATCACGTCATCGGGCACATCGGGCTTGTCGCCGAAGGTCGAAGGGTCGAACCCCGGGATATCGCGCGTGAGCAGGGGCAGCCAGCTCTGAGTATGGTGGAGCAGGGCGGCGACCGCGCCTTTGCCTTCGCGCATTTCCCGCCGCCAGGTGTTTTCGTATTTCGCGGCTGCGTCATAGGAGGCCACGAAGGCATCGACCTTCGCAGGCAGGGTCGGTCCACCATGGCCTCGTGAGCGAGTGGGGAATGGTGGGCGGTTCGCCGAGGACCTGGCGCCACGCCGCTCGCATCTGCCCGCGTGCAGCGAGCGGCTGCATGCGCCCGACGATTGCCGTGGAATGGTCGGCGTCGGAGCGTTTGCCTCGGGACGGGGAGGCGTCCAGGAAAGCCGACACCTTCGAGGCGCGAAGCGCCCTTCTCTCTTTGCAGTTCCCTGTCGACCCCCTCCTTGGACTGCCGCCCGCAGTTACCACCCTGGACGATGCGGATTCCGTGCTCCCCTCTTGCTCTCTGGACATGAGCGGCTGTGCCCCATCCCGTCGCGACTTGTCGAGTCCTGAGGGCGCGCGCGATCTGGTTCGATGTGAATTTCCACTGGCGCAGAAACGTTGTTTGGCTTCATACTTCCGGTTGATCACAACGAAGTCCTGCGGTAGCAACCGGCCCTCTTTAGGAGCACGGCTGGTGTGACCGTGTCGAGGAGTTCGTGATGACCGGACGATACGTGGTGGCATCGCTTCTGGCGATGTTGTGCGGATGTGGTGATCTGGATCGAAGGGATGCGTCGCCTGAGCTGATGGTGGACGACGGTGTGCAGACGGGTGTGGCCCAGCAGGCATTGATGGTGGCGCCACTCGACAAGAGGACGATTCCGATTCGCGCTGTCCACCTGGTGGATACAAATTGTGTCAACCGTCCATCGCCACGCGCAGCTTGCGGAGCATCGCCCATGCCCGGTGTGGCGGATACGTCTTGTTCCAGCCGCACGCTGACGCCGCCGACTTCGCCGACTCCGCCGCCGCCGGACTGGGAATGCCCCGTTGGAACTGGAATGCCAGCCGTTTGCATTGGGAGTACGGCGTGGCCCGATGCCGAAGATGAGCTCGAGGAGCGACTCCAGACCGTGAATGAGATTTACGCTGCCGCGGGGGTGACGTTCAAGAAGCGCTCCTTCACCACGATAGAGGCGCCAACCTTTTGGTGCACGAAGACGCCGGGTTCCCTGACCTGGGGTCAGGCAAAGCTCGAGGTGACGAATGCGTTCTCCGGCGTGGATGGGTTCCCGCTGATACCCGCGAATGCCTGGGCGGATGCTGTCGTCAAGACTGGCGTATCCGGGGGCAGTGATTGGTGGAAGGCCGTCGCTGCGACGTTCGCGCCGAGTGACGAGGTCATCGTCATCATTAGCGCCGGCGGCACCTCAGGTGATTTTCCGTCGGAAGGCAAAGTCGTGAATTTGGCTCGGGCTGACCTCGACAATGGCACCAATGTTCTTGCCCATGAATTGGGGCACTACGTGGGGCTCGAGCATACGTTCCTGGTGGGCAGCGGTTTGGACCCTGACACGGGGTACACCATGAAGTTGAGCAAGCGTTACGATGAGGTGTGGTACAACGACTTGCTGACGCCCAAGTTTTTCACGAGCCCGAGCGAGGCGGACGACCACGAACCGAATCTCCAGTTGATCGCCAATTCGTGTTCGTACGCAACCGACGGCACCTGCAACATCAGCTGTACACTCGGCGGAAATACGTACTATCCCGGGGATTCGCGAATCGATGCCATTGTACGCACGTCCCTGCCGGGCCTCATCGTAAGCGTCAACGTCATGGACTATCCGCCTCGAGGTGTATCCTGTCCGCGGCACATCTCTGCATCGCAGGCCGATGTCCTATGGTCGTTCCTCAACAAGGAGCCGCCCGTGACGTCGAGTTTCACGAACCGCGTCAGCACGCTTCCGACCGTGTTTACGTCCAGCATCTTTCCGGGCCTGTTCGGGGGCGCTCTCATCGCTGGTCGCTCCCGCCTCGGCCTCGTCCGCTCCATCTGGTCCAGCACGGCGAACTACTGCAAGGCCAGCACGGAGCGTCTCTACGTAGGAGACTTCAACAACGACGGCCGCTCGGACCTGCTCTGCAATCAACTCGACGACGGGGACATGCTCATCAACCGAGCGGAGACCAATGGAACCTTCAATGGATCCGATTGGATCAAAACGGCTCGTAATTTCTGCATTCAGTCGTGGGAGCACCTGTACGTCGGCGACTTCAACGGAGATGGCAGCGACGATCTGCTGTGCAACCAAGACGACGGCGACATGCTGATCGACTACAGCGAAGGAGCTGGAGTGTTCGAGGGGAGCAACTGGATTTCCTCGGGCCGGAACTTCTGCGTGGGTTCGGGCAAGCGCCTCTACATCGGCGACTTCAATGGCGATTATCACGACGATCTGCTGTGCAACCAGGACGACGGCGACATGATCGTCGACTTTGCCGACGCCGACGGAGAGTTCAACGTCGACGGGAACGAGTGGACGCAAGTCGATCGGAACTTCTGCGTTTCATCGAGCGAGCGTCTCTACATCGGCAAGTTCAACGACGATGATAAGGACGACCTCCTCTGTAACCAGAACGACGGCGAGATGCTCATCGACTATGCGAACACCTCGACTGCGCTGTTCCAGGGGAGCAACTGGGTACAAGACCTCGACTTCTGCCTGGGTTCCAGCGCCTCCTTGCATGTCGCCGACATCAATCGTGACGGTCGTGACGATCTGATCTGCCGAAACCAATCGACGGGCAAGATGGAAGTCGATCTCGTCGACGCGAGCGGACACTTCGCGGCGATCGAGTGGCGCGGGGAGCTCGATGGGTGGTGCAGCGGCTCGTCGGTCAAGCACGTCTTTTTCGGCGATACCGACAACCAGTACGGGGCAGACATCATCTGCAACGAGACCGATGGCACGTTGAGCGTGGCGAGCTTGCGCATGGAGCCCTGAGCTTCATCCTGGCCAGGAAGGCGGGCCCCCAAGCGGGGGCCCGCGCCGCCCGAGCGGAGGCGGGAGCGGGGGCGGGAGCGGGGGCGGGAGCGGGGGCGGGAGCGGGGGCGGGAGCGGGGGCGGGAGCGGAAGCGCGAGCGCGAGCGGAAGCGCAAACGCAAACGCAAACGCAAGCGCAAGCGCAAGCGCAAGCGCAAGCGCAAACGCAAACGCAAGCGGGACTCACGCGAGCGTCTTCAGGTGCTTCCGGGCGAGGTGCAGGCGGCTGTAGACGGTTTTCGCGTTGATGCCGAGCGAGGCGGCGATCTCCGGAATCGATTGGCCTTCCAGGTACGGCAGCACCGCGGCGCGGAGGCGGGAGCCGAGCTTCGCCAGGAATCGCTTGAGTCGGAACATGCCGTACGTCGCCTGCAAGAGCGTGTCCGGCGACGTCCCGTCCTCCTGCTCGGGGAGATCCTCCGCGAAACCAACGAGGACCTCACGCTCGTAGCGGAGGCGCTTTCGGTAATTGCGGGCATGGTTGAGCCCGATCACCAAGAGCCACGGACGGGCCTGCTCCGGCGTGACCAGGCACGAGAGGCGACGCCAGACCGTGAAGAAAATATCTTGGAGGACATCCTCCACGTCGCGGGGAGGGACCGCCTGGCCAAGAAGAAGGCGGCGCAGGAAAGCGTGGTGTTCGAGGTAAAGACGGCCGAGCAAGGCGTGCGACGCCGAAAAGTTTGCCGGCGGAGAATGGACGGGTATCGTGACCATTAGCTCATGGCTCCGGGTACGACGGGGTTGTGGGTCAGACGCCGGCCGGTGTGGGTAGCTCCGGTCGGCGTCGCTTGTTTGTCCCACGAACCAGAAGAAAACTCAACGGCGAAAGTGGGGATTGGTTCGTCGCCGGAGATGCCACGATCCGCCGGGAATGGTGCGAGGGGTGTTGGAATGGGGGCCTTGATCCTGCCTCACCCCCAACCCCTCTCCCGTTCCGGGAGAGGGGCGAGGGAGGTTTCTTCTTACGAAGCGCGGCGGTAGACGAGGCGGGCGAGGGTGGCGATGATGTGGTTCATGCGGTCCAGCACGTCGGGATGGGGGCTTTCGATGTAGCGCATGGCCTGGGCGACTTGGACGCAGGCCATCACCTCTCGCGCCGATCCGAGGGCTGTGGAATAGCGCTGCCGTTTGTGCCCGGCGAGGCAACCCATGCCTTCGGCCACGTTCAGCGCCACGCTCTGCACGGCCCGCCTCATCTGCCGAGCCAGGTCTCTATCCTTCCGCTCAATCCGATCCGCAATCCCTGCCGCGTCCCCTGCCATCACCAAAACGACATCATAAATCTTGAGCATAACGAACCCTCCGTCCGACGACCCATTCGCCGGGACCCTCGTCCCGCACCGTCGCGCGGAGGCCTCTTCAAGGCTGCGCAGCACCGCGCGGAGTCGCCCGGAGCGCGAAGCGCGAGGACGATGAGCACGGCTTGGCCTTGAAGAGGCCGAGCACGACGGTAAGCTCGCCGTCCCCGAGCGGGATCCCCTGCATCCCGTCCCCCCTCGCACGTGCGCTTGCGCTTGCGCTTGCGTTTGCGTTTGCGTTTGCGTTTGCGTTTGCGTTTGCGTTTGCGTTTGCGTTTGCGTTTGCGTTTGCGTTTGCGTTTGCGCTTGCGCTTGCGTTTGCGTTTGCGTTCCCGCCCCCGCTCCCGCCTCCGCCCCCGCCCCCGCTCCCGCTCCCGCCTCCGCAACGCCCTCGACGCTCCGAAACACACGCGCGCCGCTCCGCTTGGAGTATGGGATCGAGCTCGTCGCGGGCCTCAGCGTGTCAGGCCAAAATGCAGGTGAAGCGCTGGATGAAGCGGTACGGGATCGAGCCGGAGACATTCAAGAAATAGGGGTGCGAGCAGGATGCAACGGGTGCAACGGGTGCAACAGGGGGTGCAACCGGTGCAACCACCACGCAGCAGCCGGAAGCACGCGCGTTGCAGAGAGCAAGGCCACGAATCCTCGCGCCACGGCGCCCATTTGGGGTTGGCACGCCCGCTGCCATGGCTCCCCGCCATGCGCACTCTGCTTCTTCCGCTGCTCACCATTACCCTGGCCTCCCTGTCGCTCGTCGCCTGCGGCGGCGACGACACCCACCCCGATTCCGGCACCGGCGGCACCGGCGGCACCGGCGGCACCGGCGGTGCGGGCGGCACCGGCGGCACCGGCGGCACCGGCGGTGCGGGCGGCACCGGCGGCTCCGGCGGCGCGATGTCGGCTGATATCTTCGAGAAGCTCCAGGACATCGAGGGCCTCACGGTCACGGAGGAGGAGACCGAGATCCCTGGCTACCGCTATTTCGTGCTCACGATTGACCAGCCCGCGGATCACGACGCTCCCTCCGGCGCGCGCTTCGAGCAGCGCCTCGTCCTGCATCACCGCGACCCGGCCGCGCCCGTGGTGCTCGCCACCCAGGGCTACAACCTCTATCCGGAGTACCAGTGGCTCGACGAGCCCGCCGAGCTGCTCGCCGCCAACCAGGTCCGTGTCGAGCACCGCTTCTTCACCCCCTCCCGCCCGGAGCCCGCGGACTGGTCGCAACTCACCATCAAGCAGGCCGCCGCGGACCTGCACCACATTGTCGAGGTGATCCGGCCGCTCTACGAGGGTAAGTGGATCTCCACCGGCGGAAGCAAGGGCGGGATGACGTCCGTCTATCACCGCCGCTTCTATCCCGACGACGTGAACGGCACCGTCGCTTACGTCGCCCCGCACAACTTCGGCGACGCCGACCCGCGCTACCTCGACTTCGTGGCCCAGCGAGGCGACGCGGCCTGCCAGCAGGCCCTCCTCGACTTCCAGCGCGAGGTGCTGCTGCGCCGGCCGGAGATGCTGGCGCGCATGCAGACCCAGGCCGCGGACGCCGGCCTCACCTATGAGCTGCTCGGCGAGGATCAGGCCCTGGAAACCGCGGTGATCGAGTTCATCTTCAGCTTCTGGCAGTACGGCGACGAAAGCCACTGCGCCGAGATCCCGCCCACCTCGGCGAGCGACGACGAGGTGTGGTCGTTCTTCGACCTGGTCTGCGGCCCCTCGTTATGGTCCGACGAGGCCACCCTCGCCTACGAGCCGTACTATTGGCAGGCGGCGGTGCAGCTCGGCTATCCGGGCTACGCCGAGGTGAACGTCGCTGATTTGCTCCTCTACCCTGGCTTTGACGTGGCCGCCTCGTACACGCTGCCCGGACCCGGCAAGAACCCGATCCTGGACCCCCAGGCGATGCAGGACGTCTCTGCGTGGCTCACCACCGAGGGCGAGCGGATGATGTTCATCTACGGCGAGAACGATCCGTACACCGCCGCCGCCTTCGATCTCGGGGGCGCGCAGGACTCGTACCGCTTCTTCGAGCCGGCGGGGAACCACAGCGCGTCCATCGGCGGGCTGCCGCAGGCCGACCTGGAGGCGGCGCTCGCCGCGCTGGAAGCCTGGACGGGCGTCACCCCGGTCCAGAATGCGCACGCGCTGGCGGCGTACCCGTCGACGCCCCGCTGGATGCCGTCCCAAAGCCGGCGCCGGATGCGCTGATCCCGCGCTTGCCAGCTCGTTCTGAAACTCCCGCCCCCGCTCCCGCCCCCGCTCATTCCTTCCCTGCGAATGCCGCACACGCCGCCGACGATCTCTCCTGTACGCGCGGGTGTGCCAGACGGCGCCTGACGCGGCGACCTGTACGCAATCCGCTCCGCCGCACCAGGCGGCGCGTGGTTCTGTACGGGTCACCTGCCCCCGTGAGCCGCCAACATCAGCCGAGCACCGAGAGTACGATCGCCGAGGGGCGCGCTGGATCGTGATGCACCGTCTGGTCCGCGGGGACGAGCTGCGTCGCGGTGGCGAGCGGCTCGTCGCTGCCGGGATTGCGGGCGAAGCGCGGGTGCGCGCCGCTCGAGACCTGCAGGCGAATGCGGTGGCCGCGGCGGAAGCGGTGCGCGGTGGGCCAGAGTTCGACGGTGATCGCCAGCGTCCCGTCGGGCCTCGGCGCGGGACGGCCGGGGATGAGGCGCAGGATGCCGTCGCAGAGATTCACGGATCGGCCGGAAGGATCGACGTCGCAAAGGCGGACGAAGAAATCGGTGTGCGCGAGGCTCGATTGCACGAAGAGCTCGGCTGATACGGGGCCGATCACCTCGATGTGGCGGTCGAGCGGGGGGGTCGTGTAGGTCAATACGTCGCGCCGCGCTTCGAGGGCGCGGTTGTCCTGGGGTCCGCTCTCTTCATTGAGCAGGGCGCCGCCCACGGACGGGGTGGGGTCGGCGGGATCGTAGCGGTAATGGTCGGGCGACGAGACCGCGGGGGGATTCGGGGCGAGGCCGCGGTTCGGCTGGAGATGATAACGCTCGGTGCGGACGCCGGGCGGGGGCCAGCTCGGGTATTCACGCCATTCGTCTGCGCCCATCACGTAAATGCGCACGGGCGCTTCGCGCAAGCGGCTGCGATCGCCGAGCATGTGCGCGCGGAACCAGGCGAGCGACTCGCGAATGCTCTCCTTGAAGAGGGGCCTCGACGTATGGGACCAGGGGCCGATGGTGAGGTACGGCGTCTGGCCCGCCGCGACGAGCGCGGCGTAATCCCGGAGCTGCCAGGGCAGGAAGACATCGTAGAAGCCGCCGATGAAAAGCGCGGGCGCGGTCACCTCGGCCACGGCGGCGCTATGGTTCGCCGGCGTCCACCACGGATCGCCCGGGGCGTTGTGCTCGAGCCAGTCCTGGAAAAAACCGACCCGATGACCGAGGACCACCCGATCCGCATCGGCGAGCGGCAGGTGCGCGAAGGCTCGTTTGAACGAGCGGCGCGCGGCGAACCGGGCAAGAAGATGCTCGTGGAGGGGTTTTTCCTGGATATGGACGAGGTGTGTCCAGCGGAGCATGGCATCCAGCGAGAAAGTCTCGCCGGGATATTTGAAGTCGCGGAAATTGGAGAGCGTGATCTGGGGCGACATGGCCTTGAGCATGGAGCCCGCGTCGCGGGCGATCGCCCATTGCACGAAGCCGAGGTAGCTCGGTCCGAAGGTGGCGATCTCGCCCGAGAACCAGGGCTGCTCTTTCAGCCAGGCGAGGGTGGCGAGGCCGTCGTCCTTTTCGGTGCGGAAGGGGTCGAGCACGCCGCCGGAGCCGAAGGTGCCGCGGCAGCTCTGGACCAGGACCGAGAAGCCGCGCTCGGCGAAGGGCCGGCCGAGCATCACGCCGAGAGGGCCCGTGCGCCCATAGGGGGAGCGGACGAGGATGAGCGGGCGTTTTTTATCGTCGCGCGGAGCATGCCGATCGGCGAGGAGGACCGTGCCGTCGGGCATGGGCACCCGGAGATCACGCTCCACGACGATGTCGCGCGTCTCGGCGGGCGGCAGGTCGAGGAGCCATTCGAGGAGGTGGCTCGGGAGTGTCTTGAGGTCGTTCACGTCTCTCATGGAGACGCAGGGACGGGGAGAACGCAAGGCCATGGCTAGATTCGTTCGACGAGCCTCACGGGTAGGCTCGGTACGGCGCGTGCAACCCACTCGGCCATGCGAACACATCGCGCACCGATACGCGATTTCTCCAGGCGATGGGCGTTCACCGTGGCCGCAGCCGCGTCTTTGCTGCTCGGCGGACATCTCTCGCGCGCGGAGCCCGCGGGCGCCTACGCGCACTGGCACGAGGCCACGCAGATCCTGGTGCATAGGCCCGGAGAGGAGGTGTTTCCAGGGCTCCTCCACCCCGCCGCGGCCCTGTTCGCGGATACCTTCAGCCTCGAGGGCGCGGCTCGGGAGCACCAGCAATTCGTGGCGACGCTGGAGACGCAAGGCGTGGACGAGGTGATCCACGTGGTCGACGTCCTGCTCGCCGGCACCGAGGATCCGGATGGGGAGGCTCGCCGGGCGCTCGCGAATCTTGCGAAACGAATGACGACCCTGGACGTCTCCAGCCTCGGCCCCGCGGATCGAGAAGCACAGCGGGCCTATTTCGAAGAGACCGTCGCGAAGATGGCCCCTGGGACGCTGGTACGAATGGTCCTCGAGCGCCCCACCGTGGTATTGGGGTACGGCCAATGCGGGGCCACCGAGCCGCGCACCTGCATCGTGGCCGAGTATCGCCAGAACCCCTTGATGAACCTCTACTTCGCGCGGGATCAGATGGTGACCACGGCCCGCGGCGTGGTGCTCGGCCGGATGGCAAACCCGCAGCGGGCCGCGGAGCGCGAGGTCATGAAATTCGTCCTCGCCAAGATGGGCATCGAGCCCATCTACGAGATCAGCCCGGACGCACGCATGGAGGGAGGGGATTTCTTCCCGGCCGGCGAGCGCGCGTTCATTGGCCAGGGGCTGCGGACCAACGCGGCGGCGATCCGAGAAATGCTGGATCACGATGTCTTCGGCACGCCCGAGGTGATCGTCGTGAAGGACGCGTGGCAAGACCCCCGTGAAATGCACCTGGACACCTATTTCAACCTCCTCGACGCCGATCTCGCCTTGCTCGTGGCCGATCGCGACGTGCCCGACTGCGACGTGCACCAGCACGTGAAATGCCTGAAGGCCGACGTGTGGACCCGCAACGCGCAGGGCACCTACGACCTTGCACGCGAGAATGCAGACTTCGTGGGATTCCTAGGGGAGAAAGGGTTCCGCGTGATTCCCGTGTCCGTGGCGGATCAGGAGGCGTACGGAATCAATGTCCTCACCATCGGCCCGCGGCGTATCGTCGGCGCTGACGGCGTCAGCGAGGCGTACAAGCGTGCCCTCGCCGCGTCCTCCGTGCAGGCAACCTGGGTGCGCTTCGACAACCTCAAGCGTGGTTATGGCTCCGCAGATTGCATCAGCCAGGTGCTCCGCCGGCGACCGCCGAAGTGATGGCGCGCCGTGACGCGCGGCGCTTGCCGGCGCGACCGTGTGCCCGAGCGCGGCGCGTGGGTGATCGCGTTGCCTACCCCCCGCCCCTACGGCGTGCCAAGCTCGAAGAAATTACGGATTCGATTGAAGATATCCCGCTCCGCCTTCACGACCGACGGCCCCGCCTCGTTCACCGTATCAATCCCCTGCCGCGCAGCCCGCAACTCCTCCGCCCGCTGCGCGAGCACCCCGGCGAGCTCCCGTGCGAGCTCGGGCCGCTTCTCGATCACCCGCTGAAACGGCCCCTTCTCAAGCCGGAAGCACTCCACATCCGTCTCCGCGACCACAGTCGCAAGCCGCGGCGACCCCGTCAGCAACGACATCTCCCCAAAAAAGCTCCCGGGCCCGAGCTTCTTCACCGGCAACTCCCGCCCATTCTCGGTGACACGCACGAGCGCCGTCCCGTCCTCGATCAGATGCACACAATGATGCTCGGCATCCCCCTGGTGCGCGATGATCTCCCCACGCGTGAACGGCGCATACTTGAGCTGCTCCGCAAGCTCGGTCCGCTCCGCATCCGAGAGCGCCTGGAACAACGGCACCATTTCGATCAAATGCTTCCGCCTCGAAAGACGCTTCGCCGTCTTCTGCGCCGCGCGGCTCGCCTCCTCGGTCACCAGAACCGACGCCGCCGGAATGGCGAGATGCATCCCCGCGCGCTCCAGCGCGAAAAAGATACGCGTCCGGACATCGGAATCCGTCAACGCATCCATGTCGAGGTCCGTCAACCAGTACCGCAACGCATACCGCCCGTACGAGTCGCCGAGGTCGACGAGCACGCAGCTCGGCGCGGGCTCCTCCGCGACATTCGGCACCTTGGCGTCTTTCACGGCGTCCCGCACCACGTCGATCACGTCCGAGGGCTGGTACCGGAAATCCACATTGAAATGGATCACGCGGCGCAAGTGCGCGGGTTTGCCCTGGCGGCGACCGAACACGGTCACCTGGGATCGCATGAGCACGTTGTTCGGCACGAGCACCGTCTCCCCGTTGCCTGTCTCGATCACCGTGCATCGCCACCGGATCTCTGCGACGCGCCCGCTCACGTCGTTCACCTTGATGCGGTCGCCGACCTCGATGGAGCTGTCGAGCTGGAGCGCGAGCCCGCCGGCGACGTTGCCGATGACGTCCTGCAACGAGAAGCCGAGGATCGCCGTGATCACGGCGCTCGTGGCGATGAGGCCCGAGAGGTTGATGCCCGCGCGGCTCGTGATGCTCACTGCTGTGACGACCGAAAAGATCGCCACCATCACGTCCTCGACGATGCGCGGCGCGCGCAGGCGCAGGCGCGGGAGAATGACGTGGAAGAGCAGCACGGCCGCCGCGCCCACGAACGCGACGCCGCCGAACACGGCCGCCGGGATCCGGATCTCGTCCACGAACGACGAGCCCGTCACCACGAGCGCCGCCGCTCCGAGGAGCGCGAGCACGTGCATCGACAAGAAGAAGCCGAGCGGCCGGAGCCGCGGCTCGCTCGACATGTCGAGCCGGCTCGCGATGAGCGCCATCACGAGCGCCGTGAGGAGCCAGAACGTGTGCGCGAGGAGCGCTTCCTTCCAGAGCGCGTAGAGGAAAGCCACGGGCGCACCCTACCAGCTCGCCGCTAAGCTCGCTGCTGCGCTCGATGTCGCTCCTCGCCTCCTCCCTCACCGTGCGCCTCTCGGGCCGCACGCTCCTGCACCGCGCTTCCCTCGAAGCGCGCGCCGGCGAGGTCGTCGCCGTCTTCGGTCCGAGCGGCGCCGGCAAGACCACGTTGTTCCGCGTGCTCGTCGGCGAGCTCGTCCCGCTCGAAGGAAAGGTCGTCCTCGCCGGCGAAGACGTCACGCGCTTGCCGCTGTACGAGCGCGCGCGCCGCGGCCTCGGCTACGTCCCGCAGACGCCGAGCGTCCTTCCCGATCTCTCGGTGCGCGACAACCTCGCCGTCTTCGAAAACCTCACCCGCCGCGCGCGCCCGTCCGATGCGCAGGGCGCGCTCGGGATCGCGCGCGAGCTCGGGCTCGACGGCCTGCTCGACATGCAGGCCGCGCGTCTCTCCGGCGGCGAGCGGCGGCGCCTCGAGATCACACGAGCGCTCACGGCCGCGCCCCGCGTCCTCGTTTGTGACGAGCCGTTCGCGGCCGTCGATCCGCTCGGCGCGACGCGGGTCGCCGAGCGCCTACGTGCCCTCGCCGACACGGGCGCCGCGGTCCTCGTCTCCGATCATCACGTCGACGCGGCGCTCTCCCTCTGCGACCGCGCCGTCCTCCTCCTCGACGGAGAGATCGCGCTCGAAGCTTCCCCCGAGGGGTTTCGTGCTCATCCGCTCGTGCAGTCTCGTTATGTCGCGACTTGACGACGGAAGCGTGCGTCAAGGGATTGTCCGGGCGGCATCGCGGGTTGCATCGAAGACATGCAGCGTCTCGGCAGCTCGATGAAAACGAGGCGTGGCCCGGCAAACGTAGCGGTCATGCAAGCTTCCACCGGATCGAGGTCCGGCATCGTTGCGACGCCCGAGGCGCATCTTATCGACGCGCGTTTGCTCGGCCTGCGGTGTTACCATGGCCGATGGCGGTTGTGACGAGCGCACCTCTGGTGCTTTGCCCCGGAAGGAAAGGAAGGAAGCCTTCGATGAACATCGCAATCACGTTCCGACACATGGTGGGCACGGACGCGGTGAAGCAGCACGCGCATGACAAGATCGCCAAGTTGCAAAGGTTCCTTCGTCAAGCCATGACCGCGCAGGTCACGTTGTCCGTCGAGGGCCTCGATCACATCGCCGATGTGCGGATCTCCTCGGGCAGCCAGCAATTCCACGCGACGGTCCGCAGCCAGGACATGTACGCCTCGATCGACAAGGTCATCGACAAGCTGGACCGCCAGATCGAAGCGGACAAGACGGCGAACATGGCGAGGAAGCGCGGCGGGACGAGCGCGGCCGAGTTCGCCGCCGAGGCCACCGAGGCCGCCGAAGGTCGCGCCCGCGACTGACGGCGAATTCCACGCTCTACGCCCTCGCCAGGCGAGCCTTTCCGTAGTAGGGCTCGGCCGTGCTTCTGCCGAGGCACGGGGGGGACAGGCAACGATCGATTCCACGGCGCAGCCGCGCCGCGCGGACGCCCCTCCGGCGGTCGCGCGGCGCAAAAGGCCGCGCACGCCCCGCTCTCCCAACCCCCCCGGCACGATCATGGGTGTTCTCGAGATCCTGAGCGCGGACCACGTCTCGGTGGCGAACGAGGCCGAGGGTGTCGTCCGCTCCAAGCCCGAGGCGCTGCGCCGCATCGCCGAGCTGCTCGCCCGCAACCTGATCCCCGCCACGCCGATCGCGGAGATCGAGCGCGTGCTCGTCGAGCGAGAGAAGCTCCAGTCGACCGGCGTGGGCGGCGGCGTGGCCATCCCCCACGGCGGGCTCGAAGGCCTCGATCGGCACGTGGGCGCGGTCCTGCTCTGCCCGCACCCGATCGACTTCGACGCGATCGACCGCGCGCCCGTGAGCATTCTCTTCGCCGTCGTCGGTCCGAAGCGCGCCGCAGGCGAGCACCTGAAGACCTTGGCGCGTGTCTCGCGCCTGCTCCGCGACGACGAGTTTCGCAAGCGCCTGCTGCTCGCGCCGAGCGGCGCCGACGCCTTCACGATCATCGCCGCCGAGGAGGGCCGGGGCCCGTGACCGACGAGGTCCCGCGAAGCGTGCCCGTCCCGCGCC
The DNA here is from genome assembly GCF_029946465.1 of Polyangium sorediatum. Taxonomy (NCBI): domain Bacteria; kingdom Pseudomonadati; phylum Myxococcota; order Polyangiales; family Polyangiaceae; genus Polyangium; species Polyangium sorediatum. The sequence continues at coordinate 118,817 of NZ_JARZHI010000023.1, forward strand.
CGTCGATGAGCGTGCGCGCGCTCCTCGCCGATCCCGGGCTCGGCGTGAAGCTCGAGCTCATCGCGGGCGAGGCGGGCCTCGATCGGATCATCGAGTCGACGCGCATCCAGAAGTCGGGCCTCGCGCTCGTGGGGCACTTCCACGGCATCACGTCGTCGCGCATCCAGATCTTCGGCCAGACCGAGCTCTCGTTCCTGCACACGCTCGATGTCGAGGACCGCGCGAAGAAGCTTCGTGATCTCTTCGCGCGCGACCTGTGCTGCGTCATCGTCACGCGGGACGCGCGCGCCGAAGGCGAGTCGTCCGCGGAGGCCGGCTTCCCCGCGGTGCCGGAGCTCGTGGCCGCGGCCGAGGCGTCCGGGACGCCGCTGCTCCGCTCGGCGGATCGATCGAGCGTGACCATCACGGCGCTTCACGCGCTGCTCGACGACAGGCTCGCGCCGCGCGTGCGCATGCACGGCGTGCTCGTCGACGTCTTCGGCGTGGGCGTGCTCCTCACGGGCCCGAGCGCGATCGGCAAGAGCGAGTGCGCGCTCGACCTCGTGATGCGGGGACATCGCCTCATCGCCGACGACGTCGTCGAGTGCGACTTCCGCCCGCCGGGCATGGTCTTCGGCATGGCCGCGCACCTGCTCCGCCACCACCTGGAGGTGCGCGGGCTCGGCATCCTCAACGTGAAGGATCTCTTCGGCGTGACGGCGATCCGCGAGCGCAAGCGCATCGACGTGCTGATCAAGCTCGTCGAGTGGTCGAAGGACGTCGAGTACGATCGGCTCGGCCTCGAAGACCGGTACCACAAGATCCTCGGCGTGAAGGTGCGCGAGCTCGTGATCCCGGTGCGGCCGGGGCGCGACATGTCGACGATCATCGAGGTCGCGGCGCGGAACGAGTTGCTCAAGAACGCAGGGCACCACGCCGCGCGCGAGTTCTTCGGCAACCTCGAAGGCGCGCTGCTGAGCGGAAAGGGGCGAGATCGATGAGCGACAAGAGCCGCGTCGTCGTGGTCACCGGGCTCTCGGGGGCCGGCAAGTCCACCGCGATCAACGCCCTGGAAGACCTCGGCTACTTCTGCGTCGACAACCTCCCGACGTCCCTCGTGCCCGCCACGATCGAGGTCTGCGAGGCCGGCGGCATCCGTCGCATCGGCCTCGGCATCGACGTGCGCGCCTTCGCCTTCCTCGACGGCGCCGCGCCCACGCTCTCGCGCATCGCCGAGGGGCGCGACATGGCCATCCTCTTCCTCGACGCGACCGACGAGGCGCTGCTCCGCCGCTTCAACGAGACCCGAAGGCCCCACCCGCTCTCGGCCGCCGCCTCGCGCGCGCCCGGCAGCTCCGGCGCCCTCGCCGTGCTCGACGGCGTGCACCTCGAGCGCGAGCGCCTCGCCCCGCTGCGCGCGCTCGCCACGATCGACCTCGATACGACGCGCCTCAGCGTGCACGAGCTGCGGCGCCAGATCATCGCGCACCTCGGGCCGGGCAAGGCCGAGGCGCCGCGCATGCGCACGAGGTTCGTCTCGTTCGGCTTCAAGTTCGGCGTCCCGGTCGACGCGGATCTGATCTTCGACGTGCGGTTCCTCGACAACCCGCATTTCGTCCCGGAGCTACGGCGGCTGCCCGGGAGCCACCCCGCGGTGCGCGATTTCGTCTTGCAGAGCCCCGAGGCGTCCGAGCTGCTCGAAAAGATCGGCTCGCTCCTCGAATTCTCGCTCCCCCGGTACGAGCGGGAAGGGAAGAGCTACCTGACCATCGGCATCGGCTGCACCGGTGGGCGCCATCGATCGGTGGCGCTCGCCGAGGTTTTGGCTGACAATCTACGAAGGAAGGTGGAGCTACCCATCTCGGTCGTGCATCGTGACGTCGGCAGAGCGGAGCACACCGCGCCGCTCGAGCCCGATCCACAATTGCTCGAGCGGAGCGCCACCGAAGGGGCGGAGGGGGCGCCGCGCTCCCCCGACGGCGGAGGGGGCAAGGCGTGAGCGACGCGAGCGCGACGGGGCGGTTCACGATCGTCAACGCGCGCGGCTTGCACGCGCGGGCGGCCACGAAGCTCGTGCAGCTCGCCGGCAAGTACCCGTGCGAGGTCACGATCGCGGGGCCCGACGGGCAGGAAGCGAACGCGAAGAGCGTGATGGGTGTGCTCCTGCTCTGCGGCGGCGTCGGTACCGTGATCGAGGTGAAGGCGCGCGGCGAGGGCTCGGCGCAGGCTGTGGCGGCGATCGGCACGCTCATCGCCGATCGCTTCGGAGAGCCTGAATGAGCGTGGAGCCTCCCTCGAAAGCGACCGAGGTGCTCCGCGGCATCGCGGGCTCGCCGGGCGTCGCGATCGGCAAGGTCGTCGTCTTCGGGCAGAGCCGCGCGCACTGCCCGCGACGCACGATCGGCCCGGGGGAGATCGACGCCGAGGTCGCGCGCTTCGAGGAGGCCGTCGCGCGCGCGCAGCGCGACCTGCGTGAGATGTCGCAGCGCCTCACCGAGCGCAGCGCCGAGGCCTCCATCCTCGAAGCGTACGTGCTCATGACCGGCGACCCCGTGCTCGCCGAGGCCGTGCGTCACCAGATCCAGAAGGAGAAGCGCGCCGCCGAGTGGGCCGTGGCCGAGGCGTCCGACGTGATCGCCAAGCGGCTCGCGGCGCTCGACGATCCGTACCTGAGCGAGCGCAGCCACGACGTGCTCTTCATCGGCGATCGCATCCTGCGCGCCTTCGGCACGAGCGTGCCCGAGCAGCAGAACCTCCGCCTCGATGGGCCCTCGATCGTCGTCGCGCACGACCTCTCGCCCGCGGACACGGCGGCGATGATCAACCAGCCCGTCGTCGGTTTCGTGACCGAGGTCGGCACGCGGACGAGCCACACCGCGATCATGGCGCGCGCGCTGGAGATCCCCGCCGTCGTTGGCGTGACCGACGCGCTCAAGCGGATCTCGGGGGGTGATCTCGTCGTCGTCGACGGCCTGCGCGGCAGCGTCCTCGTGGGGCCGCAGCCGCGCGAGCTCGACGAGGCGCGCGCCCGCGGCGAGCGGCACACCGCGCTCTCGCGGGAGCTCTCCGTCTCGCGGGATCGTGAAGCGACGACCCAGGACGGCGTGCGCGTCACGCTGCGCGCGAACGTCGAGCTCCCGGCCGAGGCCATCCTGGCGCGTGATCACGGCGCCGAGGGCATCGGCCTCTACCGCACCGAGTTTCTCTACATCGATCGATCGCTGCCGCCGACCGAGGATCAGCAGTTCGAGATCTTCCGCGCCGTCGTGGAGACGATGCGGCCGATGCCCGTCACGCTGCGCACCTTCGACATCGGCGGCGACAAGTTCATCTCGAGCCTCAAGCTCCCGCCCGAGATGAACCCGATGCTGGGCCTGCGCGCTGTGCGCCTCGCGCTCTCGCAGCCCGAGGTCTTCCTCGAACACCTGCGCGCGATGGTCCGCGCGAGCGCGTATGGCGAGGTGAAGATCATGATCCCCATGATCGCGAGCCTCTCCGAGCTCCGGCAGGTGCGCGTCCTCCTGGAGCAGGCGATCGAGCAGGTGAAGGCGCGGGGGTTGCCCTGCGCGGACGAGATCCCGCTCGGGATCATGGTCGAGGTGCCGGCGGCCGCGGTGCTCGTGGATCTCTTCGCCCAGGAGGCGAGCTTCATGAGCCTCGGGACGAACGACCTCGTGCAGTACACGCTCGCCGTCGATCGCACGAGCCGCTCGCTCGCCTACCTCGCGTCGTCCTTCGATCCGGCGATCCTGCGGCTCATCCGCAGCGTCGTACGCGCGGGCGAGGGCTGGTCGTGTCCCGTCTCGATCTGCGGCGCGATGGCGAGTGATCCGCTCGCCGCGGTCCTGCTCGTGGGCCTCGGCATGCGGGACTTCTCGATGGAGGCGGCCGCGATCCCCGAGATCAAGGAGGCGTTGCGGCGCGTGACGCTCGTCGAGGCCGAGGCCGTCGCGCGGGAGGCCTTACGCTTCGGCACCTCCGACGAGGTCGAGCACTGTGTGGCGGAGGCGTTTGCGCCTCGCCTCTATGATCTTCTCACCGGCGAGCGTTGAAGGCATCCTCTCCTCTGGTCCGAAAAACCCGAGGAGCTCATGACCGCCATCACCTCGATCAAGATCCAGACGTCTCGCCTTCGCACGCACGTGCTCGTCAGCGGGCCTCAAGACGGCGTGCCCGTCCTGTTCATCCACGGCAACTGCTCCTCCGCTCGTTTCTTCGAGCAGACGATGGCCGCGCTCCCTGCGGGCTTCCGCGCCCTCGCGGCGGATCTCCGCGGCTACGGCGACTCGGAGCCCGCGCCCATCGACGCGACCCGCGGCCTGCGTGATTTCTCGGACGACCTCGCGGCGCTGCTCCGGAGCGCCGAACTCGGCCTGAAGGGCCCGGTGCACGTCGTGGGCTGGTCGGTCGGCGGCGGCGTCGCGATGCAGCTCGCGATCGATCACCCCGATCTCGTCGGAAAGATCGTCCTCGAAGCGCCGATGGCGCCGTACGGATTCGGCGGGACGAAGGGCACGAGCGGCGAGCCGTGTTTCGCGGACTTCGCGGGCTCGGGCGGCGGCACGGCGAACCCCGACTTCGCGCGGCGGTTGAAGGAGCGCGACGCGTCCGAGGAGAGCGCGACCTCGCCGCGCAAGGTCATGAACGAGTTCTACTTCAAGCCGCCGTTCCGCGTGGAGAAGGAGCGCGAAGAGCTCTTCCTCGCGGAGGTCCTGAAGATGGTCGTGGACGACGCGCACTATCCCGGCGACACGACCACGTCCTCGAACTGGCCCGGCGTCGCGCCCGGCACGCGCGGCGTGAACAACGCGCTCGCGCCGAAGTACGTGAACCTCTCGGGGTTCGCGAAGATCTCGCCGAAGCACGATGTGCTGTGGATCCGCGGCGACGGGGATCAGATCGTCAGCGACACGTCGCTCTTCGACTTCGGGTTCCTCGGCAAGCTCGGCGCGATCCCGGGTTGGCCCGGCGACGACGTCTATCCGGCGCAGCCCATGGTCGCGCAGACGCGCGCCGTGCTCGACGCCTACAAGACGAACGGCGGCAGCTACCGGGAAGAGGTCCTGCCGAACGTCGGACATTCGCCGCACATCGAGGCGCACGACACGTTCGTCGCCGAGATCGTGCGCTTCTTCGGCTGACCGGCGGGCCCGAGGGGGGGAGGGCTCTTTCGGCGTCTCAGGATCGTCTGTTAAAAAATGAGGTTAGGGCCTGAAAAACCCGGCGACGGACCAACCTCGCGCAAACCGTGCTTGGGTTTTTCGATCGCACGTGCACGTGGCCCCGCAGAACGTGTTAGGTTTGTCGCGGGTCAGGATGAAGCGCACGTCGAGGGAAACGCAGGCGCAGGGATCGAAGACGCGGGCGGCGGCTCGCGAGCGCGCGGACAACACGAGCGGGCTGCCGGAGCCTTACGCGGGCAAGCTCGGCGCGCGGATGCGTGATCTCCGGCTCGAGCGAGGTCTGTCGCTCGCGAGCTTGCGCGAGGCGGGTGGCCTGACGCCGAGCCAGATGTCGAGCGCGGAGCGAGGGCGCGTGCGGGTCACGATGGGCACGGTCGTCGCGGTGGCGCGAGCGCTCGACGTGCCGCCGTTCGTGCTCTTGGCGTTTCCCGACGAGGATCCGCTCTCGGCCGTGCTGGAGGAGATCCGGCAGGCGTACGGCGGCGATATGCGGCGCGTGAGCGCGGTGATCGAGGAGCGCACGAGCGGCCTTCTCGGCAAGAAGCGCGGGCGCGGCGCGACGAAGCGCTCGCTCCACGAGTAGAGCGAAAAGTCAAGACAATCATGTCGGGGCCGTACCGAGGCCTCCCTGTCGGCGGTGGGGTGGTGTCGCGTGTGACCGGTCCGCGTGAGGGCGGCTTGCCCTGACAACCGTCCGGGTGCGCCAGGGGCGCGGGGGGCTCGGCGCGGGTTTGTCCAGGGATCCCGCGTGTTTCGGCGCGTCCGCCGGGGCGTCCGGGGTGCGCCCTCGTGTTTGCTGTGTCGAACTCGGATTTCGTCTCCTGAAATGAATGGCCCCCGCGTCGATTTTGGGGCGTTCGAAAATGCTTTCGAACATTGGGAACGGCCGCCCGGCATGGTAAGTGGTTTGGCCTGGATGAACCCATTGGTTCGCTACGGCGAACCTTCGAAGCCTGCAACGAGCGGTCGATGGTCGATCGCATGCTTGGCAGGAAAAACGGTTTCGAGGTGCAATCCCGTGCCTACACGTCGTGTCCCGGACCCGCTCGCCGCTCACATCGGTGCTCGAATGCGCGAGCTGCGGCGCGAGAAGGGAATGTCACTCTCTCAATTCGCGAAGGCGAGCGGTCTCTCCAAAGGCCACGCCTCGAACCTGGAGAATGGGCTCGCGCTCATGAGCGTCGGCACGGTGTTCGCCGTGGCCCGGGCGCTCGGCGTGCCGCCGTTCCTCTTGTGCATGCGGGAGGAGGACGAATCCTTCGCCGCGTGCCTCGATAAGATCCTCCGCGAGGAGGGCGGCGACGTGGGCCGCGCGGCCGTGCGGCTGCGCGAGCTCTTCTTCGGCAGGTCGGCCGGGCCGGGGAGGGGACAAGGGTAGGGCCGCGAATGCAGGCGCGGGTTGTCGGGACATGCGCGTTCTACGGGGACGTTGTACCGGGCGAGGACGACATGGTAGAGTTCGTCCCACACGAACACGGCCAAGACGAACCGCCGCGTTTCGTCCGGATCTTCTCCGCGTCTCCGGTACGCCGGGGCGCATGTTCGAGGTGGAAAAACCATGCCCCGTCGTCCGACTCCCGAGCCCGTCGCCGCCAAGGTAGGGGCCCGAATCCGTGATCTGCGCCAGGAGCGCGGCATGTCGCTCGCGGCCCTCGCCGACGAGAGTGGTCTGTCCAAGGGGCACATGTCGAGCGTGGAGCGCGGGCTCGTTCTGATCACGGTCGGGACCGTGGTCTCCGCCGCGAAGGCGCTCGGCGTCCCGCCCTTCGTGCTCCTCATGTTCCCCGAGGAAGAGCCGCTCGCCGCGGTGGTCGAGCACGTGCGCGCCAGCGAAGGCGGCGACACCGACAAGGCCGCCGCCGCGCTGCGCAAGCTCGTCTTCGGGCCAAACGGTCGCCCGCCGAAGACGGCCACGCCGGCGAAAAACGCCGCGGCGAAGGCGACGCCCGTCAAGGCGACGCCCGCAAAAGCTGCGGCCAAGGCCGCTCCCGCGAAGGCCGCCGCCGCTGCCACACCGGCTCCGGCCGCCACGCCGGCGCCCGCTGCAAAGGGTCGCCGCAAGCGCTGAACGCCCGGACAACCTCCGCGTCGCGCGTCAAACCCGCGCGGACGGGGGTTTGGGGGCGTCCCTCGGTTCGCCCGAGGTTACGCCCCCGCGTGCCCAAGGGTTCTTCCCGTAACACCCGTTTCGGTCAGCTTCGTGGCGTCGGAATCGGCGTCTTCCGCGAGGCGGGCGGCACCGTCGTCGGCGTCCGCGACGCGCCCGTGGCCGCGTCCACGATGCGCACGTCGAGCCCGAGCGCGTCCTTCAACATTCCGCACTTCGCCCCGACGGTCCACTCTTCGAGCGATCGGTCCTCCGTGCCCGAGAGCTCGAGCACCAGCGTGTCGCCCTCGATGCGCCCGCTGACGCCGGCGACCTTGGCCCGGTGCTCCCGATCGAGCGCGTCCGCGACCCGCAGGATCGCGGCCATCGCCTTGACCTTCGCCCGATCCTCGCGCGAGAGCGTGCGGAAGTTGTCGTGGTCGAGCTGCGGCGGGCTCTTTCGGTGGTAGCGCGCCACGTTGGCCACGATCTCGCGCTCCGGGGGCGAGAGGCCCATCAGGTCGGCGTGCACGATGAGGTAGTAGCTGTGCTTGTGGTGGCCCTCGTACCGCACGAAGTCGCCGACGTCGTGCAGGAGCGACGCTGCGTGGAGGAGGATGCGGTCGCGCGGGCTCATGCGGTGGCGCGCGGAGAGCTCGTCGAAGAGGCGCGTCGCGAAGCGCGCCACGAGCATGCCGTGCGCCTCGTCGAAGTGGTAGCGGCGCCCGAGCCGGAGGCACGCCTCGCTCACCGCAGCCGCCTCGCCGCCGAAATCACGCGGCACGAAGTGCTGGCGCGCGAGGTCGACGAGCACGCCTTCCTTGAGCCCCACGCCAGGCGCCGTGATCGATTCGCGCCCAAAGGCCTCGGCGACCCGGCAGAGCACGGTCGCCGCGGGGACGATCGTGTCGGCGCGATCGGGCCGGAGGCCGTACGCGAGCACGCGCTCGTCCACGCTCTTCGCCGAGAGCTCGTCGAGCAGCCGGCGCATCGCGCGGACCTCGATCGCGCGTCCCTCGGGGAAGGCGATCGGCATCGGGCAGAGGTCGGCGAGCGTCTCGATGTTGCCGCCCGTGCCGATGACGACATCGACGGGCCCGTCGGAGGCGTCCTCGATCTCGCGGAAGGCGTCGGCGCAGACGCGGTCGACGTACTCTTCGAGGAGCTTTCGGTGGGCCATGTCGATCGGCCCGCGTCCTTCGAGGAAGGCTTCGAGCAGGCGGACGGTCCCGACGGGCAAGGAGCGCGAGTAGACGGGGAGGCGGCCTTCGAGCAGCGTGAGCTCCGTCGAGCCGCCGCCGATGTCGACGAGGAGCGAGCGACGCTGGCTCATGGGGATGCGCTCGACGACGGCGAGCTGCACGAGGCGCGCTTCCTCGACGCCCTCGATGATCTCCACGTGCACGCGGCTCTCGCGCTCGGCGCGCTCGACGAAGAGGTCGCCGTTTTGCGCCTCCCGCGCGGCGCTCGTGGCGACGGCGCGATAGCGCTCGACCTTCGCCGCGTCCATGGCCGCGCGGAAGCGCTTCAGCGCCTCGCAGGCCGCGCCGATGACGCCGTTTTCGAGGCGGCCTTTCGTGAAGACGTCGTGCCCGAGCCGCACCGGGGCGCGATCGACGAGCACGTCGCGGAAGGGGTAAAACCGGGGTCCGTCGTCCGTGATCAGAGGCGGGTCCACGTCGACCACGCGAAGCCGGATGGCGTTGGACCCGATGTCGATCGCCGCGAGGCGAGCCATGGCGGGAGAAGTAGCGGAGCGGGGCCTGGTTGGCTACTCTCATGGCGCTCATGGCTACCGTCTTGCGAAAGCTCTTGCCGATTGTCGCGACCGCCGCCCTCGGCGCGGCCGCCCTCGGATGCGGACCCGAGCCGGTCCGCGCGCCGAACCCCACGAGGACCCTCGATGAGCGCCGTGCGCTCGAGGTCATCCGTCGCGCCGTCGCCCAGGAAGGTGTGCAGCCCGCGCCGGCCCGCGAGGTCGAGCTGCGCAGCGGCAAGCCGCTCCGCGTCGACGTGAGCATCGACGGCCACGAGTACGGGATCGCGTACATCTCCGACGACGACCTCGACAAGCTCGGCGACGCCATCAAGCCGCCGAACGGAGCCGACGAAAAGCTCCGGCTGGAGCGCGTCGGCCCCGAAGGCGAGGTCCGCATCGTGCTGCTCTACCAGGCGAACTACCGCTACGACGACCTCGCCGGCGAGTCCCACGAGCTCACGACGATCACCGCCGAGCGCACGCTGACGCGTGACGTGCGCGACTTCATCACGTACGCGAAGACCAAGAAGTTCAAGTGAGCCTCGGCGACAAGATCTCCACGCTGGTGCAGAACGAGTCCGAGCGCGCTGCGGGGCCGCGGCGCGCGCTGCTCGTGGCGAGCACCGCGCTTCTCGTCGGGCTCGGGCTCGTGGGGCTGCGCCCGAGTGACCCGAACGATACGAACCTCATCGACCTGGGCATGGTCCTGACGCTGCTGGCGCTCTTCCTCCTCATCGGCGCCATTCATACGTACGGGCGCCTCGGACCCGACGAAGGCGAAAAGGGCAGCCGGGGCGGCTGACGCTCGACGGACTTGCGAAGAAAGCGCGCTTGGACCAGCATCGCGCGCATGCATCGTCCCAGCCGCCAGCACCAGCACCTGCTCGAGAAGATCGCCCGCAAGGAGTCCCGCGCCAAGGTGAACAACCGCAAGCCCGGTACGCGCCTGAAGCAGTGGAAGAAGTGGGCCGAGGCCTACAAGGCCCTCACCGCGCAGGCGTAGTCTTCGCGAGAAATACGCTCCCTTCCCGCATTCATCCCCACCGCATCGTCGCGAGGCCGTTGCAGCGAGGTCACTCGTCGTTGCACCCTCGCGGCCGATGCGCGCCTTGCTTCACGGCGGCCTCCTCGCCCTCGGGCTGACCCTCGCCGGCTGCGCCGGATCCCGGGGATCACCCGAGCGAAATCCGCGCGCATCCACGGCCCTCACGCCGAGCTTCGCCGCGCTCGTCGCGAGCCCGAGCGACTTCGACGCCGAGCCGCGCGAGGTCACGGCCGCGCTCGCCGAGGCGGATCTCGACTTCGCGCTCGATGTCTTCGCCGACGCGTACGCCGCGCCCGAGGGCCACGCGCCCGTGCCGCCGCGCGCGCGCATCGACGAAGCGCGCCGCGTGATCCGGAGCCGCGCGATCTGGTCCCCGTTCGAGTTCGCGACGCTCTTGCGTGATCTGCTCCGCGCCGACGATGGCCACCTCGCCTTTGGTTACGGCGGCGAACGGCCGCTCCGCCTCGACGCCTTGCCGGCTCCGCCCGCGCCGCCGGTGATCGCAGCTCCGCCCGTGGAGCTCGTCGAAGGCGAGGTCCCCGTCCTCGTGGTGCGCACCTTCGAGACGGCCGCGGCCGCAGCGCTCGCGACGTTGCCGCGCCTCGCCGAGCGGCTCCGTGAGGCGCCTGCGTTCGTCGTGGATCTGCGCGGCAACCGCGGCGGGAACTACACCTTCGCCGAGCGCTTCCTGCGCGCGCTCGCGCACGGGCCGATCCTCGCGCTCGGCACGCGGGAAGTCCAGTCCGTGACGGCGGCGCTCGGACGCGTGAACGCCGCGAAGAGGCGCCTCGCGCGGGGCGACGTGCCGCCGGCTGCGCGCGGGATGTTCCTCGAACACATCACGCGGCTCGAAGGGCTCGCCGCGGACCACGCCGCACGCGGGGAAGGACGCGTCGAGATCGTCCGCAAAGGCGAGATCCTGCAAGGCATGGCGCCCGCGCCGCTCGTGGGGCGCGGCGTGGTGCTCGTCGATCGTGGCTGCGCCTCGGCGTGCGAGATGTTCGTCGCGCTGGCGCGGCAAATCCCGGGGTTGCTCGTCGCGGGGGAGCGCACGCGTGGCAGCATGGCGGTCGGCGAGGTCGCGTCGTTCGTGCTCCCGCGCTCGCGCCTCGTGGTCACGCTCGGCACGCGCGCCGTCGTGGATCCGCTCGGCGACTTCGACGAGACGCGTGGGTTCGTCCCCGACCTCGATCTCGCGGGGCCCGACACGCTCGTCGAGGCGCGACACGTGGCCGCGTTCGTGCCCGCCTCCGCGTGGGCGGCAGCAAAGGCGGGAACGAAAAAGCCGCGTTGACCTCCCGGATGCCTCACGTATTCTCCGTTTTTGCGCGTGCGGGCAGCACCACACGCGAGGGCGGGAGGCATCTGCATGCGCAAGGCGATGGCGAACGGAACGAAGGGGGCTTCACGTGCGCTCGCGGCGGCGCTCTTCGTCGCGGTAGGTGTCTCCTCGCAGAGCGCTGACGCGCAAGCGCCTGCGCCTCCGCCGCCGCCCACCCAGCCGGACACGTCGGCGCCGCCGCCGCCTCCGCCGCCGGGGTATGAGCCCGCCGCTCCGCAGGTCGCGCCGCTGCCGCCGCCGGGATACGCGCCGCCTGGGTATCCGCAGGGCTATCCGCAAGGGTATCCGCCGCCGGGATACGCGCCGCCGCCCGGGTACCCGCAAGGGTATCCGCCGCCGGGGTACGGGCAGCCGCCTCCGGGGTACGGGCCGAACAGCTATGGATACGGCCCGCCCGGATCCACGCTCCCCGCGGCGCTCCCGTACGAAGAAGGGGATCCGATCCCGCCCGGCTACCGCGTCGACAGCCGCATTCGCAAGGGCCTCGTCATCGGCGGCGCCGTGACGTTCGGCGTCCCCTGGTTCTTCTCCGCCATGATCGCGTCGATCGGCGACAGCCTCTCGCGGAGCTCGGACCTCTGGCCGCTCTACATCCCGGCCCTCGGGCCCTTCATCGCGATGGGCACGCTCGACACCGAGGGCCCGGGGACCTTCTGGCTCGCGGTCGACGGGCTCGCGCAATCGGGCGGCATCGCGATGCTCATCGCGGGCATCGTCGCCCAGGAAAAGCGGCTCGTCCGATCCACCGAGGTCGGCACCTCCATGACCGTGATGCCTCTCCGGTTCGGCCCGCACGGCGCGGGCCTGGGCCTCGTGGGGACGATGTGACGACGCGACGAACGATCCTCTCTCTCGGCACCACGCTGACGATCCTTGGTGCTGCAAGCATCTCCCTGGCGCAGGGCGCGCCCCCGCCTCCACCCCCGGGCGCTGCGGCGCCGCAGCAGCCGCCGCCGAACGCGCTGCCGCAGCAAGCGCAACCTCCGCCGCCGATGGGCGCGGCGCCGCCGGGGTATCCGCCGCCGATGGGCGCGGCGCCGCCGGGGTATCCGCCGCCGATGGGCGCGGCGCCGCCGGGGTATCCGCCGCGCGCCTCTTATCCGCCGCCGCCGATCTTCGGGCCCTCGCGTTTGCCGTACAAGGAAGGGGATCCGATCCCGCCCGGCTACGGCATCGAGACGCGGCCGCGGTACGGGATGGCGACCGCGGGCATCGCGACGTTCGCGCCGCTCTACGGCATGTCGGTCCTCTTCGCGGCCACCTTCGCCGGCAACGAGGGCGTGGCCGCCGGTTACTACACGCCGCTCTTCATCCCGGTCATCGGTCCTTTCGTCGCGATGGGCACGTCCGACGCCGAGAGCGTCGGCATCTTCATGCTCATGCTCGACGGCCTCGGACAGGCCACGGGCGCTGCGCTCTTCGTGGCGGGCATGCTCTCCGACGAGAAGTTCGTCTCGCGCACCCCGACCGCATTCGATCCGCGCCCCGAGGTCATGGTCGGCCCGCGGGCCGCGACGCTCCGGTGGCATTTCTGAGCCGTGGATCGACGATGAAAGGACCTCCGTCGATGAACAACCCCAAGCGCACGTCGATCCCGGGCCTCGCGCGCCGCCTCGCGCCGCTCGCCGCGCTCTCGCTGGGCCTTGCCTCCACGCTCCCCGCGAACGCGCAGCCGGCCCCCGCCGCGCCGCCTGCGCCGCCGCCGTCGACCACGACCACGACCGCCGCGCCCTTGCCTCCGCCTCCGTCTCCGCCGACGACGGGCGCGGCGTCGACCGACGAGGCACCGGCGCCCACGCCCAAGCGGAAGGCGCCGAGGCTCAGCAACGAGACCTGGGACAACAGCCCGCAGCAGCCTCCGATGTGGGCCCCGCTCGACGATCCGAGGCTGCCCGTCTTGCCGCGCCGCATCGACTACGAAGAGGGCGACATCCTTCTGCCGGGCTACGAGCTCAAGACGCGGGCGACGCGGAGCCTCGTCGTCGCCGGGCTCGTCACCTTCGCCGTGCCGTACGGCCTGTCCGCGCTCATCGGTGGTGCCTACGTCTTCGACGACGGCGATCGCGACGCCGAGACCTACGGCCCGCTGCTCGTCCCGGTCTTCGGCCCGTTCATCTCGCTCGGCATCGAGAACGCGCGTACTTCGGAGTTCCCGAACCCGCGCAGCACCTCGGACGATGTCTACACGTTCTTCATGCTCCTCAACGGCTTCACGCAGATGACCGGCGCCGCCATGCTCGCCGCCGGCCTCCTCGTGCCCGACAAGTACCTCGAGCGCGCGCAGTCGCTCCCGGGCAAGCCCGAGCTGTTCGTGGGCGGCAGCTCCGCCGCCGTGCGGTTCCACTTCTGAGCGCCGCGCCGCCTCACGGGGCGGCGGCGATCATCCACGACCAGTCGAGTGGTGACCCCACCTCGGCCTCGGCGCCTTGGCCCCGCACGCGCAGCACGCCGCGACGCGGGTTCGCCGACAGATGCCGCAGGATCCAGAACACCGTCTCCGGATCGTCGCTGCCCGCCGCGGCCGCGACCTCCGCGAGCGAGAGCGCCGTCCCCGCCTTCGCGCGGAGCCCGGCGAGCACGCGCTGCTCGAGATCGATCACCGCCTGCGCCGCCTTCTTCCCCGCCTCCACGCCTGGCTGGTGGTACGCGTTGATGTCCACGAGCTCCGCGTAGATCCCCACGGCCCGCTCGTAGAGCGCGATAAGCGCGCCGAGCGACGTCGCGTCGAGCGCCTCCAGCGTGATCGTGATCGACGCGCGCCCTCGCTCGTCGAGCGCGCGCCGCGTGCCTTGCAAGAACCCCGAGAGGTAATCCCCCGACGTCACGCCCGGCTCCACGGAGAGATCCCCTCGTTGCGGCGCGCGATCGAGCAGCACCTCGAGGAACGTCACGAAGAAGTTGTCGACCCCGTCGCGGAGCTGCTGCACGTACGCGTGCTGATCCGTCGAGCCCTTGTTGCCGTAGACGCTGATCCCCTGCCAGACCTCGCGCCCCTGCCGATCGAGCCGCTTGCCGAGCGACTCCATCACGAGCTGCTGCGCGTACCGGCTGAAGAGCTCCAGCCGATCCTTGTACGGCAGGAGCACCATGTCCTTCTTGCCCGCGCCGCCCGTCGCCGACAGCCACGCCGCTGCGAGCTGCGCCGCCGGGTTGCGCTTCGTCACGCGCGACCGCGTCACCTCGTCCATCGCGCGCGCGCCGCGCAGCATGTCCTCCACGTCGAGCCCTTGCAGCGCTGCCGGCAAGAGGCCCACGGCGCTGAGCTCGCTCGTCCGCCCGCCGACCCAGTCCCACATCGGGAACCGATCGAGGAACCCGCGCGCCACGGCGTGCTTGTCGAGCTCGCTGCCCTCGCCCGTCACGACCACCGCGTGCTTCGCGAAGTCGAGCCCGAGCCGCGCGTAGGCGGCCTCGGCTTCGAGCATCCCGTTGCGCGTCTCCTTCGTGCCGCCCGACTTCGAGATGACGACCGCGAGCGTCCCGGGGAGCGCGTCGCCGATCGCGTCGAGGGTGCGATCGAATCCGTCGGGATCGGTGTTGTCGAAGAACCAGACGCTCATGCGATCCGCGGGCGACGTGAGCGCGGCGGAGACGAGCTGAGGTCCGAGCGCCGAGCCGCCGATGCCGATGAGCAAGACGTCGCGGAAGCGGCTCGCGCGCTCGGGGCGGATGCGCGCGGCGTGCACGTCCTCCGCGAACGTGAGCACGCGGCCGAGCGTCGTGGTGATCGCGTCGCGGATCGCCGGATCCGGCGCGAGTTCGGGCGCTCGGAGCCAGTAGTGCCCCACCATGCGCCCCTCGTCGGCGTTCGCGATCGCGCCGCGTTCGAGCGCTGCCATCGCCTCGTAGGCCGCCTGCAGCCGCGGCTCGAGCCCGTCGAGGAAGTCCGCCGTCCACCGGACCCGGCTCGTGTCCAGCCAGACGCCGAGGCGCTCGTCGTGAAAGAGGTGCGCGCGAAACCGGTCGAGCCCGTCGTTCATCGTCGTACATTCCCCGTCGGTGGCGCCGGGCCGGGCTCGTCCCCGGCCGTCCCCACTTCGTCGTGGGTACGTATGTAGCGCACCCTGGGGCTCGGGCGCCCGCTCCACCGGTGGTCTCTCTGGTTTCCAGCCATACGGCCTCCGAAAAAACTGCGCTGGCGGCGACACCGATCCCGCGTTATTTCCCTGCCGCCCCAATGCCACCCATGCAGCTTGATTTCGGCATCAACGCAGGGTTCGTCGAAGAGCTCTACGCCCAATACCTGGAGAATCCCGAGAAGGTCGACCCGAACTGGAGGACCTTCTTCGAGGGACGACGAGGTCTGTCCCAGACAGCCGCCCCGGTGGTTCGAGCGCCCGTGCAGGTCGCTCCGCCGGCGGCGTCGCCCGTGACGTCACCCGCCCCGCTCGCGGAGCCGCCGCGCTACACGAACGGTGGAGCGGCGCCCGCGCAGGCGAGCCTGTTCACGCAGGAGCCGGCGTCGCGCCGGCAGCGCGGCTCGTCGCCGCCCCCGCCGCCGCGCGTGCCGGGCTTCGATTTCATCTCCTCCGAGCAGGAGATGATGTCGACCGCGGCGACCCGCGCGCGTGTCTACCAGCTCGTCAACGCGTACCGCGTGCGAGGCCACCTCTTCGCGCACATCGATCCGCTCGGCTTGCCGCCGCCCGCGCCGCCTGAGCTGAACCTCGACAACTTCGACCTCAGCGAAGCGGACCTCGACCAGCCCTTCCCCACGGTCGACCTCGCCGGGCTGCCCGCGATCTCCACGCTCCGTGAGATCATGAACCGCCTGGAGGAGACGTACTGCCGCTCGATCGGCGTCGAGTTCACGCACATCGAGGATCCGGACCAGCGCATCTGGCTCCAGCGTCGCATGGAGGCGACGAAGAACCGCCTCGAGCTCAGCCGCGACAAGCAGCTCCGCATCCTGACGAAGCTCTCCGACGCCGAGATCTTCGAGCAGTTCATCCACCGGAGCTACGAGGCCGGCACGAAGCGCTTCTCGCTCGAAGGCGGCGAGGCGCTGATCCCGCTGCTCGACCTCCTCATCGAGCGCGCCGGCGCCGAGGGCGTCGACGAGATCGTCTTCGGCATGGCGCACCGCGGCCGCCTCAACGTGCTCTCGAACATCCTCGAGAAGAGCCCGCGCGAGATCTTCGCGCACTTCGAGGACAAAGATCCCGAGCGGTACGTCGGCGGGGGCGACGTGAAGTACCACCTCGGCTACTCGAACGACCGCATCACGGAGTCGGGCCACAAGGTCCACCTCACGCTCACGTTCAACCCGAGCCACCTCGAGTTCGTGAACCCCGTGGTCGAGGGCCGCGTCCGCGCCAAGCAGGACCGCCTCGGCGCCGGCACCCCTGACGCCGCGCGCAAGGTCATGCCCTTGCTCATCCACGGCGACGCCGCGTTCATCGGCCAGGGCATCGTCCCCGAGACGCTCAACATGAGCAACCTCGAGGGCTACCGGACCGGCGGCACGATCCACGTGATCGTGAACAACCAGGTCGGGTTCACGACGAACCCGAGCGAGTCGCGCTCCACGCGGTACGCGTCCGACATCACGCGCATGCTGAAGGTCCCCGTCTTCCATGTGAACGGCGAGGATCCGGAGGCCGTCGCGCAGGTCGCGCTGCTCGCGAGCGAGTGGCGCCAGCGCTTCGGCCTGGATGTCGTGATCGACATGTACTGCTACCGCCGCTACGGCCACAACGAGGGCGACGAGCCGCGCTACACGCAGCCGCGGATGTACGCCGTCATCGACAAGAAGCCGACCGTCCGGCAGATGTACGTCAAGCGCCTGGTCGCGATGGGCCAGGTCAGCGAGGAGAAGGCCGAGGAGATCCTCGTCCGCCGCCGCGAGGCGCTCAACGTCGCGCTGCAAGAGGTCAAGCAGAAGGGCTTCGCCCCGGTCACGTACGCAATGGCCGGCGTGTGGTCGAGCTACCGCGGCGGCCGCGACGCCGCCACGCCCGAGGTGCCGACGGGCGTGCCCGCCGACAAGCTCATCGACATCTCGCGCCGCCTCCTCGAGCTGCCGGGTGACTTCAAGGTGCACCCGAAGGTCATGCCCATCCTGAAGGCGCGCCACGACCGCCTCGTGAAGGGCGAGCCCTTCGACTGGGGCACGGGCGAGATGCTCGCGTACGCCACGCTCCTCGCCGAGAAGACGCCCGTGCGCATCTCGGGCCAGGACGTGCGCCGCGGGACGTTCAGCCATCGCCACGCGGTCGTCGTCGACATCGAGACGGGCGAGAGCTTCGCCCCGCTCTCGCGTGTCGCGGAGGGCCCCGCGCGCCTCGACATCCACAACAGCCCCCTCAGCGAGGCGGGCGTGCTCGGCTTCGAGTTCGGCTACGCGCTCGACTACCCCGACGCGCTCGTCATCTGGGAGGCGCAGTTCGGCGACTTCCTCAACGGCGCGCAGGTCATCGTCGACCAGTTCATCACGTCGAGCGAGGACAAGTGGCACAGGCTCTCGGGCCTCGTCCTCTTCCTCCCGCACGGCTATGAGGGCCAGGGCCCGGAGCACTCGAGCGCGCGTATGGAGCGCTTCCTCCAGAACAGCGCCGAGGACAACATCCAGGTCTGCAACCTGACGACGCCGGCCCAGCTCTTCCACGTGCTGCGCCGCCAGGTCCTTCGCCCGTGGCGCAAGCCGCTCGTCATCGCCACGCCGAAGAGCCTGCTCCGTGTCGCCACCACGGCCAAGGGCCCGCGCCCCGTCTCCACGATCGACGACCTCGCGAACGGCCGATTCCAGCGCGCGATCGGCGACGACGGGGTCGATCCTTCGGAGGTGAAGAAGATCCTGCTCTGCTCGGGCAAGATCTACTACGACCTCGCCGTGACGCGGGAGCAACGCGACCTCAAGGACGTGGCCATCGTGCGGCTCGAGCAGCTCTTCCCGCTGAACCGCGAGCTCACCGACGCGCTCGCGAACTACAAGGAAGGCACGAAGCTCGTGTGGGTCCAGGAGGAGCCGATCAACTACGGCGCCTGGTACTACATCAACGCGGTGCTTCCCCAGTTCCTCGGCGGACGCTTCCCGCTCTCCGTCGTGGGTCGCCAGCCGAGCGCGAGCCCCGCGACCGGGTCGAAGGCGAGCCACAACCTGGAGCAGAAGCGGCTGATGGACGAAGCGTTCGCCTGACCGCTCGGCCGATCAGGCCATGGTAACCTCCGTGGGCACGCAACCACGTGCGCACGGAGGTTTTTTCATGCTTCGCGTCCTCACCGGATTGTCCACGCTCCTGCTCGTCTCCCTCCTCGGCTGCGCGTCCGACGTCAGCGGCGGAGGCTCTCCGTCCGGCGGCGACGCCGGCGCGGGCGGCACCACCGGCAACGGCACCGGCGGCGCCGGCAGCTCCGGCGGGAGCGACGGCGGTGGCAGCTCCGGCACGACTGGCGGCGGCGGCAGCGGCGGCAGCGCGTCCGACCTCACCTGCGCCGAGATCGAGGTGGAGCTCCCGAAGGAGCAGGCGGCGATCATGAGCTGCACGGCCGACGCCCAGTGTGGCCAGGAGCTCAAGGGCACGAGCTGCGGCTGCACGCGCAACCTCGTCGCGCGCCTCGACGCGGACACCACGCGCTTCTACGAGCTGCTCACGACGAGCCAGGAGCTCCAATGCGACGACGGCGTGGGCTCCACCTGCGACTGCCCGAACGCGGAGGGCTTCGTCTGCAAGAACGGCTTCTGCGCCTGGAACTACGTCCCGTAGCTCAAGCGTCCGCCGCGCCCTCGGCGAACCGCACCGCGTACACCGGCGGCAGGTGATTCGAGATCGTCTGCCACGAATCCCCGCCGTCCTCGCTGAGCCACAACGACCCCGTCGTCGTCCCGAACGCCAGCACGTTCCCCGAGCCGTCCACGTCGAGCCCGTGGCGGTACGTCAGATCAAACGCGTTCCCCTGGGGCAACCCTCGTTCGAGCACCGTGAAGCTCGCCCCGCCGTCGCGCGTCCGCGCCACCACCACCTTCCCGTCGACCGGGACCCGCTGCTCGTCCTTCTTCGCGGGCACCACCCACGCCGTCTCGGGATCCCGCGGGTGCACCGCCATCGTGAAGCCGAACTTGCTCGGCTTCACCGACGTCACCTCGCGCCAGGTTTTGCCTCCGTCCGTCGAGCGGAACAGCCCGTTGTGGTGCTGCACCCAGAGCGCATCGGGCTGCGCGGCGCAGGCCACGACGCGGTGCGGGTCCTGGATGCCCGGATCGTCCCGACGCTCCGGCGGCATGTATTCGGCGTACATCCCCTCGGTCCGTGTCTCCCACGTCGCTCCGTCGTCCATCGAGCGCCACACGCCCCCGCAGGAGATCCCCACCGTCACCCCGCTGCGATCCACGCAGATCGAGTGGATCCCCGGCCAATCGTAGCCACCGCCGAACCAGCCCTTGCGGGTCGGGTGATCCCATAACGACCGCACGAGATCCCACGACTGCCCGTGGTCCTTCGAGTGGAACAGGCCCCCCGGGATCGTCCCGCACCAGAGATGCCCCGGCTCATGATCACGGCCGGCTTCCAGGCTCCACAGAAGCTCCACCCGCTGCGGCCATTCTCGCCCGTCCGGCGTCTTGTCCGGCTCGGCTCCTTCCGGCAGCGGCGGATAGGCCGGCGCCGTGATCTCCTCCCACGTCGCGCCCACGTCCCGCGAACGCCGGAGCTTCACGCCGAAATGCCCCAGCGCGAGCGCGGCATAAAGTGTCCCGTCGCGCGGATCCGGCAACACCATCGAAACGTTGTCACCGAGGAACGAGACCTCGCGGATCGACCACCCCGAGGGCTTTCGATCGAGACGGAAAAGCCCTTTGCGCGTCGCTACGAACAACCTGCTCGACATGGCCCCTCTACCCCCCGGAAAGCGCTTGCATCACGTAAATCACCGAGCCCTCGCCCACCCTGTCCCCGAGGCTCGTTCGATCCGTCGTCTGCTGGCCGTCGATGAAGATGACCACGTGCTTGCGGACGACGCCTTGCTCGTCGAGGACGTACCCTCGCACGGCCGGCTCGGCTGCGAAATACGCGTCGAGGGCCTCGCGGACGGTGCGCCCGTCGACGTCGCGCGCCGGGCAGGGGACGTGCCTCGCGATATGTGGGGTGAACGTGACGCGTGGCATGCGGCGAGGAGCCTCGCGGACGAGGACCGGGTTTGTCAAGGCCAGGTTTCCCTTTTGAGGAGGAATTTCCCGTTCCCTCCCCAGGGATTCCCTGACCTGCCTGTAGAGGTGGCCGCCTCCGTGGTCCCCGGAATCAAATCCGTCCCGTGAGGTACTACTTACGTGTGATTGCTTTTTGACGCTGAGCCGTTGGAACATCGCAGCATGGGAAATCCCCCGCACGACCACGCCGGAGATCGTGAGAAACGAGAGCCAGGCAAACACGAGTCTGGATTGTTCCTGGCCGAACGGGGGGGCCGCGGGCGGGAAGAAGGCGAAGGCGGCGAGGGGGTGGACGCCCTGCGCGAGAGCGAGGAGCGCTTTCGCCTGGCGACCGAGGCCATCCGCGGCACGGCCTACGACTGGGATTTCTTGACGAACCACGTCTGGCGCTCCGGGGGCCTGGTCGAGATGCTCGGCTACCGGCCCGAGGAGGTCCCGGCCACCGACGCGTGGTGGCGCGGCCGCATCCACCCCGAAGACCTCACCTGTTTCTCCGGCCGAACCACGATTCGCAACCGAAACCAGCCCGTCGTCGACGCCGAGTACCGCATCCGTCACCGGGACGAGCGCTGGGTCTGGGTATGGGACCACGCCCGGCTGGTCCACGACGAGAGCGGCACGCCCGTCCGCCTCGTCGGCTGCATCATCAGCATCGACGCCCGCAAGCGCGCGGAGCAGGCCCTCTGCGAGAGCGAGGCGCGCTTCCGCGCCATGGCCGACACCGTGCCCGAGATCCTCTTCACGGCGCTGCCCGACGGCCGCGGCGAGTACATGAACCAGCGCATGCACGAGTACACGGGCATGCGCCCCGGCTCGGACGACGACGTCGCCTGGATGCAATGGATCCACCCGGATGACCTCCCCGCCGTCCACGGCCACCTTTCCGAGAGCGCTTCGGCCGAGCCCGTCGCCGTGGAGCTCCGCATGCGGGGCAAGGACGGCGCGTACCGCTGGTTCTGCGCGAGCGCGCGGCCGATCCTCGACGCCCAGGGCGCCATCACGAAATGGTTCTGCGCCGCGGCCGACGTGCACGACCTCAAAGCCGCGCAACAAGCCCTGCGCGAGAGCGAGGAGCACCTCCGGCTCGCGACCGAGGCCGGCGGCGTCGGGACCTTCTCCTTCGATCTGTTGGAGCGCCAAGCATTTTGCTCGGCGACCACCCGCAAGCTGCTCGGCCTGCCGGCCGACGTGGTCTTCCAGCGGAGGCTCCTCTTGTCGTGCGTGCACCCGGATGATCGACAGGAGGTCAACCGCGCCACGCGCTGCGCCTTCGAGGCCGAGGCGCCCTGCCGCTCGCAGTTCCGCATCCTGCGCGGCGGCCAGGACGTGCGCTGGATCGAGCTCATGGCGCACGTGCGCCGGGACGGCGAGGGCAAACCCGCGGCGCTCTACGGCGCGCTGATCGACGTGACCGAGCGCAAGCGGCTCGAAGAGGAGCGCGCCGCGCTGCTCGACAGCGAGCGGGCCGCGCGGCGTGACGCCGAGCGTGCGAACCGGCTCAAGGACGATTTCCTGGCCATCGTCTCGCACGAGCTTCGCGCGCCGCTCCACGCCATCGTCGGCTGGGCCGAGCTGCTTCGCCGGGGCGCGCTCCCGGAGGAGGGCCTGGGCAAGGCGATCGACGTGATCGAGCGCAACGCGGCCCTGCTCGGCCGGTTGATGGGCGACATGCTCGACATGGAGCGCATCCGCGCTGGCAAGCTCAAGCTCGACAGGAGCCTCTGCGACCTCTCCCGCGCGGTCGACGTCGCCCTCGAGACCATGCGCCCGATGGCGAACGAGCGGCAGATCAAGCTCGCGCGCGTGGACGACCCGAGGGCCGTCCACGTGCTCGGCGACCCGGCGCGCCTCCAGCAGATCGTGTGCAACCTCCTCAGCAACGCCATCAAGTTCAGCGCCCCCGGCGGCACCACGGAGGTCTCGCTCGCGTGCATGGGCCCCCGCGTCACGCTCACCGTGCGCGACGACGGCCTCGGCATCCGGCCCGACCTGCTGCCGCACGTCTTCGACCGGTTCCGGCAGGCGGACGCCTCGTCGGCGCGGCGGGAAGGCGGGCTCGGCCTCGGGCTTTCGATCGTGAAGGACCTCGTGGGCCTGCACGGCGGCTCGGTGCGGGCCGAGAGCGAGGGCATCGGCCGCGGCGCGACGCTGCGCGTGGAGCTGCCGCTCGTGGCGGAGGACGGCAAGGCGCCGCCCGCGCGGCGCGACGACGGCCGCTCCTTCGAGGGGCTCCACGTCCTCGTGGTCGACGACGAGCCCGGCGCGCGGGACGTCCTCGCGCGGCTGCTCCTGGAGGAGGGCGCCGAGACGCAGACGGCGTCGAGCGCGGCGGAGGCGCTCTGCGTGATCGCGTCCGGCTGGCCCTCCGTGGTGCTGAGCGAGCTTGCTTTGCCTGGCGAAGACGGGTTTCACCTCGTCCGCGCCGTGCGCAGCGGGACACACGCCCCATCGATCCCGGTCGTGGCCGTCACGGCCTTCACCCGCGACGCCGACCGTGACCGCGCGTTTCGCGCGGGCTTCGACGGCCACGTGTGCAAGCCCGTCGAGCCGCAGCGGCTCTTCGAGGAGCTCTCCCGGATCCTCGGGCTCGTCGCGCCTACCAGCGGTGGTACGCCGGATGCCCCTCTTTCACCGCGACGAACATCCCGCGACACGTCGCCGTGATCTTCCCGCCGGCCTCGAGCGTCGCCTCGATCACGCACCGATCCTCGGCCACGTCGGCGACCCGCGCCCGCAGCGTCACGCGTTCGAGCGGCGTCGGCCGCTTCAGCTTCACGTGGAAATCGGCCGTCACCGTGCAGGGCGGTTTGTCGAGGCCGCCCCGCTCCATCAGGTGATGCGCCGCCGTCCAGTTTGAATGGCAATCGAGCAGCGCGCCGATGATCCCGCCATTGAGCATGCCCGGGAACGCCTGGTGGTACGGCTCGGGCGCCCACGTCGCGACCACCTCGTCGCCTTCCACGTGGCTCTTGATCCGCAGCCCCTTCTCGTTCGCCGGCCCGCAGCCGAAACACAAGCTCTCCGGTGCGTAGCGGTCCTGCAAGCTTTGCTGATTCATCTGCCTTCCCTCACGCGATCGTCATGCCGCCATCCACCACGATCGTCTGCCCCGTCAGGAACGACGCCGCGTCGGAGGCGAGGTAGAGCGCCGCGCCGGCGATCTCGTCCGGCTGCCCGTACCGGCCGAGCGGCGTCCGCCCCACGACCCGCTCGACGATCTCCTTGTTCTGCACGAGCGTCGCGGCGAACCGCGTGTCCACGAGGCCCGGCGCGATCGCGTTGACGCGGATCCCGCTCGCGCCGAGCTCCACCGCCATCGTCTTCGTCATCGACATGACCGCGGCCTTCGTCGTCCCGTACATGCCCTGGAGCGGCGCCCCCATCAGGCCCGCCACGCTCGCCACGTTCACGATCGCCCCCGGCGCGTTGCGATCGACGAGGTGCCGGACGAGCTCACGCGACGTGTAGAAATAACCCTTCAGGTTGACCTCGAACGT
This sequence comes from Polyangium sorediatum, assembly GCF_029946465.1. Taxonomy (NCBI): domain Bacteria; kingdom Pseudomonadati; phylum Myxococcota; order Polyangiales; family Polyangiaceae; genus Polyangium; species Polyangium sorediatum. The sequence goes on from NZ_JARZHI010000023.1 coordinate 142,853, forward strand.
CTTGTCGAGCGCCGCGTCCTCGACGGTCATGAACGGGCCGAAATGAAGGTTCGTCGCGGCGTTGTTGACGAGCACGTCCACCTTCCCGAACGCCTCGATCACCTGCTGGAAGAGCCGCTGCACATCGTCGGCCTTGCCCGTGTGGCACGTGAAGGCCTCTACCGTCACGCCCTCCTTGCGCAGCCGCTCGACCGCCCCGTCGAGCCCTTCCTTTTTCCTCGACGCGATCGCCACCTTCGCCCCGCTCTGCCCGAGCGCCTTGGCGATCGACTCGCCGATCCCTCGGCTGCCACCGGTCACGATCGCGACCTTGCCCTCGACGTTGATCCAGCTCTTCATCTTGCGGCGGCATCCTCGCGAATTCGCGTCGCCTTGCCAAGCCGGGTTTTTGCAACGCAGCGCCCAAGCGATCTCTTCGCGTGTGCACTCGGCGCCTGCTCGTTCGTGATCCAAGGCGGGCCCTGCTCGTTTCAGACGGGAACATGCTGCTCGTCCACCGCCTGGCACGTACGCTGCTCCACCCCTCGCGCGGGCGGCGCTCGATTCCAGCGCCCGAAGCCAGGGGGAATGAAACCATGACACGAACGATGGGAATCGCGGTCGCGACGTTCGCGCTCGCCGCGGCGAGCGCCAGCACGGCCTCGGCACAAACGGTGATGCGCGAAGGCACAATGGAGCGGCGGGGCCAGATCGGCGCTCCGCTCAACGCTTTCGAGATCCAGGTCGATTCGGGGTACAACCAGGCCTTCGGGCCGTCCGTGCCCGCGACCGAGGGCACGCAAGCGACGAGCCTCGGCGGCGCGGGCCTCGGCGCGGGCCTCGGCCTCCACTACCGCGCGAATCCGTACTCCTCGGTCGGTATCAACGGCAGTTACAACATGCAAAACCTCGCCCGCGGCGCGGAGCTCCGCGGCGCGACGGCAGGCATCGACGGCGTCTTCCACGCGAGCCCTTACTCGCGCCTCGACCCGTGGGTCTCGGTCGGCGCCGGGTATCGCATGTTGTGGGATCAGCCCTCGGGCCCGAACAACGACATGTTCGTCCACGGCTTCCAGCTCGCGAAGGCCAAGATCGGCGTCGACATCCGCGTGAGCGAGAGCGTCGCGCTCTCGCCGACGGTCGGCGGCGATCTCAGCATGTTCCTCTGGCGCAACCCCGAGGGCCGCGTCTCGACGCAGACGGTCGACACGCCGCGCCTCAACGCCTTCGTCTTCGCGGGCATCGCAGGCCGCTTCGACGCAGGTGGGCAGCGCGCTCGCCCGGTGACGATCGTGGGTCGCCGGTAAAACCTGCACGCGTCACCACGCGTGTGAGGGGGCGGGCCAGGCGCCTGCCCCCTCGTTTCATTCGCGCCTGGCCAGACGACCCGGACGGCGGTATGTGCCGGAGCAGCCGATGAAGCTCTTCGTGCTGCTCGCGATCCTCACGGAGTGCCGCCGCGACACCCTGAACAGCCCCGACGCGCTCCGCGCCGCGCTCGACGCGGCCGTCGCAGCGGGCCCTTTCACAGGGCTCGGGACGCTCGTCGTCCCATTCTCGCCGCAGGGCGTCACGGCTTGCGCCGTCGTCGGCGAGAGCCACATCGCGCTGCACACGTGGCCCGAGGAGGGCAGGATCTTCATCGACGTCGCCTCGTGCAGCACGAAGCAGAGCGTCGAGCGCGCGCTCGATGCGATCCGCGCCGTGTTCCCCGAGGGAAAACTCGCCGTGCTCGAGGAGCGTGTGCTCGATGGTGGCGTGATCTCCAGCGTTGCCCGGTGACACGCGGGCCTTGCGGTCGCCATACAGGCCGCGTAAAACCGCGTCCCGATGGCGACCAACGTCGAAGAGCAGCGCGCGGAACAGCCCTGGTCGGGACCCAAGTCGAAGAAGCAGATCCTCGGCCATCCAGCCGGGCTCTTCGTGCTCTTCACGACCGAGATGTGGGAGCGCTTCTCCTACTACGGCATGCGCGGCCTGCTGAAGCTGTACCTGGTGAACTACCTGTTCGTCACGTATCGCCAGCGCTTCCAGGGCCAGGCGTACGACGCCACGGGCAACCCGGGGGACGTGTTCGGCTGGAGCGTCATCCGCGGCCTCTTGCCTGACGTCGATCCCACGACGCTCACGCAGTGCGTGAACGAGAAGGTCGGGCTGCTCCTCCAGGGGGATCCGACGAAAAACATCGCGCCGATGGCCGCGGACATGGCGCAATCCGTGGCGCAGCAGACCTGCGCGATGCAGCCCGTCGCGTCGGCCATTTACGGCTGGTACACCGGCCTCGTGTACCTGACGCCGCTCTTCGGCGGCTTCATGGCCGATCGTTACCTCGGCCAAAAGCGCTCCGTGTTCCTCGGCGGCGCGCTCATGGCGCTCGGCCAGTTCGTGCTCTTCAGCGCCGAGAACCTGTTTTTCCTCGGCCTGCTCCTTCTCATCATCGGCAACGGCTTCTTCAAGCCGAACATCTCGACCCAGGTCGGCAACCTCTACCCCCCGGGCGACAAGCGCCGCGACGGCGCGTACACGATCTTCTACATGGGCATCAACCTGGGTGCGTTCCTGACGAACCTCGTCTGCGGCACCCTCGCCCAGAACAACGGCTGGCGGTACGGCTTCCTCGCAGCGGGCATCGGTATGGTGCTCGGCCTGCTCATCCAGTTCTTCTTCGGCCCGAGCACACTCGCGCCCGACACGCTCAAGAAGAGCGAAGGCGAGAAGGGCGAAGCCCCGGCCGTGGTGAAGGAAGAGAACGAGGGGCAACGCATGGGCGCCCTCGTCATCCTCTGCGCGCTGAACATCATCTTCTGGGCCGTCTACGAGCAGCAGGGCAACACGATGCAGACCTGGGCCGACGAGAAGACCGTCTGGCCCGTGATCTTCGGCTTCCAGATCCCCTCGACCTGGTTCCAGTCGTTCAACCCCTTCTTCATCTTCCTCTTCGCGCCGATCCTCGACCGCATCTGGACCGCGCAAGCGAAGGCCGGCAAGGAGATGTCGAGCGTCACGAAGATGGCCGTCGGCTGCATCATCCTCGGCCTCTCGTTCATCGTGATGGTCGGAGGCGCGCAGGTGATCGGCGGCGGCAAAGGCAGCGTGCTCTGGCCGGTCGTCTGCACAGCCCTGCTCACGATCGGCGAGCTTTACCTGTCGCCAATCGGCCTCTCGCTCGTGACGAAGGTCTCGCCGGTGCGGTTCGTGTCGATGATGATGGGCATGTGGTTCATGTCGAGCTTCTTCGGCAACATCCTGAGCGGCTACATCGGCATCCTCTACACGAAGTGGTCCCCCACGAACTTCTTCCTCCTGCTCATGGGCCTCGGCGTCGCCGCCGGTCTCGCGATTGCGGCATTCAACAAGCCGCTCCGCAAGGCAATGGGCAATCACTGAGCGTGCGTCGGGGAGCGTAAGCGCCCCCGGGGCGCCGCCCCGGACCCCGCGGGGGGCTGTCCGCCCCCTCGACCCCGGACCAGCCAGGGGCTGGACCCAGGGTTGAAAAACTGCGCTCCGCGCAGTTTTTCAAACAGGCCGACGAAGAAGCCGGGTCGCCAGCAGAACCAACAGCGCGGCTGTTTCGGTGGGCAGGGTCGTTGCTGGTCCCAGCTCCGCGCCTGACGAAGCCGCGCGTGCATGCACGGGTCGGCCTTGTGCCTTCGTGACGGCAACGTCTGCCGCAGCGAGGCGAGTGTGTGCATTTACACGTCGGCGCGCTGCATTCCTGCGGTCGGCGCGTGCCTTCATGGGGTCGACGTGTGCCGCCACACGTCGAGGGCCTGCCTTGAGGGGGAGGGAGTGTGCCTTCGCGGGGAGAGGGGGTGCCCTCTGAGGTGGACGGCGTGCCTTGGCGGGGGTTGGGGATGCATCCGCGGGGGAGGGGGTTGCCGCGCGGGGGCGGGGGCGTGCAATCTCTTGTCCCCGCGTCGAGGCTTGTTGCAGAACGGATCGCCAGGAAGAACGCGGGCCCGCGCACGGCGTCACGGGGTTGGCCGGGTGAGGCCTTGCGCAAACGGAAGGCGCTTCCATGGCCTGGTTGTCGAACCGTTTTGTTCGGCTTTGGCTCCTCGTGCTCCTCGCTTTGGGCGCCTCGGCATGGCTCCTCGGGTGCGCCGCGACAGGCGCGCCCACGCAGGCGTGGGCGCAGACGACGCCGAACGGAATAGGGTTGTTCCGCATATGCCGGCGCCATCCCCACGTCGGCCCGAATGCACGTTATTGGTACGACGTGGGGGACGGGACGCCTCGAACGACGTTCCTGTCGCTCGACGAGCTCTTGGAGAGCCGCGAGGCCAAGGCTGTTTATATTCATGACCCCAACGCGCCGTCCGAGAGCCGGAAGCTTTTGGGGATTGCGTTCCAGCACCTCCCCTGCGACAAGCCGCCGCCGCCCCCGCCGGAGAAGGTCGCGGCGAAGGAGAAGGGCGCAGAGAAGAAGGACGAGACCAAAGAGGCCGAGCGGCCGAAGCCGCAGCCGAAACCGCTGCCGCGACCGATCGCGAGACCGCCGGAGCCGGAGCGGTGGGAAGCTTCCTACCGATGAGCTCAAAGCGCCGCCGGCAAAACGTGGAAAGGCACCAACAGGAAGCGATGGGCATCCCGTTGAGTTGCATCACCGCGGACAGAAACCGGATAGCCCTCTGGACGAAATGACTCGCACCGAGCACCGTGGCAAAGGGAACTTCTCGGAAAATCACTCGAATACCGGGCAAGAGCCCAGCCAAATTGATAGAAAGGCCTGGAAGGAGCAACAGCGGCGGTACTGGACGAAGGAGCACGACCGTGGACGATTCGACAAAAAGCAATGAGGTTCTTTTGCGCTTCGATCATCCGGACGGAAGCCTTGCGGTCGTCTTGGATGATGACAATCGAGTGGCGTACGCATACCTCCTTGAAGACGAGGAGGTCGTGGGCGATGTATGGCTTTATAATGTCATGGAGGCACCCGACACAGTGAATTGGGAGGATTCAAGTCCGATGCCCTTCCTCAATCCGAGGGACTACTGCAAATCCGAGAAGGTGCGTCGGTTGACCCCGCAGTCTGCTGTCCAGTGTGCATGGTTCGACGCGGGGGTTGAAGTAAGTATCGATGGCATACGATGGGCTCGGATCGAGCGCGGCTCGAAGCCGGGTTGGTCGCGTCTCGCGGCGCAACCTGGGCCGCTCGCCATCCCGTTGGAAGCGCGTATGCCTAGCCGATGAGCCTCCAGCGTATCGTCGGGCCGAGCGTCGCGGCGGTCGCCACCCCTGCGTCAAACGCACGGGTGGCGACCGCCACCGGGGAGCCAGAGTCGTCAGAAGGTCGAAACCCAGGCCGAGAACGCGGCGGGCCATGGCGACATGCTGGATCCCACGGAAAGCGGCCCGCGCCATCCGGCCACACGACCTGAAGCACCGGGAACTCTACCCCGTGGTAGAACCAGAACGCATAACCCAGGTGCGCGCGGTACTCGTCCGTTTTCATCGTCACGAATCGAACGTCACGATTCTCGAGTACATCGGAATCAATCATCCCGGTACCTGCCAGGCGCAGCAACAGGAACCATTCGTGGACGATTGAGCCCCGGCGCATCGACGGCTGAGCGGCGCTGCCGGGAGCATGGGGCCGCGCCGATAAGGTGCAGCGCGTGTTCCTACGCTTGACATCCGGGTTTGTCCGCAGTAGGAGACGCCGCGAAACCTGACGCGGCATCAGAAATCGACCGCCTTGGAGACTTCCCGCGTTACGTTTCCGTCGCTCGGGTGAACACGAAGGTGATGGCGCCAGTCGAGAAAGCCCCCACCGAGGATCTTTGGACGGAGCTCGCGAAGCTTCGGCCTGTCGTCGCCCGTTTCCTCGAGAGCACGTGCGGAAAGCAAGCCGCCAGCACGGACGCTGTCGACGACGAGACGCAGGACGTGATGGTCGAGGGGTATGAGAACCTCTCGGCGTACCGGCCCGAAAGCGGCACGCTGGTGAACTGGCTGCTCGGCATCGCAGCCAACATCCGCAAACGATGGCGGAGAGCGTGCGGCATGCAGGAGAAGCGATTCGCTCCCACCGATGACAACGATGAAACCCCCGCGTCGCAGCCGTCGCCGGAGCGCGCGGCGATTCTCGCGGAGGCTTGCGACCGCGTCGGAGAGGCCCTCAAGACGATGCCCACGGAACAGCGAGCTGTATTCAGCCTGGTCGTGTTTCAGGGGCTCTCGCACGCGGAGGTGGCCAAAGAGCTCGGTATCTCCGAGGAAGCCTCCCGCATGAAATTCATGCGGGCGCGCGCGTACATTCGAGAGCGCGTCGACGAGGTGCACGGCACCGCGCTGCTCATCCTGTGCGGCCGAGACCGGCGCTCGAGGGTCCGGGCGAGATGGGAGTGGCGGTTGGAGCTCAGCTACCGAGCCGGCCACGCGTGGAGCGCGCTCATGGCTGCGGCGCTCCTCGGGTCCGCCAACGCGGCCGCGCCTCGAGACGTCGTCGCGTCGGCGCATACAGCATTCACTCGTCAGGCCTCGATGGGTCGCGCCGCGGAGCCGGTCGCCGAACCTTCAGAGATAGGCGGAGAGGACCCGGCGGCCCTCGATACGCGGGCGTCTGCCGCGGAACCGACGCAGGCCGCGCCAACAGAGCAGGTGCACGAGCATCGAGCTCCATCTCGCGAGGCGCTCCCGAAAGTCGAGGTGCACCCGAGTCGCCTCACATTGAAGTGGCGGAAGAGCCGCTGAGTCGACCATGGGGTACTGGCTTTATTACCTCGGCTTCATGGCCCTGACGTTCGCCTTGCAGCGACCTTGGGTGATGGTCGGCGTGCTCGTCTTCGTCGCCCTCCGTCCCTTCATTCCGGACCCCATCGTGCTCGCGCGGACGTGGGGGAAAATCCGCGCGCTCGACGCGCAGATCGCGGCGAACCCCGCGAACATCACCGCGCGCCGTGATCTCGCGATCATCTGGCTCGAACGGCTGCGACCCCGTCGCGCGCTCGAGCTCCTCGACGAGGCCCGGCGTCGTGCGCCGGACGACGCGGAGCTGCTCTACCTGACGGGGCTCGCGCGTATGCGCTGCGGGGATCCAGAGGGGGCGCTCGCGCCGCTGGTGCGCGCCGTCGAGCTCGAGCCGCGGCTGCGTTATGGCGATCCGTACCTGGCGGCTGCCGAGGCGCTCTTGATGCTCGGGCGGCTGGAGGAAGCGGAGGACGCGCTCGAACGGTTCACGCGGACGAACAGCTCCTCCATACAGGGACACGTGCTTCTCTCGGATGTGCGGCGAAAGCTCGGCGACGCCGAGGGCGCGAATGCTGCGATCCGGGAGGCGCTCGACACGTGGAAAACCTTGCCGAGGTATCGCCGACGCAGCGAAGTTCCGTGGTGGGTGCGGGCTTGGGTGAAGCACATCCTTGGATGAGCTGACGGGCTGCGCTTGCCGAGTTTGTCCTGTTCACGTATCCTCGCCATCGCATGATGAATCGGCGATTATGGCTCGTCTTGCTCGTTGCGCTCAGCGCACCCATGCGAGCGTATGCAGACGAGGACACGAAGCCCGCCCCACCCCCCTCGAACCCTGCGCTGCTTCAGCAGGCCACGCACAAGGCGCGTTTCACGGCGCTCGTCGCGAAGGCCGAACGCGAACGGAGGGCCGGTCGGCTCGCCGAGGCAGCGACCGCGTATGCCGAGGCGTTCGAGATCGAGCAGGATCCGCTCGTCGCAGGTCGGCTCGGCGTGTTGCTCGTCGAGTTCGGCAACCCTACGGAAGCAGCGGATTTGCTGCTCGACGCCATCGAGCGCGCGACGGACGCGCCGGCCGCGGAGCGGAAGACGTTCCTGAAGGCGTACGACACCGCCCGCGCGCGGGTCTGTCGCGTCGAGGTGACGGTCTCCGAGGCACACACGCAGATCTCGCTCGATGGGGTCGTGAAGCAGTCCGATGGAATCACGGGCTTCACGATGTTCATCCCGCCGGGGGAGCATGAGCTCCGCGCGAAGCTCAAGGGGTTCGAGGACGGCGTCACGTCCTTCACGGCGTCGAAGGGTGGAACCCTGCGCGTGGAGCTGACGCTGCTGCCGGTGCGCGCGTTCGTGCCCATCGAGCCGCCGCTGCGCCTGAAGCGGCTTCGACCCGAGCTGGCCGTGAACCTCGAAGAGCCGCCGAACGACGAGCCAGCGCGCGAGCCGATCGTCGGCGGCGTGGCGGGCGAGGAGCAAAAGAAGAGCGCGCGCGGCTCGGTCAGCGCGGGGCCAGTGATCGTGTTCGGTGTGGCGTCGTGGCAGCCGGCGATCGGTGCGGTCGTGGCAGGTAGCTTGAGACCAAATGAGTTCGTGTCCCTCGGGCTCGAAGCGCGCGCGGCTTGGCTCACGTCGGGTGTGCGAGGGCGGAAGATCAGCGCGATGACAGCCGGGGGGCTCGTGAGTGCCTGTGGTCACTGGCGATGGCTCTTTGGCTGCGCTCTCGGTCACTTGGGCGTCCTCAACATCGAGGGGGCCGAGGGGAGCTACGTGCGAGAGTCGTACGCCAACCTTCTGCCTGGTTTAGGCGCGCGGGTAGGGGCGACGTGGAGGTTGACGCGTTCCTTCACGATGCAGGCGGGGGCAGACATCGTGGGCCTTACGCGCGGACTCAAGATTGTTGCCGGAAAAACGGTTCTCGTTGAGCAACCTCCGGTATTGGCAGGCGCTCATTTTGTCGGTGGATGGGAGTTTTAATTATGCGATTCCTGGTCGGCTCTGTCGGGGTCTTTGCGGGGGCTGTCGTGGCAATGGCTGCATGCACGGCCCCACCCTACGTCAACATATTCGAATGCGATCCGGATCCGCTTTTCCCTGATCCCGAGTGTATCGATGCGGGCACAGATGCCGCCGCTGACGCTGACGCCGGCGACGACGCCGAGGCCGAGGAGGACCCCGACGCAGGCCCACCATGCCCTGGTTTCTGCGCTCCGGAACCGAGTGGCGATCCCGGTGGGCCAGCAACTCCGGCGGGAGCATGGCCACGCACGCCGATGCTCCTCTGGGTTGGGCCCGCGAGCGATATGCCAGCCTTCTGCCCGAAGGAGGTGCCCTATGAGAAGTATCGTCGCTACAGCGGCCTCGTCGCGCCGCCCGCGACGTGCGAGTCCTGTAGCTGCGAGAAGCCCGAGGGCACGTGTTCGGGGTTGCCCGCGTCAATCGAGATCCGCACGAACGCATGCGAGCAGAGCGGCGGCATGTCGGTGCCTTTCGACGGCCCGGCCGGCTGGGATGGGTCCTGCACGTCCGAAGCCGCGCTCCCGGCTGGCGCCCAATGCGGTGGGCAGCCGTGCGCGCAGTACGTCGGTGCGTCCGCCTTGCCGGGTCCAATCGAAGAAGGCTGCGCAGTCACGGCCGAGACGCCAGCGTTCACGAAGGAGAGGTCCTGGCTTCTCGGGGGTCTCGCGTGCGAGGTCGAGGAGCTCGACGGCGCGTGCCCCGAGAGCCGCCGATGCATGCAGGATCTCTCGCTCCCTTGGCTCCAGTGCGTTGCTCTGACGGGCGAGCACACGTGCCCCGGAAACTACTCGTACGCGCGGTTCGTGATGTTCGACAAGGAGCCGGTCGACGATCGGGGATGCAACGCGTGCACGTGCGGAGCGCCCGAGGATGGGCTTTGCGTTGCGTCGTTGCATGTCTACGAGGACCCGGCGTGTGCATTGCAGTCGACGGAGGTCCAGGTCCCGCTGGCCTCGACGGACACCGGTTGCGGCAAAATACTGCCCGCTGGCCGCGCGGTCGGCAGCAAGGCGATCACGGATCTCACGTACGTGCCCGGCACGTGCAGCGCGAGCGGGGGCGAGCCGATCGGCGAGGCGCGTGAGGACATGAACACGGCGGTCACGTTCTGCTGCACCTACCCGTTCGCTCTCCCAAAGTAAGGCCCCAGAAAAAAATCGACGGCCCTGCGTTACGACGGGGGGCCTTGGAGCGAATACCTGGGTGTGACGGGACGACGAGTCCATCGCCGCTCGCAGAGAGGTTTGCGTGCAGGCCGCCCCTCTCCCATGGGCTGCCCATAGCATGCGATCTCCCTGCGGAGGGCGAAGGACTCCTCCCCCGAGGGTTGCTCGTCGCTCGTAGACGGGGCGCCTTTCACGGCGCGCCCCGACTGCGTCATGTTCCGGATGACCAGGTTTCGGAAAGGGAGCGGTGCGCCCGAAAGGCGCCCCGTCTTCGGGCGACGACCCTTTTTCAACAACGACCTCCAGGAGGGGACGATGGGGAGTGGTTCTCTGGGCGAGTCTTCCTCCTTATCGTCCCCCCCTGGGGGTCGTTTTCTATCGATTGGAGGCGCATGAATACCTTGCGGGAACTCGACGACGACGCAGCCACGACGGTCATGGCGCGTCCAGCGCTTCCGCCGCGCTCGCCGTCGGAGGAGCCGTCTTCGCCTCCAGGGGGGAAGCGTGGACGTGGGTGAAGCCGGGGCCTGGCATTGGATCCCTCCTTGGGCGGGGACCGTACGTGAGAGGGGAGGGGGCAAGAGGAAGCCGAGCAGGCAGGAGGAGGGGCCCCGCGGCTGTGCGATGCGGCCCGCATCTTGATTCCAATGGCGCGCGCTCGATGAGCCCGTCCGCTCGCGCGGCGCCGCAGGATCGAGCAGATCGAGCGCATACCTGGGCAAACGCTTCGCCTGCGCAGATCTCCTCGGGAATTGTGCCCCCCACCGTGCGGCCGTGACAATCCTGCTGCGAGCAGCAGTATCTCGACTGCGAGCAAGATTGACCCCGGAATGCAAAGAACGTTAATGTGTCCTTACCATGCGAAACCGACACGGTACGCGCACGAAGTGGGCAGAGCTGTGCCGCTCGAATGAGTTCAGCGGGAGGTGGGTGGCGCTGGAGAATGTCGAGTACAAGGTCGGCGCCATCGAGCCGCATGAAGGCGACGTGGTCGACAGGGATACGGATATCGGCGCGCTGTGCAGCCGGATGCGAGCGTCCGACCGCAAGGAATGCGTGATTGTACACTGCGCCGACAACGGCGAGCCCTGACCGAGGCCGCCCGTCCCACGTAGGGATACGGGTTTGGCGCGGTCGTTCGTCCACGCGAGGCACGAGGCGCATCGAATGCACGTCCCGCCTCAGGCGGACGTGGAAGCGGCCTCCTGCCGCCAGGTCACCTCGCTGAGCCCCCGAGGGAGTTCCGTGGGTGGGTGAGGTCCGAACGTCGACGGGATGCCTGGAAACACCCTCGGAGCAAAGTCCCGCGGCCATCGTGGGGTTGTGCAAGGCGCGCATCTGCGCCAGGAAGAGGGTCGGGACGGCTCGACCGATGTGGGGGGGACCGGCACCCAGGAGGAGGTGTTCATGTTGAAGACGTTCGTCAGTCAAGCCATCGCGGCGGGGCTCGCGGTCCTCATCGCCAGCGCAGTCATGCCCGGCGTCCGGATCCGCAAGGGCAACACGGCGATCGGCATCGCGTTCGCGTTCGCGCTGCTCAACCTTTTCTTCGGGTGGCTCGTCAAGGTCGTGCTCGCCATCGTGCTCCTGCCCGCCGCCCTGCTCACGTTCGGCTTGCCCTACCTCGTGTTCGGCCTGCTCGTGAACGCGATCTTGCTCTACGTCACCGACAAGCTCATCGACGATTTCGAGATCAAAGGCTTCTGGCCGCTCGTCGGCACGGCCGGGCTGATCTCCGTCGCCGCGTGGCTCCTCCCGCGCATCTTCTGAGGGAGGGCGCGCCCGCGGCCGCTCCCACGCCCGCCTGCGACTCGCTCGCAATCGCTTGATACGATGGATTCCCTGCGGATGCATGCATACGCATGCGCCGATCGCGCCTCGACTTGACGCGAGACCCGGCGACGCGACATTGCCACCGGGGTGCATTTGTTGTGAAGGCGGTCGTCTACAAAGGTCGGGCCGAGGTCGCGGTCGAGGAGGTGGCCGATGCGCGCATCGAGGAGCCGACCGACGTGCTCGTGAAGATCACCTCGGCCGCCATCTGCGGCAGCGACCTGCACATGTACGAAGGCCGCACCGCCGCGCTGCCAGGGACCGTGCTCGGCCACGAGCCGCTCGGCGTCGTGGAGGAGGTCGGCTCCGCGGTCGAGCGGGTGAAGACGGGCGACCGCGTCGTGATGCCCTTCAACATCTCCTGCGGGACGTGCTTCAACTGCATTCGCGGCTACACGGCGGCCTGCCTCAACGTCAACCCGAGCGCGCACGGCGGCGCGTACGGATACGTGGGAATGGGCCCCTTCCGCGGAGGGCAGGCCGAGCACCTCCGCGTGCCCTTCGCCGATACCAACTGCCTGAAGCTCCCCGGCGAGCCCAGGGACATGTTCGAGAATGATTTCGTCCTCCTCGCCGACGTGTTCCCGACGGGCTGCTTCGCCGCGGATCTGGCCGCGGTGGAGGCGGGGATGAGCGTGGCCGTCTTCGGCGCGGGGCCCGTCGGGCTCCTCTCGGCGTACGCGTCGGCGCTGCGCGGCGCGGACGAGATCTACGTCGTCGACTACGTGCCGGACCGGCTCGCCCGCGCCGAGGCCATGGGCGCGACGCCCATCGACCTCTCGCGCGGCGACCCGGTGGAGCAGATCATCGCGCTCCGCAGAGCCCGGGGGACCGCCACGGCGAAGATGGATGGCGTGATGTCCGGCATCGAGGCCGTCGGCTTCCAGGCCATCGACTGGGCGGACCCCTCCCACGAGGAGCCCAACCGTGTCCTCGAGGATCTGATCCGGCTGGTCAACCCCACGGGCCACATCGGCATCGTCGGCCTCTACGTCCCGGAGGACCCGGGCGGGAAAAACCCACACGCGAAGAAGGGAGAGATCCAGATCTCGTTCGGCAAGCTCTGGGAAAAAGGAATCTCCTTCGGGACGGGCCAGACGCCGGTGATGCGCTACTCCGCGCGCCTGCGTGATCTCGTCACCTCCGGCCGGGCCCGCCCGAGCCAGGTGGTGACCCACAGGCTGCCGCTCGACGCCGCGCCCGAGGCCTACGCCAAGCTCAGCCGCCGCGAGGACGGATACGCGAAGGTGCTCCTCGATCCACACATGTGAGGGAGATGCGGCGTGACGACCGCACAGGATCTCATCGCGCGATCCGGCGCGGCGGGGGCCCTCGTCGCGGGGCTCGCGTGGTCCGAGACGCCGCTCGGACCCCTCGCGAGCTGGCCGCCGCGGGTGAAGGTGGTCCTCGAGACGGTGCTCGCGAGCGGCTTCCCGCTTTGCGTGCTCCTCGGGGACGAGCCGGCCCACGCGAGGGTCGTCTACAACGACGCGTTCGCCCCGCTCCTCGGCCACAAGCACCCTGCCGCGATGGGGCGGCCCGCGCGTGAGGTGTGGCCGGAGAGCTGGGACTTCTTCGAATGGGCGCTCCGCCAGGTCTGGCACGCGGGGCAGCCGGTGACGGGCAAGGATCTCATGCTCCGCCTCGATCGAGGAAACGACCTCGAGGAGGTGTACGTGTCGATCTCGTTCAGCCCCATCCGCGACGACCAGGGCGCCGTGTGCGGCGCGTTGATGTGCGGCATGGAGACGACGGGCGTGGTGCTCGCCGCGCGGCGCGAGCGCGCGTTGCGCCTGCTCGTCGATGCGCTCCGCCCGGCGAAGAGGGAAGACGACTTCTACCGGATCATGCCGAAGGCGCTCTCCTACACGCTGAAGGACGTCTTTTTCGCGTTCCTCTACGAGCTCGATCCGGCCGGCAAGAAGGCCACGCTGCGCGTCACCGCAGGGCTCGCGGCCGAGGCGCCCGAGGCGCTCCGCGCGTTCACGCTCGCGCCCGGGTGTCCCTGGGAGATGGCGTTCGTGGTGCGCGAGAACGAGATGCGGCTCGTTCCGTCGGCGGGCCTCGGGCTCTGCGTGATGAGCGCGCTGGCGGGCCCGCCGACGCGCGCGGCGGTCCTGCCGGTGACGGGCGGCTCGCCGCCGGGCCCCGCCGCCGTGCTGGTCGTGGGCCTCCGCCCGGCGCGCCCCCTCGACGACGAATATGGCGCCTTCGTCCAGCGCATCGCGCGCGAGATCTCCGTCGCGCTCACCGACATCCGGAGCCTGCGCGCGGCGGAGCGCCACGCGGAGGCCGTGGCCGAGTCGAGGCTCAAGGACATGTTCCTCGGGATCGCCTCCCACGAGCTGCGCACGCCGCTCACCTGCCTGAAGCTCAACGTGCAGCTCGTCCACCGCGAGCTCACGGCGCTCGAACCACGCCTCGCCGCGCGGCTCGACGGGCTCTCCCGCTCGATCGATCGCATGACGCGGCTCGTGAACGAAATGCTGAGCGTATCGGCGATCGCCGCCGGCAAGCTCACGCTCCAGGAGACCTATTGCGATCTCCGCTCCATCTGCACGAGCGCCGGGGCCGAGCAATCGCAGGCGGCGCGGCGCCCGGTCTCGCTCCACCTGCCGGAGGAGCCCGTCTGTGTCTTCGCGGACGAGGACAGGACGGGGCAGGTGATCGCCAATCTGCTCGCCAATGCATTCAAATACTCGGCGGCGGAGGAGCCCGTGGAGCTCTCGCTCGAGCGGTCCGGCACGGAGGCGATCGTGACGGTGCGGGACCGGGGGCCGGGCATCCCGAAAGAATCGTTTCCCCGCGTCTTTGATCGATTCTATCGCGTCCCCGGCGTGAGCGTACGGACGGGCTCCTACGTCGGGCTGGGGCTCGGCCTCTACCTGTCGAAGGCGATCATCGAGCAGCACCACGGCCGCATCTGGGTGGAGAGCGAGGTGGGCCGGGGGAGCGCGTTTTCCTTCTCGATGCCGCTCGCGGCGTGATCGGACACGACCCAAACGAAAAAGCCCCCTCGGACGAACCGAGGAGGCTTTCTCCTTTCGAGCGACGAATCGCGCTCTCGATCAGCCGAACAGCGGCAGATCTTCCTTTTCCTTGATCGGGGAGCGCGCCGCGACCTCGCTCTGATCGATCCCCGCGAGCCTGCGCAACGCGCGGTGCACGTGGCCGGGCTTCAGGCGGAGGCCGCCGCCCTCGACGGGCTCGAGCGTGTTCGGGTCGATGTTCATCGGGTTGTGACGCTCGGTCGTCTTGCCGATGACCTGGTTGCCCGGGATGCCCGCGCCCATGAGCAGCATGCTCGTGATCGACCAGTGGTCCTTGCCGTTGCCGGAGTTGTACCCCGGCGTGCGGGCGAAATCGGACCCGACGACGATCACCATGTTGCCCCAGACGCCCGTCGCCTTCGCCTCTTCGACGAGGTAGTCGATGCCGTCCCAGAGCTCGGCCAGGCGGCCAAACTGCTGGTCGTCATTGTTGCCGTGCGTGTCGAACCCGCCGATGCCGAGGTTCGCGCTGACGCAGATGCCGGCGCGGTAGGCGGCGAGCGCGATCTGCGCCTGGCGACGGAGGTTCGAGTTCTCGAGCTGCGCCGGCAGATACTCGGTCAGCTTCTTGAGCTCGTTTTGCCCCGAGCGCGCCGTGTAGAGCATGCCCATCGACTGCTTGATGCGCGGCAGGTTCTGCTTCTCGGCGTACGCCATGTGCCGCGCGGAGCGAGTCTCGGCGATGCGCGCCTCGGTCTCGTCCGTGTAGTACGGCGTCTTGTTCGGGTCGTTCATCGGGTCGATGACGTTCGGGTAGGCAATGCGACGGATCGCGTCGACGTTGCCCACGCGGGTCACCGCCACGGTGCCGGCGGTCGTGTCGTAGCCGCCGTACGAGATGTACGCCATCGGCAGCGAGCCGCCCGCGACCGCGGCCGTGAGCGCCGCGAACGAGGCCTTGTTCTCGGCCAAGGTGCCCGCCCACGTCACGCGCGTGCCGACGTCGTGGCTGTTCGTCGACGTATCGACGCCGTTCAGGACCATGAGGTCGTTCACGTACTTGTCGAAGAACGCCTTGTTTGCCCCGCCCGGGTCCGGGGCGTACCGCATCGGGAGCTTGCTCTTGCTCCCGACCGCCGTCCCGATCGTCGTCTCGAGGTAATGGTTCATCGGGTCGGGATCACTCTCGCCCTTCGCGCCCTTCGGGTCGCAGTGGCTCGTGACGTCCCAGCCGCCGCCGGCGTGGATCATGACCCAGAATTTGCCGGTATACGGCGCTGCTCCGGCTTCACTGGCAAACGGGATGGTGCTGGCGGCGACGCCGAGCCCTGCCGTCGATGCAATCTTGAGGAAATCTCTTCGGTCCATGGGGCTCGCCTCTCACTCGTAAAGGAAGTGGTAGTCCGACAGCATGTACGTCACGACCGTCATCCAGGACCGGATGACGTAGGTCGGATCCTCGCGCAGGCGATCCTCTTCGGGCAGCGGCGTACGCGTCCAGTAGTCGTTCTCCACGCGGCACGGGCCGGCCAGCCACGTCGAGTACTTGCCCTCGGGCTGCGACATGTCGCTCATGCCCTTCACGCCTTCGCGGTACGTCTCGAGGAAGAGCTTGTAGGTGCGCTCGATCTCGGGATGCCCGTCGGGCAGCGTCTCGCCGAGGATGTGCTTGTGGAGGAACTGGATGTTCTTCTTGATGGCCACGACGGCGGGCTCGACCGGGAAGCCGTTCTTGTCTTCCGGCTCGAAGCTCGTCTCGACGTACGGGAAGAGCGTGCGCTCCTCCGTCGGCTTCCACATGTCGCGCGGGACCGCGATGCAGGACATCTCGTTCGCCATGCGCTCGCCGATGTTCGCCATGATGCCGTTCGGGCTGATCACGCGCTTGATCACGTCGGCCGAATCGATGCCGCCGTAGAGCATGCGGTAGGCGTCGCTGCGGAGCAGGTAATCGTAGGTCCCGCCGTTGTCCTCGTAGGAGCGAGGGCGCCACGGATACCCGAGGACTGCCTGGATCTTGCGGTGGAGCTGCTCGGGCGTGACGAGGCGGCCCATGCCGACCTCGCCGAGCCGCGCCTTGCCGCCCGCGTCGAGCGAGCCGCTGTTCTTCGCGCGGAAATACGGCGAGTGGACGATCTGCTTCACGACGACCTTGAGGTCGTAGTTCGAAGCCTCGAACTCGCGCGCGATCTTGCTGAACTCCGTGTACTCGGCGAGGTACGCCTGGAACTCGGTCGAGAAGTCGGTCGCCTTGCGGTCCTGCGGCGCGACGAGCGGCTTTTGCCCCGTGAGGCCTTCGAAGATGATGTACACGGCCGAGAGGGCGAAGCGCGGGTCGGCGGCGACGCGCGGGGCGAGCCACTGCAGGCCTTGCGGCAGCGTCTCGTACGGCGTCTTTTCGCCCTTGAAGCCCGGCGGACGCATGTCGTCGAGCGGAGGCGTCATCGGGTCGTAGGCGGCGCGGCCGTTCCAGTGACGGAACGCGCCGGCGACCGGATCGATCTCGACGTGGCATTGCTGGCAGGCGGCCGCGTTGAGGGTCGGGTTGACCTCGGTGATGAGCGTCTGATCGAGCGGCTGCTGGCCGGTCTTCAGGATGTCGGTGCCGAGGAAGAACTGGTAGACCATGCGCGCGCGCGCCCGGTTCCGGTTCGTCTCGGTCGTCGGGAAGCGGTTCAGGAACATCGGCGACGTGAGCACGCCGGCGTGGGGCAGGGTCGGGATCTGCGCCTCGATGAACTCGTTCGGGTCGGCGTCGTTCTTGAACGCAAGGTCGCCCAGCATGAACGCCTTCGCGGAGAAGGGGTTCACCATGATGTAGTTCGCCGTCAGGATCTCGCTGAACGGCCGGTTCTCGCGCACCACGTGGGCCACGAGCTCGAGCGGCTCGCGCGCCACGCCGCGGTTCGTCCAGGAACGCAGCTTGTTGTAGAGGTCGTCGGCGTTCCAGGCGCCGTACTTGTCGATGCCGTCTTCCATCGACTTCGGATCGGCGTTCGCGGCATCGAAGAACTGGTCGTACCAGTAGGGGTTGTAATAATCGATGTCGTTGAGGAGCTGCACCGCGTCCTCGTTCCCCAGGTAGCGATCCGTGAGGAACTGGTCGTTGTAGACCTCCTTCAGGCGCGTGTAGAACGCCTCCTCGGTCATCATCTGATCGAGGATCGGATCGAGCGCGCGGATGCCGCCGGCCTCGATGGCGTCTTCTTCTTCCACGGTGGGCAGCCGGCCGACAAGGGAGAGCGCCGCCTTGCGCAGCGTCTCGGCGGGCGTCGCGAGCTGCACGCCCGTGAACGTGGCCGAGAGGTTCGTCTCGCAGGACGAGGGCTCGTTGAAGCGGTTCACGAGCCCCTCGAGCGCCTTGAACTCCTCGCTGCCCGGCTGAATGACCACGCCGCCCGGATGCTTGCGGGAAGCGGTGCCGCCGGTGGGCATGGCGAGGAGCTGCGACATGCCGTCCTGCTGGAGGGCAGCCGCGTTCTTCATGATGTCGTAGTTCGTGTCGAGGAAGCCTGCTTCGCTGCTGCCTCGAAGCACGAGGCTCGAGTCCTTCGCGGCCCCGTTCGAGGTATGGCAGGCGATGCAGTTGTTCGAAAGGATCGGAGCCCAGACCTGCTCGGCGAAGAACATCTGGTCCGAAACGCACGGACCATCGTCCTCCCCTGCAATACAACCGGTGAACCCGACCGCGCCGAGCGCGGCCAGAGACACCAGACCAATGGAGCCAAGATGCTTTCCGAGTCGTCTTCGCGTTCGCGGCATGAGCGGCCTCGTGGGTGGTTCCAGCCTCGCCGAGGGACGAGCCTGGAAAGTCATACGTAACGGAAGCTCTCTTCTACACGAGGAGCGGCGCCGCTGAAATGGTGGGAATTGGGCCCTACTTCCCTACCTCGTGGCTTTTTTCGGAAAAGGAATGGACTTTTCCCCTCGCAGCATAACGCGCCGTCGGCTCCGCGAGGCCTGATACGTCACGCAAGGTTGCGTGCGTATTCTCGATTTTGGCAAATCAGGTGCCGCCGGCTCCGCCCGCGCCACCCGCGCCCCCCGCGCCGCCGGCTCCGCCCGCGCCGCCGGCGCCACCCGCTCCGCCCGCGCCACCCGCGCC